>NZ_BAGK01000300.1 GCF_000308795.1 Nocardia thailandica NBRC 100428 | reverse complement strand
CGCTACTGCCGGTACAAGCCCATCGCCGCTTCGGTGAGGCACTGAACAGTATCCGGGCACGATGACCGGCCAAGCTATCGGCGCAGATTTCGGTCGAAGAGAGCGACCAGTTCGCGGTAGTGCCGTTCGGCGGCCTCGGGGTCGTAGGCGGAGGTGTCGGCTTGGGTGTAGCCGTGGTGGGCTCCTTCGTAGACTTCGGCGCGGTGGTGGACGTCAGCATCGGCGTGCGTGCGGCTGCCATTGCTGTCCCGCCGATGGTCGGTCGGTCTGACCTCCGTTAAGGGTCACTTATCGGCAGTAAGAAGCGGCGCCATGCCTCACGGCTCGGCGAGAATCTCAACCCAGAGGCGAAGCTGCGCATGTAGCCGGGCGCGGGCGGCGCCGGGCCTGACGCCTCGGCGAGAGTCTCAACACGTGGATGCACGAACCTGTCCCGCCGCGGCGCCGGGTCTCACGGTCTGGTGAGAATTTCAACGTTACGCCGGGCGAGATGGTCCAGTGCCAATCCGGGCTGCGCCGGGCCTTATGGCTCGGAGCATCTCAACTCCAGTTTCTGGAAGGTCCGTCCTGGTGATCTTGCCCGGCGCCGCCGGCTCCTACGGCGCGTTTGGTAAGGTGCGGCAGGCGGTGCGGACGTATCCGCTCGGAGATCGTTGCTGCACCGCCTCATTCGGCATCATTCAGATTGGTTGCTGCCGTTCGACCCAGCAGTCGGTCGAGCCGGAAGTTGGGTCTGTTGGCTACGGTCTACGTATGGGGGGTTCATCTGTGGAGATCCGGAGTTTGCGACAGCCACATGGCAGGCATTTTCGCTTCTGCTACGTCTACGACGGTTGGCACTGCTCGTGCGGCGGTGATTACAGCGGCCATTATGAGGGCCCAGTCGTAGTGCTTCCACCCTCGCCCTTCGCTCTGTGCGGTCCTGATGTCGAGGCTCCCCAGGGTTGAGCGGGTCTCGGTGGGCAAGGCGTCTTCTCGTGGGACCAGAGCAAGATCGGTCCGGCAGTTCGGTGGTCGGTGGTTCGCGCTGGCGTGGTTGAGAGCGACGAGGCTGCGCCTGGGGGCCTGTGAGGTGGGTTCGGCGGTCTGATGGGGATAGCTCGGGCGATGATTGAGGGATGCGTACTTTTGACGAGGCGTGCCGGACGGTGGCTCGCGCGCTCGAGACGACCGGCATCGTCGACTGTGACATCGAGGGGGCAACCCGCGCGTTGGTCGCTAGGTTCGGCACGTGCGACTTGCATATGGCTGTGTATGGGACCGGTGATCTGACGGCACCGGTCGCCGCTGAGGACGAGGCTGTGGTGCGAGGTCGCGAAGTGGTGTTCTGGTCCCTCGTCGATGACCACAGGATCCCACAGAGGGCTTGAGCAGTCCGCGAGGGCCGCACCCGTTCGAGAGTCGTTGGCCCGTGCCTCTATCAGTCGGTGGAAGAAGCCGCAAGGCCGGTGATTGACTGTCGACATCTCTTGTGGGTCTCGATACGGGTTCGTCGGGTGCCGCCCGGCGAGCGTGGCAGCGGGGGAGGATGGTGGGGTGAGTGTGGAGGATATGGGGCCGCCGGCGCCGCGGGCGTGTGTGAGTTGTCCGTATCGGCGTGATGTGCCCAGCGGGGTGTGGGACTTCGCCGAGTACGAGAAGCTGCGCGCCTACGACCGTGAGTTGGCTGAGCAACCGCACGGCTTGTTTCAGTGCCATCAGGCCGATGGGGAGTCCCCGCGAGCGCGGATGTGTGCGGGTTGGGTCGGCTGCCACGGCGGGCGCGAACTGCTCGCGTTGCGGTTGGCGTTGTTCCACGGCCGGATCGAGCCCGAAACGTTCGAAGCGGCAGAAGGCTATGAGTCGGTGGTGCCGTTGTTCGCCTCGGGCGGCGAAGCGGCCGATCACGGCCAGCGGGAGATCGACAAACCCGGGGCGCAGGCCCGTCGACTGATCGGCAAGATTGTCCGCACGCGTTCGGACTTGACCGGGCCACAGACCCGGTAGTCGGCGACCCGAACTGGGCGAGGATGCGTTCATACGCTGGTGTGGACGCGCCGGATCCACCAGTACTATCGCCCGAGTAGTTCCCGAACTTTCACCGGACGAAGAGGACCGAGGTTATGGCGCGCAGGGTTGTTGTCACCCTCATCGACGATTACGACGGCACCTCCACCGCCGAAGAAACCGTCACCTTCGGCATCGACGGCATCACCTACGAAATCGACCTCTCCACCACCAACGCCACCAAACTGCGTCAAGAACTCGACCAGTGGATCCCCTACGCCCGCCGCACCGGCCGCCCCACCAAAGCCAAGCCGAGCACCCGCAAGGAAACAACCCCCGACACCAAGGGTTCGCGGCGCGACCTCACCGCCATCCGCGCCTGGGCCGCCGCCAACGGCCACAAAGTCTCCACCCGCGGACGGATCGCCGCCGAAACCGTCGCCGCCTACGAAAAAGCCTCAGCCTGAACAACACCCGCGACCGAGCGAAGCGACGACGCCGGCTATCTGCTCAAGATGGTGGCATGGTCGATGCCCGCTGCTGCAGCAAGCCGGTAGAGGTAGTCGGCTTGCGAGGCGATCCACGCGGCATAGGACTCGAGGATTTCGGGCGAGCAACGGGTCCATGGCGGATTCGGGGTGGAGGCGCCATGTCCGCAGGCGGTCTCCGTAGAGTCCGAGGTCGTCGAAGTGCTCGGGGATCGGGAAGATGGCGAGGCTGTCGCCGTCGGCCAGGACCTGGCCGCGAGCGACTCGTGAATGTCGAGTTCCGGGTCAGTGGCGGGGGAGGTCCTAGGGATCAGCTGCTTGGGCAAGCTGCTGCGTCAGTCGCTGATGCCAGCCGATCCGAGTGGCCAGCAACAGGTTCCTCCACCGGGAACTGGAGGGTGGCAGCGCGATATGCCGAGCCAGACCTGCGGTCGCCGGGCGGTGAGCAACGCTGCGGCGAGTTCGTCGCTAGCGTCGTCATGGGAGCTCACGCCTGGCATGGCGACCCCGGCCGAGGGCACCCCGCCCGCCCGACCGACCCCGGGTTCCCCGGTTCTGCGGAGCGCCCGCGGCGTTCCTCGGGCACGGTTGACCCGCCCTCGGTCGGTACCGGTTGGTTCGATGTTCACACCCCAGGTGTTGTCTTAAAGACGGAGACGATGGCGGGGGAAGATGCAGCGATATCTGCGCCGTTCCGGTTGCTAATGGGAGTTCTGTGATACAGGTCCGATCGATGCGAAGTGGTGCCGCTCGCATCAGCGGACGGCACCACCCAGGATTGCAAGGTGGGCGGCGATCATGGTGTGTCCGGGTAGTCTGAAGTGCCTGAATTCGGCTTCTAGTCGGTCCGCTCGAGCGGACCGACTGAGTGCTGCGTCGACTCGGAATTCGTTGTAGCCAAGCGATACTCGACCGTCGAGAAGGGCGTGTCGAAGGTCTGCTGAACTATCCGCATCGCCGCCAGCGCTGCAGGTGCACCGCAGTAGCCAGCCGCATGGATGACCGCCTCTGTGATCTCCTCTCTGGTGAGGCCGTTCGTGAGTGCGCCGCGCACGTGCGCCGCCAGTTCGTCGTGCGCGCGGAGTGCAGTCAGGATTCCGATGGTGAGAAGACTGCGGCTGCGCGGGTCCAGTTGTGGTCGTGTCCATATCGCGGACCAAACATGCTCTGTGACGAATTGCTGAAGGTGGACTGATTCTGTGTTCTCGGTCCGTGCGATGGCTGCGTCGACGTGGCGGTCACCGAGGACGGCCCGGCGCATCGCCGAGCCTCGTTTCAGTGCTGTCGAACCGTCGAGCGAATCAGGTTTGGGCACAAGAGCTCCCAGCGTGTGGGCAGTCGCGTCAGTGGTCAAAGTCTGGATGTGGCGTTGACTTCGACAACGCGGCTCTGCAACGGCTTGCGGTCGAGGTCGCGTGAGCTATTGCCTACCTGTCCGTGGATCGGCCGCCACTCCCTGACCTGGGTTGATTCGATGAGGTTTTCGCGTGCGAACGGATCCTCCTCGAGCAGTGCTGTGAGCAGGTGTTCGGAGTCGGCTTCGAAAATCAGTAGGCCGCCTCCGCCGTCGCTGAAAGGTCCTGTGCACAGCGCTCGGTCCTGGTTGACGAGGGTAAGCAGCCAGTCGTTGTGTTCTCCTCGGACGGCGGCGCGTGCGTCGGCCAGTTTAGGGTCGTAGGTGTAGGTGACGGCATAGATTGCCATGTGTTCGGGCCTTTCGAGTGTGCGATGTTCAGGGGGCGACAGGGACCTGGACCCCAGCCGGACTAGTGTTTCGCGAGAGATCGGTGACGTGGTTGAGGATTGAGCGTGCGATCGCGTCGGCCTGGAGGAGGGTGCGGGAGTTCACCCCGGGGCGTGCGCCGATCGCGGTGACCCACTGCACCGATTCGATGGGCGGGCCATAGGAGTGCACTGCCTGGTGAGGGGTTCCGTCGGCTTTGAGCACTCTGAACTTCTGGTCGTCGACGTCTATTCCGCCGGTTTCGTACGGTTGTCCCGCTGTGGTGGGGATGAGGTGGGCTCGGCAGTGGCCGGAGGCGACCATCGAGGTCAGCAGTGGGTCTGTGGTTGAGCGGATGTCGTTCTTCGGTAAAAAGGCATCGATGAGTGTGTGTGCGGTGGCGTCATCTTCGGTCACTGAAGGTGAGCCAATGGTGAAGCAGTGGGCGGTTTCGTCGACACTGATCCTTGCGTGCGGCCCCGCGAAGGTGATGATGCCGGCCCGCGCGAGCGCGGAGAGTTCGGCGATGCGTGATCGTGGTGGGCCGGAGGCTATCAGGTTGTTCAGGCCACTGAACCAGTTGTCGATGTGGTCGCGGTAGGACTCGCCGCTGATGCCTTGATGGGAAATGATCTGGCGGACTTCGTCTCGGAGATCACGCATGATTGCACCGACGGCCTTGAGCGCGTTGGTGGTGGGACCTTGTTCTGACGCTCGGTAGTCGGAGTCGAGCTTCTCCGATACCCATTGCGTATACGCCGCTCGGGACCGAAAGTGGAGGTTGTCGGCGGGGCGGTCGATCGTGGCCCAGTCGAGGCGGTCGGCGTGCGTGGGGACGAGACGGTCGAGGGTTTCGGCGAGAGCGGGTGCCCCCCAAGGGAACTGATCGAAGCACGCGGTCAGCTGCGAGACGGCTGCTGGATCTT
This sequence comes from Nocardia thailandica NBRC 100428, assembly GCF_000308795.1. Lineage (GTDB taxonomy): Bacteria > Actinomycetota > Actinomycetes > Mycobacteriales > Mycobacteriaceae > Nocardia > Nocardia thailandica. Next base: position 19,164 of record NZ_BAGK01000300.1, on the reverse strand, counting down.
GAGCGAGCAGGGTTGCGTAGTATACCCAGGCGGTCTCCTTTTCGACCAGGGGCCACACCTCGGTGCGGAAATCGACCGCGCGACTGTGCGCTCGTTGCCGAAATGATTTGACAACCTCGGCTGTTATGTAACGAGGCTGGTAGCGGGCGACATCGGCTGTCTGGTGCTCTGCGCGGGCCAGGTAGGGCACTCCGCGTCGAGAAGCTGCGATGATGACCGGCTCTTGCCCGGAAGGGATGTAGCGCAGTTCGCCGCGGTCGTGCTGGACGAACCGGCCGCCTCGACCGGTGGTCAGCAGGGTCACGTAGTCGAAGAAGTTCAACCCTAGCCCGTTCAGAATCACGGGGTCGTGTTCGGGAACCTGGCCCAGGTCGACTTCACCGGCGTTGCCAGGAGGCACATAGGTGAGTCCGAGGCGGCGGGCTGCGCCGAGGAGAGTGCTGGCCCTCGGAGAGGGTGCGGTGTCGAAGTGGCCGACAGCAAGAACTACCGCATCAGCGCTGAGGATCGATCGATCACGCAAGCCCACCAGATACTGGCCTCCGCGCTCTTCGAAAGACGTCGCCGCAGTGCGATGTTCGACCACCCGAACATTGCGTGGTGCGCGAGTGATGATCCGCTGTAGGGCGGCACGCAGGTACTCGCCTTGCATCGGGCGGGAGGGGTACGACCACGGCAGCGTCTTCTGAGCTTCGGAGATTGTTGGCGCTGTCGCAGGTGCGTCTCCGCTCGCTACCTGCATTGCCCACTCGTAGTGGCTTGGGCCGGGGACTATCGGTCCGTCGCATTGCACCGTGGAGTCGGTGAACACGGTGATATCGGAGGCGACCGTATTCATCAGCAGGGATCGTGGTTGGTCGGTGTTCCAGATGCGCCCGCCACCGGCGGGGTATGGATCGACAAGGTGAATAGTGGTCGCGGTCTTGATACCGAGGTCGATTACGTTGGCGCACAGTCGCTCTGTCGCAATCACTCCACGTGGTCCTGCTCCGACGACGACAAGATCGATTGGTGGCATTCGACCTCCATATAGCAATGTTGCTGCACTGACTTGCGCAGCCAAGACGAGGGATATGAAGAAGGTCGACTGGGGCGAGCACGGTCAGCCACAGGACTCAGAGACGCCGAAGCGTTGACTGCAGGCTGCCTCAAGGTCTGTCCGCTTGTCAAACGGGGGCCGACTGTGCAGTGCGGGAGTTAACGTCTCGCTACCGTCGCCGCTCGGCACCGCCGCAGCCGCGATGTTACCGTTCGGTCGGCGCAGATTCCGGCGCCTGCTAGTTCTTTCGAGGGGGGCTTCATGTCTGGTGGCAACGTGTCTGCTGCCGATGGTCTGGCGACTGACGGGTGGACGTTCATCGACGGTCAGGTTGTGGGCAATGAGTTGGTCTTGGCCCACAGGCAGGCGGTAGTGCACGGGCGCTCGGCGAGTAGGTTACGGCCTTCACGCCTGGCGGAGGCCGTGCTCGCCGTCACGAGACGAGTTACCGAAACCGGGCTCGACGTCGACATGCGTGTAGTTCGCCGGGGTGCCGCTGAGCGACACGTAGGCCGAGGTGTTCGGGGCATCGATGGGGTGGTGCATTCTGTCGCGGTCTGGGTGGGCTCGGTGGATGCCGAACCTCCGAGCCTTCCGAAGGCGGGGGCGTGGACCTGGGTACCGGATCGACGCATCACCTACTGGTCCGATGATCTGTACAGCCTGTATGGTCTCGAATCGCGCGCGCCCCGAAACCGCTCGATCCATGAGTTCCTCCAGATGCTTGAGCCCGAAGATGCCATCAACGTTGCTCGGGTGCTGGCCGAAGTCGACGAGGCGGAACCCGGCCAGCTGGTAGGTGAAACGTTCTGGGTACCCTCGGCAACCCGGCCACTGCGTCGCTTTCATTCGTTGGGACGGATCGTCCAACAGCCGGGGTACGGCCGCTTGTGGCGTGGCACGAGCATCGATGTGACCGGCTTCGATGGCGCCGGCTCGCAGGACCGATCGATACTGGGCATGCTGCACGCGCTATCGACAGGCACGCAATCCGCACTGGTCGAGCTGCCTGATCTGAGACTGCTGCGATGGATCGGTGAGGGGCTTCCTGAAGTTGCCTGGCCGAGCAGCGGTGAACTCACCGAGGTGGTAATGCTGTCCTCCACCGACGTAGGTGCTCTGGATGCCAGTCGGATAGCGGCGCTTCCCCCCACCCAGGTCCAGAGCCTGCCTGTGCGCTTGAGGACTCGGGACGGTCAGCTGGTTGATGCGCAGCTGCGTGCACAGATCCTTGATACGCCAGCTGCGGTCACCCCTGCCCTCGTGGTAATCCATCGGACGTAAAGTCCAGGCGCAGAATGTACTTGACACGGGTGCGATCCGATACGGTAGATTTGGCGGTGCCCATCCTGTAGATGGAGAGTCCCGGTACGAGCTCGTCCGAGCCGCTGGTTGACCGCGTGTACATCGCTATTCTCTACCTTTCCGCCTGACATTCGCTGCGTGTAGGCGCGGTCGGTGCGCCAATGTGGCGTGCCAAAGGGACCCGTTCTTACCGCAGAAACGAGATGTCGATGCGGTCTCTCGGAAGGAGGGGCGCGTTGGGTAACGACGAACCCGACCTGGCATTCGGTCATACTCTCACCGCGACCGATGATCCGCGTGAGTCGATGTTGAGGCTTCCTCGCATCGCTCAGGCGCCGCTGACGTTGCTTACCGGCAAGCCGCATGCCGGCCAGCCGGCTATCCGCCTCACCGCCGGCTTCCACGTCGTCGGATCATGCCTGAGCATGGTGTTCGGCTTCGCTTTCACCGCTGCGGCGCTGTCGCTAGGAGGAGTGTGGAGCGGGCTCTGCGTGATTGGTGTGGCAATGACACTGCATGGGATGCGAAACGCACGCATGATGGTCTTTCACCAGGCCGCGCACAAGAACTTGTATCGCCGTGAGCGACTGGACAGGGCGATCGGGCAGGCTTGCTCGGCGATCCTCTTGGTTCAGAACTTCACCCAGTACAGCAGGGAACACACCGCCGAGCACCACTCCCGTCACCACATGACTCTCCGGGATCCGACCGTACAGGCGTTCCTTGTAGGGCTGGGACTTGGACCCGGGATGAGCCGGCCTGTCATGTGGCGGAAGGTGCTGACGAAGCTGTGCTCGCCGGTGTTCCACCTCTCCTTCGCGGTCGGGCGGGTTCGATCATTCTGGTCGGGTTCGACACGGGCCGAGAAGTCGATCGCCGTCGGCTTCTACGCGATCGCGGCCTCAGTGGCGACGGCCACTGGAACGTGGCCGGTACTCGTTGTGGGCTGGATGATTCCGCTGTTTCCGCTGTTCCAAATCTCCAACACCCTGCGACTGTGTGTGAAACACACATTTCCTGAGCCGGGCTGCGAGGATATTACAGGTAAGACCAGGATGGCGTCTCTGACCAACGCCATCTTCATCGGCGAGGCCGTTCCTGATCGCGGAACCGGACGGAGGCGCGCGGCCGTTGGCTGGCTGCATTGGACATTCCGCATGATCGCCATCCACGCTCCGGCGCGCTATCTGGTACTGACCGGCGACACGGTGTGCCATGATTTCCATCATCGGTACCCACGGCACAAGCTTTGGTACGACTATATAAGTGAACGCCAGATGGACAGCGATACAGCTGGGTCGGACTGGCCCCCGTACACCGAGGTCTGGGGCCTTGCCCAAGCCATCGGGCATGTCTTCGACTCCCTCGGCCGAGCGGATCCAGAATTCTATGATCGCGCCAAGATCGGCAGCGTGAGCTCGCGCGCCGTATTTGCCGCGTTCGACGACTAAGCAGGCACTCGATGCAATGCCAACTTCACGTTAGGGAATCTGAGTTGAATGCCAGAGTGGCCTACCGCCACCGTGGAACCGTCATCCTTGGTGTTGCGGCAAGCGACGCCCATGCTGTGGCGAACCAATTGATCGCCCATGATCTCCGTGAGAGGGGCTACGACGTGGTGAACCTCGGGACATGCACTCCGATTTCGGAGTTCGCCGCCGCGGCCGAAGAATACCCTGATGCTCTGGCGATTTTCATCGGAAGCCTCAACGGTCATATCCACGAGGATCTGAGAGATTTGAGCAAGGCCAAACAGAGTGGTGCCATCAGGTGCCCCGTTGTCGTCGGAGGTAACCTCTCTGTAGGCAGTGACAAATCCGCACAGTCACACGAGAGGCTGTTCGATCTCGGAGTAGATGCCGTCCTCACTGACGCCACCGAGATCCCCTCCTTTCTGAGCGAACTCGTCGAGACAGCCGACGTACAGCAACGCAGCGCATCATGACCGTGTCGCTCGCCGGAGATCTGCCCTCTCTCGACGAGACGGCCGCATACATCCGGGACCTTTCAAAACCATCGGCATACGAGATTCTGGCCGCAGCGAAACGTGACGGAAGGTTAGCCCTTCAACCACGATGCGGTGTCGGGGACCACGAGCAGATGCGTTCACTGCTTCACGATCTGGCAAATCAGGCAAAGCCCGACGTTCTATCTCTGACGATCGACTCCCACACCAGACTTCAGCGCTTCGACAGTGCCTTGCGGTGCCTGAACACTAATCCCGAGACTTTGAACGGATATCCACTGGTGACCCACGGCTGGCGCCGTGGACGGGAATTGAATGAGTCGGTGCTGGCTCCACTCGAGGTGCGCCACGGCTCTCCCGACGCCCGCGTCTTGTTCGATGTTGCCGTCGCTAGCGGAATCACCTCTTTCGAGGGCGGAGGCATCTCCTACAACTTGCCGTACTCGAAGGCGGTCCCGCTGCCGTTGTCGCTACAAGCATGGCGAGAGGTCGACCGAGTGTGCGGACGCCTGGTCGAGCGCGGCATCATCGTCGACCGCGAGCTGTTCGGAACGCTCACCGCCGTGCTCGTTCCGCCCTCAATAAGTTTGGCCGTCAGCATGATCGAGGCGCTGTTGGCGGCGGCAGAGGGAGTCAAATGCATCTCGGTGGCCTACCCACAGGGAGGCAACCTGGAGCAGGATGTCGCGGCGCTGAAAGCGATCCCTCTGCTCGCTGAGCGTTACCTTCCCGACGATGTCTCGGTATTCCCAGTGCTGCACGAGTTCATGGGTGCTTTTCCACGCAGTCGCCTCGGAGCGGAGTCTTTGATCTTGTACGGCGCGTTCGTGGCCAGACTGGGAGGCGCCACGAAACTAATTACCAAGACATATCAGGAAGCAGCCGGTATACCGGACACAGATGCGAATGCGGCAGGTATCCGACTGGCACGGTTGGCGGGCTCGCCCCTGTTCGGCTTCATGGGCCACGACGCCGGCCGCTGCGATCAGGAGCTTGACTGGATTCTCACTGAGGTCGGGGAACTCCTGGCCCCTCTGCTAGACGCCGACGACCTCTACGGTGCGGTCGTGGACGCCTTCGCCGAAGGAACTCTCGACATCCCTTTCAGCGCGAGTAGGCACGCCCGATCAGCAGTTATCCCTCGCCGTGATAGGGCCGGGGCGATCCGGTACTTTGACGCGGGCGGGCTGCACCTCTCGACACGGTCACAGGATCGCAACCGCAGTTTGCTCGACGCCAGTCCCGTCGGGGGTAGCTCGGAAGCGGGCCTCTTCGAGGCACTCGAGGCCGATATCAACTACTTCATTACCCTACTGGACAGCAATCGCAGCTCGGGAGAATCACCACAGTGACAGGCGTCATAACAGGGATCTACACGGCTGAGATCGCCGGTGCAGAAATGATCATCCATAAGTCGGTCGTTCTCGTGCCAGGCCAGGGCATCGAGGGCGACCGCTACGCCACCGGCCGCGGCCACTATTCTCACCGCCCGCACGCAGATCGACAGGTGACCATAATCGAACAGGAAGCGCTCGACGCCATAGAGATCGAGACCGGGGTCAGGCTGCGACCCGAAGAATGCAGGCGCAACATTGTCACAGCCGGGGTCGACCTGCGAGCGTTCTTGGGCATGGAGTTCCGTTTGGGCAACTGCTTGCTGTACGCAGGCCGGGAGAACACTCCGTGTGCCTACCTGGAACATCTCATCGGATTGCCAGTTATGCAGGCTCTCGAGGGACGTTCGGGCATCAACTGCCGAATCCTGACTGGTGGAACCGCGCATTTGGGAGATGTCGTCGGTGCCCAAGAATAAGCGGCTGTTGATCAAATCCAGCGTGGTCGGAGTCCATCGGCTCACCGAGGAACACACGGCCTTGACCTTCCGGCCGGTCCACCGCCCCGAGTACCCGATCTACCGTGCTGGGGCTCACACACTGGTGCGCCTGGACGACGGCTCGATGCGCCCCTACAGTCTGTGCGGCATCCCGTCGCGGCGGGAATGGCGGATCGGCGTGCGGTCCAGCGGTGTCGAAGGATCGGTGTCGCAGCAGCTGGCACACCACACCGTCGTGGGCGATCAGCTGTTCTTGTCCCACCCCCAGGAGGCGTTCTTCCTCGATCCGGGTGTTGAAGAGTTCCGGTTCGTGGCCGGCGGCATCGGCATTACCGCGGTCTTATCGATGCTCTACGAACTCCATGCGGGTGCACCTTCGCGATTGGTTCTTCACTACTTCGTGTCCTCGCGCGACAGGGCGATCTTTCTCGATGAGCTCCTCGCGCTGGGTGTCGAGGTGAAAATCCATGCCCGGGACCAGCCGGATTGCCCAACCGCGCGAGAGGTCGTCGCAGATCCGCGGGCCGCAGAGCACCTTTACTTCTGTGGTCCAGCGAGGATGCTCCGTGACATCGAACCAGTTCTGTCGGCATGGGAAGGTCGCACCCATCACGAGCTTTTCGTAGCGAATGCGGGCCAATCCGGTGCGCTGGAAGCTGAGGACTTCGAGTTGCACCTGATTAGATCAGGCGACCGAATCCGGGTCGGACGAGACGAGTCCGCGTTGCAGGCACTGATCCGATCGGGAGTGGACATCGACTACGGGTGCGAGAGCGGCGTATGCGGTACGTGCATCGTGGATGTCGTTGAGGGTGCGGTGGACCATCGTGACGAATGCCTCTCGGACTTGGAGCGGCAGTCAGCGATGGCCCTGTGTGTCTCGCGCGGGCACGGGGTAGTAGGACTGTCGTTGTAGCTAAGTGACTCTAACCCTAGCGCGGAGTCACCCAGCATGCGCCTTGTATAGGCATTCGGCGATCTTGCCTATTTCTGTCGGGGAGAGCAGGACCGACGGTGTCAGTTCCGACCAAGGGGCGACATTTCGAAGGCGCTTGCACAGATCCACGGCCATCAACGAGTCAAGGCCGTGCTCGCGCAGGGATCTTCGGGTATCGATCCGTTCAGAAGAACTGCCCAGGACTTCGGCAACTAACTGCAAGAAATGTTCTGCGGCGTCCGCAGGTGCGGGTGAGCGGAGATGTGCTGCGACCGGACCGTCTCCATGCTCGACGTTGACGAGCAGTATGCGACGAAATGCTGCCACTGGCTGCGAGTCGGGTCCGAAGATGTCGATATCGACGCTGACTTCCTCCCGCGAAATATGTTGTGCACGGACGTGGCTCCATAGTTCGGTGGGCATTGTAGACCGCTGGTGAAGCGCGACGAGTCCGAACTTCGCAGGTTGAAACCGGCCTCGTGGCGCAAGAAGGTCCAGAAGCGGCAGTAGACAGACTTCGAGGGCAACCACCGACGAAGTCTGCTCGAGTTGGATCAACGCGACGGCCTCGTCGGGTCCGAACCACAACCTCAGCGGAGTAGGCATCGCCGGGTCGAGGTCGAATCCGTGCTGAGTTAGCACATTACGGAAATCGTCGCCGGAGACAAACACGACGCAGTTCGCCAGTGCCTGGTCGAGCGAGCGTTCCGGCACGGGAAAGAGCCCGCCCTCGCGAACTGTCGCTGTCACGCACGGATGGCTGACACGCAGTTCCGGAGATACGACATCGACCGCTGCGGCCCAGGTTCCCTCGCGGGACGGCGCGAGTGTCAGCCGGGCATGAGACAGAGTCTCATCGTCGGCGTCGACGGCCGCCTGCAAGACTGCTTCCTCGACGATTAGATCGGCCGTGGTGCCTACCGTATCCATTGCATCGATGATCGTCTGCAGGAAGGTCACCGGGGGGATGTAGCGATGCTGACCTCTGCGAATTCCGGCTGCGCGCCGGTCGAGTTCTATCTCGATGATGTGTGGGCCTAGGTCTTGAGAGGCGGCTGTGTGGGTTCGGTCACAGAAGTTCTCGAGATCCCAGCTGTAAGTTGGTAGACGGACAGGTGAAAAATGGTGGGGGTAGTGCGTTCGCCAATCGATCTCGACACCGTAAGAGTAAAGACTGCCGAGCGCTGCCAGCACGCTGGCAGCGGCATCGCTGTCTCGGCGAAGAGTCGCCACCGCGGCTGGTTCGACATCGGCTTCGAGTTGTAGCTCGGTCACTGAGGAGAGCAGTAGTGGGTGTGGGCTGATCTCGACGAAGATGTCGTGCTCGCCGTCTTGAAGGATGGACCGGATCGCTGAGGTGAACCGCACAGGATTGCGGACGTTTCCCATCCAATAGTCTGCGTCGAGCTCACCGGCGACGACTCTTCGTGCGGTGACAGTCGATACCATCGGTATGTTCGGTTCGTGGGGGCGTAATTCGGTCAATGCCCGGGTCAGCTCGTCGCGGAGTATTTCTGTGCCCGGGACGTGGGATGCCACGTCCGCAGCAACGGGGCGGGCAAGGATCCCGGCGGTATCGAGACGTTCGGCGATCGTTTGCAGGATCTCCTTGTCGCCGGCCAGCACGGTGACCGCGGGGGCATTCTCTGCGGCAACGCAGACTTCGCTTCCGTACTCTGCTATGAGCTGGTTGGCCTCAGCGGGTCCCAGCCCGACGACCATCATGGCTCCGGTACCAGTCAGCCGACTCAGTGCCCTGCTTCGTCGACAGATGACGGCGGCAGATTCTCGCCGGCTCAGCGCGCCGCTGGCGAAGGCGGCGGCGGCCTCTCCCATGCTGTGCCCGACACATAGTTCGGGTTCAATACCCAGTGACCTCAAGTACTCGATCAACGCGACCTGGACCGCCCAGATGATCGGCTGGATTGAGGCCACGTCAGCAGGCAGTTGGGCGGCTTTGAGGTGATCGATCACCGACCATCCGAGTTCATCGCGAACTGCGCGATCACAGGCGCGCATCGAGGTTGCGAATGAGGGCGCTGAATGCATCAGCTCCCTCGCCATGCCGGTCCATTGGCCACCCTGCCCTGGGAAGACGAAGGTCAGGCGCCGCTGGTGCCGGGAGGCTTGGCCTGATCCCGCTGTCCCGGTCGCGATTCCGTGGGCAAAGGAACGCAGGCTCTCAGCAATGTCCTGACGGGTCGATCCGATGACCCAATACCGGAAGCGATGGTGGTCGCGGTGCAACGCTGCGGTGGCGCAGATACGGTACAGCGGAGTGTCAGCTCCCTCACCGAGGAGATAGTCGGCCATGCGCTCGGCTTGCAGGCGCAACGACTTCGGGGACCGCGCCGAGAGTACGAGCAGGGCGAGAGCCTGTGTACTCGTGACTGATTCGGTAGTCATCGGCGCCGGTGGTTGAGCGAGAATGGCATGCACATTGGTCCCGGAGATGCCGAACGAACTGATACCGATCAGGCCACGAGCGTTAGAGCGTGTGAGATGTCGCATGTCCCGGACGACTTCGATCGGCGCGGATCCGAGAAGCCGGTGGGGTGTGTCGAGGTGTAGTGACGCGGGGATCTGACCGTATTCGGCGATCAGAATCGCTTTGATGAATCCCGCTATGCCTGCGGCGGCTTCGGCGTGGCCGATGTTCGTCTTCACCGAGCCTATGAGAAGTGGATGGTCGTCGGGCCGGTGTTTTGTCATCGTGTCGATCAAGGCGTTGAGTTCGACACTGTCGCCCACAGCGGTCCCGGTTCCATGGGCTTCGATGTAGTCGATGTCGGCAGGTGCCAAGTCGGCGGACTCGCATGCTTGGCGCAGCATTGCCGCCTGCCCACTGATTGCTGGCTGCAGCAGCAGTCCACTGCCTTGACCGTCGTTGTTGAGCGCGCTGCCGAGTAGTACGGCTCTGACCGGGTCGTGCTCGTGGGTGGCTTCAGGGAGTCTTTTGAGGATCACGACCCCGATGCCCTCGCTACGCACGAACCCGTCGGCCTCTTGGTCGGCGAACCGGCAGCGCCCATTGGGGGACAACATGTTTCCCTGTGAGTATGTGATCGAATCAGCAGGACTGAGGATGAGGTTCACACCACCCACGATGGCGAGATCAACCTCATGTGACATCAAGCTCTGACGAGCCAGATGTACCGCGGCGAGGGAGGACGAGCATGCCGTGTCGATGGTTAGGCTCGGGCCCCTCACATCGAGTGCGAAGGACAGCCTTCCGGCGGTGATGGCCCGCAGGCGGCTGCCGGCCGACTGACGCACATCCATCGGGCCGTGGTGCTGTTCGCTGTAGTCTGCAGTGGCTTGTCCGACGAACACGCCGCACCGGGATCCTGCAAGACTGGACGGGCGGACTCCAGCGTCTTCGAGGGCTTCCCATGCCACCTGCAGCAGGAGCCGCTGTTGTGGGTCCATGGCGATAGCCTCGATCGGTGAGATCCCGAAGAACGCTGCGTCGAAACCGAAGGGGTCCGCGATGAAGCCGCCAGACCGCGACACTGTCTTGCCCGGAGTGGCGGGTCTGGGATCGTAGACGGATTCGACGTCGTAGCGAGTGGCCGGTACCTCGCTTACAGCGTCCCCACCTGCACAGAGCAGCTGCCAGAACTCGTCGATGCCGTCGGCGCCGGGAAACCTGCAGCTGGCGCCGATGACCGCTAGCTGTGCCGCTGCCGACTTCCCCAGTTCGCTGCCCATGTCCTGCACCCCTCCCGACCGTGTGAGCGGTGAACTCGCCCCAGTCGAGTCCCCCCGAAACACTGTACTGGGGTACAAACCTACCTTCCCGCTGCCTGCTTGAAGGACGCTGATGCCCAGGTTGGACGCGCAGGGAAGGGTGGGAGGCTGCTCGATGGGTGTTGGGTGCTGAGAAGATGTTGTACCGTGGTGCGCCGACCCGCGCCTGCAGTACGATCCCCGACTAGGAGAGCTGATGTCCGTCGACGCGGAACGTCCCCCGCCTCTAGGCCGGCGTGAACGTAACAAACAGCATCTGCGCGAACGGATTTATGTCGCGGCTATTGCATTGTTTACCAACAAAGGCTACGAAGACGTCACAGTGGACGACATCGTCGAACGCGCCGAGGTGGCAAGAGGAACCTTTTTCAATCACTATCGCAGGAAGGATGATCTCATTGCGGAGTGGGCGGAAAGACGTCGTCAGAAGCTGGTCGAGCGGCTGACGATTCCGCTGGCCCTGGACGCGGTCGACGCGCCTTCCCTACTGTACCTGTGTATCGGAATTCTCGCTCAGGTCAACGAAGAAGAGCGCGCTCTGTCGGAGACGATGCTCACCGCTTGGGTCAAAGCGGGCAAACCGCTGACCGAAGCGCCTCACACGGCGTCGGTCTTTGCCGAGATAGTGCGCGCTGGGCAACGACACGGTCAGTTCGATCCACACATCGATGCGGATCGGGTCGGAAACGTGTTGCGCGACGCCTACCTCGGTGCGCTCTACCGCTGGTCTGGGCAGATATCGCGCGACGGTGACCTCGGTCGAGATCTGCGTGACGTGCTACAGATCCTGCTCCACGGGATCATGGCTCGGCGATAGACCGGGCCCCGCCGATACCTTGCGACAGTCTGTCGAGGGGGTCAGCGGGGGAGTAGCTGCAGAATCCCCGCAGTGGCCCGCCGGAACGGTTCCTCAGATTGTGCGCCTCGCGCCAGGACGTAGGCACCCTGCCTGATCGCCAAGATGGTCGTTGCCAGGGCGTCGATGTCCAGATCGACTGAGAGCTCGCCCCGCGCTTGAGCCTCGGCCAGCGCGCGTCGGATTTGATCCTGGATCCAGTTGAACATGGTCGAGATCGGTTCCAGCAAGGCGGGTTCGGCGACTACGGCCGAGTCCTGAACCAGGCGACCCAGGCGGCAACCGCGCAGAACGTTCTCGTCGACGGTCAGGAACGCGGCGATTCGATCGTGCACGCTCGACCCGCTCTGAAGCCGCCGTTCGATCTGTGCCTTGAGTTCCTCGGCCATCCGGTGTTCCGCGGCGATCGCCAGATCTGCCTTACTGCGGAAGTGGTGGTACATGCTGCCCTGGCCTGCGCCGGCGAGTTCCTGAACCGCTCGCGGGCTGGTCCCGGTGAAGCCGTTCTCCCACAACAGTGTCTGCATGCTCGCCACAAGACGGTCAGCGGTGCTCATCTAGCCATTGTACCTACTGGTGTGTACAGTCGTCGTCGTTGTACTCATAGGTACAGCGATCTGTCGAAAGGGGCGACAATGGCAGCGTTGACATCCTCCGGGCGGCATGGGAGAGCCCTAGCGGCACACCCGCAGGACAGACCGACATCGGGCCACCGTCGCCCGCGAGCGGCACTGGCGGCGATCTGCCTGGGCTTCTTCATGATCCTGCTCGACGGCAGCGCTCTCAACATCGCGCTACCGTCCATTCAGGCTGATACCGGCGGGACGATGGCCGCATTGCAGTGGCTGATCAACATCTACACGATTCCGCTTGCGGCATTGTTGCTCAGCGCCGGGCTTCTCGCTGATCGCGTCGGGGCCCGGAGGCTGTTCCTATGCGCTCTCGGTGGCTTCACTGCAGCATCCCTGGCCTGCGCGGTCAGTCCTGGACTCGCAGCTTTGATGATCGCGCGGTGTCTGCAGGGGCTGTTTGCGGCGGGTGTACTGCCGACCACGTTGGCAATCATCGCGCGAACTTATCCCGATCCTGCGCAGCGGGCAAAAGCGATCACGGTGTGGGGTGCGACGGGCGGCATCGCGCTGATCGCCGGTCCGATCGGTGGCGGCGTGCTGACCGAGACGCTGGGCTGGCGCTCGATCTTCTTCATCAACGTCCCCATCGGGGTCCTGGCGCTGTGGCTGGCCTGGCGTCATATCGACGAGACGGCACGCAGAGATGGTGAATCCTTCGACTGGCTCGGACAGTTCTTGGCGATCCTCGGACTCGGCTCTCTCGTAGCCGCTCTGATCGAGGGCGGAGAGCGGGGCTGGTCGGATCCGTTGACGATCACCGCACTCGTAGCGGCCCCCACCCTCTTGATCGGCTTCATCGCAACGGAGTTGCGGGCCCGAGCCCCCGTCCTTCCGCTGGGCATGTTCCAGAACCGGGCATTCTCGGCATCCATCACGAATGGATTCGCATTCCAGTTCGGAGCATATGGACTGCAGTTTATGATCGCGATCTACCTGCAGGACCAATGGGGATATGACCCTCTCAGCGCCGGCCTCTTCTTCGTTCCGTTCGCCATGCTCTGGACATTTGCAACTCTCGTTCTGAACAGGCGGTGGTCTCACAGGGGTGCCCGCTGGCTGTTGATCTCGGGTTCGATCATTGCAGCGCTGGGATCCCTGATCTGCCTCGCTGTGAGCGATCGAGGTAGCTGGCCAATCCTCCTTCTCGGGACCGCCATAGCAGGATTTGGATGCGGTCTGTTCGGGCCGAGCTGCAACGGAGCGGCGCTTTCCTCGGCAGACCCCGACTACGCGGGGCTTGCCTCGGGAGTACTGAACACTGCCCGTCAGATCGGCATGGCTGTCGGCATCGCGGTTTTGGGATTGTGTCTCGTTCAAACGGACGCGGTGCTCGGTGCGCGGATCGGCATCGCCGTGACAGCCGTCGGCTTCGCTGCCATTGCCGTCCTGGCGTATCGCTACCTACCCAGGCAACAGGTTTGATGGTCGACTCGGGCGACGCCGAGCGTCCGAACCCTGGGTGGTAGCGCGAGCGGGATGGTCTCCGGGCCGGACTGGGCCCAGCCTTTGCCCCGTCCGGAGGCCTTCGCCTAGTTGTCGCCGGTGTTGCCACTGCAGGAGGCGCTGGTCCAGGGGGCCGTTGGCTGTTAGTTCGGCGATGACTTTGTCGCCGACGAGGATGCAGCAGGGGACCTGCTCCCCGTCGGCTCCGGCGGTGGTGGTGAGGGTCACGGTCTTGGTGAAGCCCTCGACGGGGACGTCCATGGTCCAGAGCAGGGTGACGTCGGTGTCCTGGGCGATGTCCATGTTCTTGCCGGGATAGGTGATCGAGCTGCCCGCGCTGGAACCGTCGACCTGGCAGGTGACGGTGACGCACCAGTTGATCTCCATATCGATCTGGTTGACCGTCGTGCCAACTGGGGCCAAACACCCGGCGAAACCGAGCAGGATCACCAGCAACACCCCACTCAGCACCCACGGCCAGATCTTGCGCTTCTTCGGCGGCGGAGGATAGGCGGGGCTGGGGCGGGTAGCCGGGCGAGAGATACCCGCGGCCGGGGTAGCCCGGCCCAGACTGAGCTCCGGTGTGGACTACCAGCTGGGTGGCGGATTACCGCTGGATGAGCTGGCCGGGTTTGAGGCGCGGCCCTCTCGGACCGCGACAACGCGTGTGATCGTGGTCGGCCTTGAGGGCATAGCCCGGCGGATTGGGCGCCCTGTAACCGCCGGTTCGCGGTCGAGCCCCGGCCGCACGTGCTCGCACCGATGAGGGCTGCCATTTCGAACGGGTTTCCGACCACGTGCTCCTGTGAGTCCGCAGTCGGGGGCGTCCCGCGGGCAGGGTGTTGGGAAAAGGGTGGCTCCGAGAACGCCTGACTGGTGATTGGAGAAGCCGTACGGGGCTACAGGCCGCCAGGCGTGGCGACCATCGACAATCCGACATACGTCCATGCGCGACTGGAACCGACCCGGGAATGGTCGAGACCGGCGTCGTGCTCGGCTGACTGGAGATGCCGCGATCCGCTTGTTGGTCTTAGCAAGCTGAGCCAGGTACGTGATCGTGGATCTGCGGAGTCTGTGCAGCGACCTGGCTCAGGTCGGTGGTACAGCGCCGAGTGAGTAGCCGATCTCCCCGACCCGCCGCCCAGCACACTCAGATCGCCGGATCCGCTCAGTTGTACCCCGATGTCGGTCATGCCCGCGCTGCCGACCGAGACACGCTGTCGCAAACGAGCCCAGAACCTACTCCACCGCATAAAGTTGCTTATGGGCACCACGATGTGGGTGTCCATCAGTTGACTGCGTTCGATAGTCTCGCGCAGCCAATCACATACGGTTGCCGACCGGTGTGTTGATGTTGTCGGCCCGGACCGATGATCACGTCGGCAGTCGGCGGTTTAGCGGTTCAACGCCAGGGCATAGCACCGATCCGCTCGGCAACCTCGACGACGTTCGAAGCGGCAGAAGGCTATGAGTCGGTGGTGCCGTTGTTCGCCTCGGGTGGCGAAGCGGCCGATCACGGTCAGCGGGAGATCGATCGACCCGGGACGCGGGCCCGTGGACTGATCGGCAAGATCGCCCGTACGCGTTCGGACTTGACCGGGCCGCAGACCCGGTAGCCGGTGTCGTCGCTTCGCTGGGTTGCGGGTGGTGGTCAGGCGGAGGCTTTTTCGTAGGCGGCGACGGTTTCGGCGGCGATCCGTCCGCGGGTGGAGACTTTGTGGCCGTTGGCGGCGGCCCAGGCGCGGATGGCGGTGAGGTCGCGCCGCGAACTCTTGGAGTCGGGGGTGGTTTCCTTGCGGGTGCTCGGCTTGGCTTTGGTGGTGCGGCCGGTGCGGCGGGCGTGGGGGATCCACTGGTCGAGTTCTTGACGCAGTTTGGTGGCGTTGGTGGTGGAGAGGTCGATTTCGTAGGTGATGCCGTCGATGGCGAAGGTGACGGTTTCTTCGGCGGTGGAGGTGCCGTCGTAATCGTCGATGAGTGTGACAACAACCTTGCGCGCCATAACCTTTGTCCTCTTCGTCCGGTGAAAGTCAGTGAACTACCCGAGCGATGGTACTGGTGAATCAGGCGCGACCACACCAGCGCATGGACGCCTCCTCGCCCGGTTCGGGTCGCCGGCTATCTGCTCAAGATGGCGGCGTGGTCGATGCCCGCTGCTACTGCGAGGCGGTGGAGGTAGTCGGCTTGCGGGGCGATCCACGCGGCGGGTAGGGCGCGGTCGAATAGGCGGGCAGTGCCGTCGAGGATGACGTGATCGGTACCGGTGGCCAGGTGCAGGAATGCGAGCAGTGTTTCCTCGGTATCCATCCAGCCGGCGATTGTGACCGTAGACGCGGGGACACCGCGGTCGCAGAGCGCACTGGTCACGGCGCGGGCGATGCGCAGACAGTCCCCGTCGACGGGGTGCTCGAGGGCACAGGACTCGAGGATTTCGGCGAGCAACGCTTCGATGGCGGATTCGCTGTGGAGGCGCCATGTGCGGAGGCGGTTTCCGTAGGGTCCGAAGTCGTCGTAGTGCTCGGGAATCGGGAAGTCGGCGAGGCAGTCGCCGTCGGCCAGGACCTGGCTGCGATCGACCTCGCGAGTGTCGAGTTCGATGTCGCTGCCAAGGTGTGGGCAGCGGCTGGTAGCGACGGTCAAACAGTCGCGGTGCACCGCGGTACCGGGCACTATCTGCCCACCTGGTTCGACGACGACCCATGCGCGTGGTGGCAGTTCGAGACCACAGACTTGGCACAACCATGCCGCTTGGCATTCGAGGGCGAGCTGGGGGTCGATCCGGCGCCAGTCGGGGGCGCCGCAGGGTGGAGGTGGGTGATGTAGGGGATGGGTGTGCCTGCATGGTCACGCGGTCTGGGGAGTCCCCGCTTCGCGAACGCGGCGGGGACGGGCAAGGTTGGCGTTGTTCGGTCGTCGGGACCCGAGTCGCAGTTCACGAGATCTCCTGTCACACGGGCCTCTCGGCGGTTCGAGCGTAGCGGCTCGGGTGGATGGGGGCAGTGGGGTTGTGGAAGGGAGTGGTCTTGTTCCGGAGCCAGTTCGGAACCCGCGCCGGGGTCGCCCCCGATTCGCCTCGACCTGTGCTGCGGCTGACTCTCCGCGCGGCTTTCCGCAACGTGGCGACATGCCGCGAGGACTGCTCCCCGCACTGGAAGCGCGTGCCGCGAAACAGCCGGTCACCCACGCCCCCGACGGCTTCACCCCCGCCCTACCGGGTCCGAACACGAACACCTCAATCGTCGGTCAACGTTTGGGCGCAGTGTCGGCGGTCCGGTCTGATCGCCCCGGGTGGCTGACGCGATTCGGCGTGCCACCGTCACCTGGGTTCGCGAGGGATGGGTTCGTGGTCCGTTGATCCGGGGGTGGGTCCGGGGAGCGTCGGTGTTCGCATGAAGTCAGGCACCGAGAGCTCTTCACTGTGGGTCAGTTCGCCGGCGAACGCTGCGCGCGCTGCAGCGATGTCGTCTGTGGTGATGTGGTCGGGGAACAATCCGCTCAGGTGCTGAATGGCCTGGACTGTCGCATCGTCGAGCCCGGTGCAGGTCCGGAACAGTCCGGTCGTGAGGACGACCTCGAGCTCGCGCTCGAAAATTCGTCGCATGTCTTCGGCTGTGGGATGGTGACCTCTGTCTCGTCCCATGGACCCATCTTGGCCTGGGGGAGTGCGCGAAGATGAGAGGTGCGTCCGTCCGCAGCTAAGTAGAAGCCAGCGTCGAGGCGGATGTGCGGTGCACGAGGGCCGAGAGGTAAATGCGAGGCGGGGGTTCCGGGTGGCCGACAATGGTGGTCGCGAGTTGCGTGACACTGCGGCGTTCGCGAAGCGGCAGGCCGACGCCGGATTTCGTAGCTGGCTGCTGATGCAAGAGGCGGCGATGGAGATCGAGTTCACGGTGTTCGACGTACCCGAGCTCAGCGGCTGCGAGTACACCCGCGAAGGCCTGGTCATTGCCGAGCAGCAGATCATGCACCGGTTCGACAACGTCAGCCCGTTCTCTGCGGATAACCGGAAGCTGGGAAACAGATTCGTCTACTTCCTCGGAGAGACGTTCCGGAGGAGCTTCGAGGGGCGGTGGGTCGCGGTCCCGCCGATTCCGCCAGCGACGAACCCGAAGGTCATGATCGATGTCGAGTTCAAATCCGGCTTCTACAACCCACGGCAGATGGTCACCTTCGTATGGAAGCGGCGTACCGGGACCGAACTGACCTGGATCTACGACTTCGCCCAGGAGAACTACGCGAACTGGATATCGAGAGGTCGACCTGCCGGGGCAGCTGGGACGGCTACCTCTGACTTGCGCGGCGAGCCTGGTTCGACCTGGACGACGCGAAGTGGACCTGCGGATGAAACCGTCGAGGGACCGCCACACAGCTCCGTCCCGCATCATCGGCCGACCCGACCCGACCCGAGCTGTGCGGTCGCCGGGGTGCGGGTCACGTGGTCTGGGTGGCAATTGCTGAGCGGAGGGGCAGGCACGGCAGAGGCCGGCGCCGTGCGATCGAATGGACCCGAGGCGGAATTCACGACTTCGCCTGTCATGTGGGCGTGCCGAGCTTCGCGCGTAGCGGGCGAGGTCGGCCGCACACTGTCGGACGCGGTTCTGCGAGGCAGCCGCCTCTGTCTGCGGTCTATCTGCGGCTCAGTTGGTGCCGCGCAAGCTTCGGCTTTGCGGGCGGCGTCGTCCTCGGCCGATGCTGTTGCTTGCAAGATCAGCGTCGGTAAGCGATCTCTGTGGCGGTATGCAGCTGGTGTGAGTCGCAGATCGCGGAGGCGTCCGGCTGCATCGACGGTTGCGGTGACTCTGCCGTTGGCTGCGGTGCCGATACCGGTGACTTGCTGGAGGACTTGCTGGACCTGGGTGGCTTTGACACGTATTTCGGCGATGGTGCGGTCGAACTCGGGATCGGTGGTGGGCACCGGGTGCGGGTTCGATCCGGACCGTCCTGGCCGCAAGGGCACGTTCATCGTGTGGGGTAGCGCCCGCAACCAGGTCAACGGCTACGGCAACGCGGTGTCGCCCGCGGTGGGGGAGTGGATCGGGCGTCGGATGCGCCGCAGCTTCCACCAGGAAGAGGTCGCGGCGTGAACGGATGGCGGGTTGCGTCGCGCTGCTACGTGTCCCGCCCCTGGTGCGGCCGAACAGCGAACGGATTGCCCGTGACGGGGCGGCGGTTGCCGGCCCGCTGCATTCTCTCCTCTCGCCGCTCTTCCGCTGCGAGTGCCCGCTCCGCATCGAACGGTCGATCTGTTCGTCCGACCCGTTCGTCCGTCATCGCACACAGAGCTACCTCGGAGAGCCCCGGATTGGCAGCCTCGAGGCGGGCATACTCCGCTTCCCACTTCCGCTCGCGGTTGTCGAATTCCTCGCGCTCGATGCGCTTCAGCTTGCCCGCACGGATGTCGG
>NZ_BAGK01000301.1 GCF_000308795.1 Nocardia thailandica NBRC 100428 | reverse complement strand
GCGTGCACGGTGCTGGTGGCGAGCTGGTTATGGTGCGCGGTGACTGTGGTCGGGCTGACATGCCAGACAGTGGCCGTGGCGATGTCGAAGAACAGACCCACGATCTGTACCTGTCCTTGTGCTACTGCCGAGACCAGCGATGGATGTTGGGTCGCCGTGGCGATCTGCACGGCGACATTGACGATGGCCAGCTGGTCGTAGGCATCGAATCCGGCCGCCTCGGCGGCAGCAGCAACGGGATGGTTGTCGTGGTATGCCCGCAGGCTCGGCTCGGCGTGGGCAAGCCAGTCACGCACTGCCGGTGAGTTCTTGGTCGGCTTGCCCAGCAGTGCGCCCATCGCTCCGCATCCGGAGTGCCCGCAGACGACGATGGTGGAGACACCGAGTTCTTCGACCGCGAAGGCCAGCGCGGCATCGACAGAAGTATCGAGGCCGTCGGAGGGGATGAGGTTGCCGATGTTGCGGATTGTGAACAGGTCACCGGGTCCACTGTGGGTGATGAGGTTGGGCACGACTCGGGAATCGCCACAGGTCAAGAAGAACGTGGTCGGATCCTGACGGTCGCGCAGCTCGCTCAGATGCGCCCGCATCAACGGCGCGTGGCGGCGGTGATAGCGCGAGATTCCGTCGAGCATGGGCCGCAGCGCGTCGAAGTGCGGCACCGCTTGCGCGTTCGTGTCCTGCCATGCCTTCCACGGCTCCACACCCCGAGCTTGGGCCGAGGACGCACGTTGAGGCGGGCCCTGGGTGGTGGCCGAGAGAGCGTGAGAGCCGAGTTCGTCGATGAGGACGGTGCCGCCGGCATCCCGGTGGCGGCGTTGCCATTCGTGCAGCACCTCCGTGGCGGCGTGGTCGATGAAGTCGACGGTGAGTTCGATGGTCACATCGGCGCCTTCGGGTACCGAGTCCAGCGTGCTCGAAAGTTTGGGCAGCGATAGGAAACTACATGAGCCTTCGATGACAACGCGCCAGCGAAGCGAGTCCAGATCACCGACCGGTTCGGCGTGAATGTCGGCGCGCGCGGCGCGCCAGACGAACAGCGCGATCGCGACGATCAGGCCGATCAGGACGCCTTCGAGCAGGTTGAGGAACATCACCCCGGCCACAGTGATCAGGTAGACCCACAGGTCGCCGGTGCGGTGCGCGAGACGGATATGGGCGAGCTTGACCAGTTGGATACCGATCACGATCAACAGCCCGGCCAGTGCCGCCTTGGGAATCTGCTGCACGACCCCGGCCAGCAGCACCGAGAACAACAGAATCCACACCCCGTGCAGGATCGTCGATGCCTTGGACTTCGCGCCGGCGGCGACGTTGGTCGCGCTGCGCACAATGACACCGGTGATCGGGAGCCCGCCGAGCATGCCGGAGGCGATATTGGCGGTGCCCTGGCCGATGAGTTCGCGGTTCAGATCGGTTCGCGCGCCAGAGTGCATCTTGTCCACTGCCACCGCGGAGAGCAGACTTTCCACGCTGGCGATCAACGCCACGGTCAACACGCCGGTCGCTACCGCCAGCCACTTGCCATCAGGCAGCGCAGGCAGAGCGATCGCGTCGAACAACGATCCGTTCATCACGATGCGTTCCACGCCCAGCGGCACCACCAGCGACACGGCGGTCGCGGCGACTACCGCGACCAGGGCGCCGGGGATACGTCCCAGCGCGCCTGGGACCTTCTTCCACGAAAGCAGCGTCACGATGACGATAAGCCCGATCGTCAGGTCACCCCAGTGCAGGCGTGTCAGTTGCGCGGGGAGCTGACTGAGGTTCTGCCACACCGAGCTTCGTGAAGTCCCGCCGAGCAGTACGTGTACCTGTTGCAGCGCGATCGTGATGCCGATTCCGGCGAGCATGGCGTGCACGACCACCGGCGAGATCGCCAACGCGGCGCGGGCGATGCGGCTGAGGCCGAACAGGATCTGCAGCGCACCGGCGGCGACGGTGATCGCGCAGGTGACCTGCCAGCCGAACTTGGCGACCAGCTCGGCCACGACGACGGTCAATCCCGCCGCCGGGCCACTGGCCAGCATGGGCGAGCCGCCCACCGCACCTGCGACGATGCCACCGATGACTGCGGCGATGAGGCCGGCCATGATCGGCGCGTCGGAGGCGATCGCGATGCCCAGCGACAACGGCAGCGCCACCAGGAATACCACCACTGATGAGGGCAGATCGTGGCGCAAAATGCCGCGGAGCCGATCTCTCGAGGGTGATGATGGTGATGTGTGCAGGTCGTCTGCGCTTTCGGGCGCTTCGGCCTGAGACATTGTTGGTTCCTCCACCGGTATCGGTTCGCAGGTCACGTCGACGGGGTGCCGTCGTCGGTCGAAGGTGGGAGCGGGCCGAGACGGCGCCTGGACTCCTTAGTGCCCGGTGAAGCGATGGTTCCCTGCCGGGGGAAGTCATCGCTTCACCGGTTGCGTGCCAGAACCTGATGAGGGGACGAACGGCACGACCGGAACCATAAGGGCTGACCCAGCTGTGAGACCGTGGCCGACATCACATTCCAGCTAACTCTAAGACACTTCTCAGGATCAACTATGTTGCATAGTACTTAGCGGTACGTAGATCTGGGCTGAAGCCGAATGGGTGGTGTGGCGCGCTACCTCGACGATCAGGAATAGTTGGTCCGGTGACTTCGGCCAGATTCCCATCGAGTTCGGCCACTGTCGGCGTCTCGCGGGGACGGGATCCCGATCGTGAGCTGAGAACACCGCGAGCGGCGACGTGCAGGAAGGACAAGGCGATGAACGGATTGGGCACTCTGGAAGCCCGGGTGATGGACGTTTTGTGGGGCACCTCCGAAGCGCTGACGGTGCGCGAGATCCTCGAGCGCCTGCCCGATCCGTATGCCTACACCACCATCCTGACCGTTCTGACTCATCTGCACGAGAAGGAATGGGTGGTGCGGGTGATGCACCGCCGGGCATACCTGTACCGGCCCACCCGCTCACGTGCCGAAGCGACCGCCGAGGTTGTACGCGGCATCATCGACTCGAGCAACGACCCCGAGTCGGTCCTGCTCCACCTGGCTTCGATCGTGACCGAGGCCGAATCCGAAGCATTCCACCGCGGGCGTACCCGCCCCAGGAAGCGTTCGAGGAAATGATCGTAGCCTTGGGCGCGGCGTGGGCGGCGGCACTGCTGTCGCTCGCTTCGCCGGCCATCCTGCAACGCATCACACCGTCGATGACACCGCGTACCGCGGTGGCATGCTGGCTGATCAGCTTGGGTTCGGCAGTCGTGCTCGCGGGTGTCGCAGTGACCGCGGCGCTGTGGCCCGGACACGCACCCGGAGTGGGTGTAGCCGAAGCTGCGATGTTGTGCCTGACCCGCGTAGTCCACTCGGTGCCACACTGGCTTGCCGACCCGCTGACAGTCGCCGCACTTGCCGGTGTCGTCGGTCTCTCGTATCGGGTCGCGCTGAGCGCACGGCGCCACACCCGGGCAGGAGCGCGGGTGCGCGCCTACCATCGGGATGTCGTCAGCGTGGTGGCGCGCCGCGGAGACGAGGACATGCCCGTGATGTGGCTCGACCACCCCAAGCCGATGGCCTACAGCGTCGACGGCCGCCCCGGGATGGTCGTAGCCACCGAGGGGTTGGCCCGCAAGCTCAACGATGGTCAACGTCAAGCGGTGCTGGCCCATGAACTGGCCCACCTTCGCGGCGGGCACCATCGGCTGATCAGGGGTTGTGAGGTTCTCGCCGCAGCCATGCCCTGGATCCCGCTGTTCGCCGATGCACCGAAAGCTGTCGCGGCGTTGGCCGAGTTCGCCGCCGACGACTGCGCCGCAGCTGCGACGAGCCCGGCGACCATCCGTTCAGCACTGTGCGCAGTCGCCGCGACGACAGGCACCGAACCGGCCTCGACGTTGTCGCTGGCAGGGCAGGTCTTGCAGCAGCGCCTGCAGCGGCTGGAGTCTTCCAACCCGCCGCGGCGATCGTCGCGGTGGGTGCTGATGGGTTTGTCTCCGATCGTCGCCGCAGTCGCCGCACCGGCCGGGCTGCTGACCTGTGCCGTAGTGGCTTGTGTGGTCATGTCCTGAATCGGAGACTGGACGCGAGCGGTCAACTATGTAGCATAGTTGACGGGCGTCGGGTCGGTGGACGCCGCGCGGCGACGACGGCCTCCGCGCACTGCGTACGAATCTGGAGGCCGGAAGTGCTCGGACGGACTGCGATTGCGGTGATGCTGACAGCTCTGGGGTTGACACTGACGGCGGGGTCGGCACGAGCGCACAGTCAGCTCGACTCCTCGGTTCCAGCCGCTGACGCAGTCGTCGACACGCCTCTCACGCTGATCACGTTGACGTTCAATCAGCAGATCGGGACCGCATTCGCCAACGTCGGCCTGACCGATGCCGCGGGGACCAGCTGGGCGGCGCAGGTTTCCAAGGTCGAGGGTAAGACGGTGCGGGTGGCGGTGAGCCCGACCATGCCGGCCCAGAAGTACACCGTGGCCTACCGGGTTGTCTCCGACGACGGGCATCCCATTACCGGCTCCTACGAGTTCACCTACGCCAGCGGGTCGGCGACGACCACAGCACCGTCCGGTGCGCCGTCGCCGTCCAGTGTCACAGCAGCTGGCGAATCTTCGGCTACGGCGCTGTCGTCGAGCCTGCCGTGGCCACTGATTGTGGCGGTGATCGTGCTGATCGGTGGGGCCGTGGTGACACTGCGTGCCGCCACACGAACCAAGCGCTGAAACTGCCATGATCTCGCCCGAGCTACTCGCTGCGATCCCGTTGCCCGATACGCCGCCATCGATCGGTTCGATGCTGGCATGGAATCCCCCGTCGTTCCCTGTACTGCCCGCGCTGGCGCTGGCGGCCTCGATCCTCTACCTGATCGGTCTCGTACGGCTACGCCGATTGCAGCGGGCCTGGCCCTGGTGGCGCACCGCATGCTTCCTCGCCGGGTGTCTGCTGCTGGCCGCCATCACCGGACTGGGGATCGAAGCCTATGGCTACCAGTTGTTCAGCGTGTGGATGTTCCAGCACCTGACGCTGTCGATGACGATCCCACCGTTGTTGGTGTGGGGTTGTCCAGGGCTGATGCTGCTTCGCGCCACACCCCATCGGGGGCTCGGTCGACTCGTGCTCGCCGTGGCGGTGAGCGGGTTACGCAGCCGCACGATGCGATGGATGCTGCACCCGGGTTTCACCATCCCGCTGTTCCTGTTCAGCTACTACGGCATCTATCTGACACCGGTATTCGACAACGTCGCCTCCACGGTCCTCGGCCACCAACTACTCGAACTGTTCTTCCTGCTCAGCGGCTTGTTGTTCGTCGTGCCGATCTTGTCCGTGGGTCCCCTGCCGATCCGGCAGACGAACCTCGGCCGGTTCTTCGATCTGTTCGTCGAGATGCCTTTGCATGTGTTCTTCGGCGTAATCTTGATGATGGCGACCACGCCGCTGGTGGAGTTCTTCGCGACTCCGCCGCCGCAGTGGGGCATCGAGGCGATGCGCGACCAGTATCTCGCCGGTGCGCTGGCGTGGTCCTACGGCGAGCCGGTCGCTCTCGTCGTCGTCATCGTCTTCGCCATCCGCTGGCGGCGTGACGAAATGCGCGACAACGCCGTAGCCGATCGCCGGTCAGACCTGGTCGGGGATGATGAGTTGGCCGCCTACAACGCCTTTTTGAATGATCTGTATCCCCGTCGTCCCGACCGCTCGGCGGTCTCTCGCCCGGTTGCCTCTTTGGTACGCGAACACGACGCGGCTCCTGCCTCCGCGATCATTTCGACCGGCCACGTCACCGATGCTGGTTCGTCAGCACGAAGGAATACCGCATGAACAACAAGTCCGGGGCGCGCAGTTCGAAACGCGGCCCCCGTGCCGGGAAAAAGGCCACCGCCGCCGCCATCGGCGGCAAGCAGCCGCCATGGCTGTTGATCGGGGCAGCAGCGGCGATCATCCTGTTGACCGTTGGGCTTGCGTTGTATTACGTGCCGAAGTATCGGGAGTACTCCGAGGCGCAGCGCTATGTTCCAGGCAGTGGCCAGTCCGACCCCTCCGAGATGATCGACGGAGTCACCAAGCAGGAGTATCCGGCGGGTAGTCATGTGCGGGCGACCCAGCGAGTCGCCTACGACCAGGCACCGCCGTTCGGTGGCCCGCATGATCAGAGCTGGGCCACCTGCACAGGAGAGGTGTATACAACTCCGATCCGCAGCGAGAACGCTGTTCATTCGCTCGAGCACGGCGCTATCTGGGTGACCTACAACGCTGATCGTCTCAGCGGCGAGGATCTCGCGGCGTTGCGCGGCGAGGTCGAGGGCAAGCCGTATATGTTCATGTCGCCGTATCCGAATCTGGATTCTGCTGTGGCGCTGCAGTCCTGGGGTCGCCAGCTCAAGCTCGACAGTGTCGATGATCCCCGCATCCGCCGATTCGTGACAGCTTTGCGTCA
Organism: Nocardia thailandica NBRC 100428; assembly: GCF_000308795.1. GTDB lineage: Bacteria > Actinomycetota > Actinomycetes > Mycobacteriales > Mycobacteriaceae > Nocardia > Nocardia thailandica. The sequence continues at coordinate 18,789 of NZ_BAGK01000301.1, read as the reverse complement.
GAACCCGAACACCCACCCTGAGCCAGGCGCGAGCTGTGCCTCCGGTGGCGGGTTCGACCCTGACGCGCCGCCACCGTTTGATCCCAGTCCGCCGGGGCCCGACGCCGTTCCGCTCCCCCCCGCCGGTGCCGGTTCCACCACCCCTTCAGGAGGTCGGCGGTGACATCTGAATCGCCAACGCCCGAAGCGACCCCGCCAGCGCGGCGCCGATCGAGCGCGATCTGGGCAGCAGCCTTGGTTGCCGCGGTGATCGTGGGACTGCTCGCGGGGTTCTGGGTGCGCGGAGTGCTCGGTTCGGACTCCTCGGCGCCAGCGCTGGACGTCGTGGATGTGGGGTTCGCCCAGGACATGGCGACCCACCACAATCAAGCTGTCGAGATGTCGGCGACAGCGTTGGAGCAGGCCGAAGATCCTGCGGTGCGGACGTTGGCCTTCGACGTGCTGACCACCCAGCAGAGCCAGTTGGGGATGATGCGTGGCTGGCTGATGTTGTGGGATCGACCGCTGTCGTCTGAGCAGCCGATGCTCTGGATGCGCCGCGGGGACTCCCACACCGCGGGGACTGATCATCAGATGCCCGCCCAGGAATCAATGCGAATGCCCGGAATGGCCACGACCGAGGAACTGGCGCAGCTGCGTAGGGCCCGGGGTGCCGCATTCGACACCCTGTATCTGCAGCTGTTGCTTCGTCACCACGAAGGTGGGGTGTCGATGGCGCGGGCGGCCCGTGACAACGCGACGGTCCCCGCTGTCGCGGCGCTGGCCAAGCAGATCGATGACGCGCAGACCGCGGAGTCGCAGGCGATTCGTGCCATGCTCGCCCAGCGCGGTGCGCCCACGTTGCCGATGAATTGAGTTCACCCCACCCGGACCCACGGCATCATCGACCTACCAATAGACCACTCCACGACCGTTCGCCGACGTTAGGACCTGCTGTGCCGCACCACCGAATGACCTCCGGTTCCCTGTCCGTGAAGGAACTGCTCGGAGAGGTCACCGACGAACCTCGTGCACGACACCGCATGGCAGCCGACTCCACAGATCGGTTCAAAGGTGTAGCCGGCGTCGCGGTGGCCGCCGGGGCCCTGCTGGGCACGATGGCCCAAGCCGCGCCCGCGACCGCGGCAACGACCGACCTTCGGGCCGGCGGGATTTCGGATGCCGACGCGGACTCCGATGCGGCCGTCTCCGCCGCGGCACCGGCATCCACACCAGCGACGGCTCCATTCGGGTTGGGGGGCTTGCCGATTGAGCTTGCCGCGCCGCTCGCGCAGGCCGAACAGATCATCAAGGACCTGCAGACGGCTTCCCCGTCGGTGACCGCGCCCGCAGCGGCGCCCGCAGTGCTGCCGGTCGGCGGAGAGATCAGCTCCGGATATGGCAGCCGCTGGGGTGCGTTCCACTACGGTGTCGACATCGCCGATGCGTTGGGTACTCCGATCCGTTCGGCCATGGGCGGCACGGTGATCGAGGCCGGTCCGGCGTCGGGTTTCGGGCAATGGGTGCGTGTGCAGCAGGACGACGGCACGATCGCGGTCTACGGCCACATCAACGAGTACTACGTGCAGGCCGGAGACCGGGTGAGCGCTGGTGACGTGATCGCCGCGGTCGGCAACCGTGGACAGTCCACCGGCCCGCACCTGCACCTCGAGATCTGGGACCAGGACAGCAACAAGATCGATCCGGTCGCCTGGCTCGAAGGCAACGGCGTGCTCACCGAACAGCGTTGGGGCATCGACTGATCCACGCACGCTGGGCCGAACCCATCGGCGGCACACGCAAGGTGGGTCAGATCGGCAGGACTACTGCGGTGACGAACTCGTCGCGGATCCAGGCGACGAATTGCGCCCATATCCCGGTGATCAGCGCGGTGCCGACGAGAATGAGCAGGATGCCGCCGATCGTCTGAATCCTGCGGGTATTCCGCCGCAACCAGCCGATGCCGCGCAGTGCACGCGACGACCCGAATCCGAGAACCACGAACGGCATGCCGAGACCGAGGCAGTACGCCACGATCAACACCACCCCGCGGGTCGCGGTCGTTCCCTCGGTCCCGGCTGCGACCGATAGCACTCCGGTCAAAGTGGGTCCCAGACACGGCGTCCAACCCAGCCCGAACACCGCTCCCAGAAGCGGTGCGCCGAGAAGGGAAGACACTCGCACGGGGGCGAACCGGGTGTCGCGCTGCAGCGCCGGGATCAATCCGATGAAAGCCAGCCCCATCACGATCGTGACCACCCCGCCGATGCGCTGGAGTAGATCGGCATTGAGCCGCAGCGCGGTGATCACACCGAACACCGAGGCAGTCGCCAGCACGAACACGACGGTGAATCCGGCGACGAACAAGGTGGCCGCGCCCGCCACGCGCCACCGGTCCGAACTCCGGCCCGGCCCGATGTCATCAGCTTGTGAAAGCGTTGCGCTGGCACCGGAGACACCGGCGAGATAGGACAGATATCCCGGGACCAGCGGCACCACACACGGCGAGGCGAAGGAGACCAGGCCGGCCACCATGCACGCGGCCAGAGCCAGGAACAACGGCCCGGTCGCGGCAGCGTCTTGAAAACTGGTACCGATGCCTTGGGCGAGTGCGGTCACTGCTCGGCCGCCAGGCGCTCGATGACTGGCTGCAGGTCGCTGGTCAGCAGGGCGCGCAAGAACACCGCCGCGACCCGCTGCTTCCTGTCCAGAATGAGGGTGGAGGGAATGACACTGGTCGGGTAGCTGCCGCCGAGGGCGACCAGCGTGCGCATCGGCGGGTCATAGATCGACGGATAACTGACCTTGTTATCAATCACGAAGTCCTGGGCTTTGTCGCGTTGCTGGTCGCGGACGTTGATTCCCACGAACTGCACACCCGATGCCTTGGTGGCGGCGTAGGCCCGTTCGAGGTCGTCGGCTTCAGCCCGGCACGGCCCACACCACTGACCCCACAGATTGATCACCACGACCTGCCCGGTGTAGTCGGATACCGAGACGGTCTTGTCCTCGGCCATGAGATCGGGACCGGCGAGAACACCGATCTTGCCTCGGCTTTCCGGCGGATCGTAGAAGATATCGGTCTGCCCGCCCGGGGAGACGAAATCGAACGTGCCGCCACCGGTGGCGACCGAGTCGGAGCCCGAGGCACAGCTGATCACAGCGGTAACCGCGGCGATGACCAGCGCCATCGCCGCCAGCAGCCGGAGCTGCCGGTGCCTCGCGCGGCCGTAGCGGTGACCATGGCGTGCGGCTTTCGTCGTGCGTAGGTGGGTCATCGGGTCATCTCGCGGATCGTGGCATCGATTTGGGCAGGGTTGTCGAAAACCGCTGGTGTGGTGATGCGCCGGACGGTGCCGTCGCGTTGAACGAGGAAGCTCAGCGGCAGCACCGGGGGTGCCGGCAACGCCTTCTGCACCGCGCCGCCATCGACGAAGGATGGGTAGCCCGCTTGTAGTTCTGCTAGAAGTTCTGCTGCGGTGGTGGGGTCGTCTTGCACGTTGATCCCCACCACGCGAATCGAGTCCGGATCGGAGGCGTACGCATTCAGCACCGGAATCTCGCTTCGACATGGCGCACACCATGACGCCCACAGGTTGATCAATGTCGGTTCTCCGGTCAGGGCGACTCCGAGATCGACCTGTTCGGCCGAGCCCAGGCATCGCGCGAGCACACCGCGCAGCGGCCCGCCACCAGCAGATACGCCACCGGGAATCGGGCACGGCGGGAGCGCTGGCGCACCGACTCGCTGATCCTGCGGCGGCCCATCTTCGATACGGCCGGTCGCCGCATCGGGTTGCCCGAACACTCTTTCGGGCAGCGCGGTCGTCGAATCCGACCGCGGCCACAAAGCCGCCGCCAACGCCGCAAACACGATCACGAAAACCACAAGCCACCGGATATGAGGCCGCATGTATGCATCCCTTCGCAAGACTGCTCGACACGCCCGAACACTCTTCTACTATGCATCGTAGTAGTGAGGCGGCGAGCCCTCCCTGCGCACCCGGAATTTCGGCCGGTCGCAGAAGCAGCCGCTTCACCCCGAGTACTTAACATGCACGCATGCGCATGTTAAGATTCATGTTGTCGGGTATGGGCGATGGTGAAGCCACCACAGCGGCAAGGAGTTCCGACGATGGGCGCAGGACACAGCCACGGCACGAGCAATCCAAATCAGGGCAGCGCCTCGGCGCGGTACACCACCCGACTGGCGGTCGCGATCGGCCTGGGCCTGGTCACATTCATCACCCAGGTCGTGGTCGGTCTGTCGACCTCGTCGCTGGCGCTGTTGTCGGATTCGGCGCACGTGTTCACCGACGTGTTCGGTGTGTCGATGGCGCTGGTGGCGATCATGATCGCCCGCCACGCCACCCGAGGTGGGGCTCGCTCGTTCGGGATGTATCGCGGTGAGGTCTTTGCCGCCCTGTTCAACGCAGTCTTGCTGTTCGCGGTCGCAGGCTGGGTCCTCTACGAGGCCATCGGACGGCTGTCGGATCCTCCGGAAGTGCCTGGTCTTCCGGTGGCGATCGTGGCGGTCGTAGGCTTGGCGATGAACGTGATCAGCATGCTGATCCTGCGCCAGGGCGCCAAGGACAGCCTCAACGTGCGTGGCGCGTACCTCGAAGTCATGGCCGACATGCTCGGCTCGCTCGGGGTCCTGGCCAGTGGGCTGATCACCCTGTTCTTCGGCTGGCGCTACGCCGACCCCGCGATCGGCGTGGCGATCGGGCTGTTCGTGCTGCCGCGCGCGTTCAGCCTCGGCCGCCAAGCCTTGCGCATCCTGTTCCAGCACGCACCCGCCGAACTCGACCTCACCGAGATCGAGCAGTCCCTGCGCGGGCTCGACGGTGTGCGCGAGGTACACGACCTGCACGTATGGACCCTGACCCCGGGCATGGAGGTCGCCTCCGCGCATGTGGTGATCGACCGCGACGCCGACCTGGACACCGTACTGGGCTCAGCCCAGCAACTGTTGGCCGAGGAGTACCACCTCGGCCACGCCACCGTGCAGATCGAAACCGACGGCAGCACCGAACGCTGCCGGAACACGACCTGGTGACCTCGCCCGAACCGGGCAGGCCCACAGATTTCGACATCATCTCCAATCGAGGAAACACTCATGACCGCTTGGTGGGCACTGGCCCTGTATCTGCTCTTCGCCGCGCTGGGCTTCGGCTGGCGCAGCTGGCGCCAGCACCGCGCGACCGGCTCCACTGGATTCCGCGGCATCAGTGGCCGCCCGGGTTCGCTGGAATGGATCGCCGGCGTCGGGTTCCTCCTCGCGATCGGGGTCGGTGTGGCGGCACCGCTACTGCAACTGGCCGATCTCGTGGCGCCGGTGGCAATCTTGACCGCTGCCCCGATTCAGGGGATCGGCCTCGTCGCGGCCCTGGCCGGGATCGCGGCGACGGTGTACGCCCAGAACCAGATGGGCGATTCCTGGCGCATCGGCGTTGACGACACCGAAACCACGACACTGGTGCGCACCGGGGTGTTCAGACTCGTCCGCAATCCGATCTTCACCGCGATGCTGCTCTTCGCCGCCGGGATCACCCTGCTCATTCCAACCCCGTGGCCGTAGCCGGATTCGCCCTGCTGCTGACCACGATCGAGCTACAGGTCCGCATCGTCGAAGAGCCCTACCTGACTCGCGTACACGGACCCGACTATCAGGCGTACCTGGCCAGCACCGGCCGTTTCGCTCCCGGAATCGGTCGCGCCAGGGCATGAAGACCGGGCCGGGCGAGGTCAATCCAGGGCGGCGTCAAGGGCTGCGGCCATGTCGCGGTAGCTGCCGCCGCTGATCTTCTCACCGTTGAGGAAGAAGCTGGGGGTGCCGACCACCCCCAGCGCCAAGCCCTCGTCGAAGTCGGCTCGTACTCGCGCGGCCGTGGCCGGGTCGTTGTAGGCCAGGTCGTAGGCGCCCAGGTCCAAACCCAGCTCGGCGGCCAGACCCCGGAACACCTCGTCGGCTGGGGCCCGCTGCTCTCCCCAGTCGGCTTGGGTTTCGAACAGGCGCTGATACATCTGTTCGAACCTGCCCTGGTCGGCGGCTGCTTGCGCGGCGCGCGCGGCGCGGCCGGAGTTGAAATGCGACGGGATCGGGAAGTATCGCACCACGAACGCGACGCGATCGCTGTAGTCGGCGCGCAGCTGTTCCATGATCGGGAACATCGCCCGGCACGCCTCACACTCGAAGTCCAGGAACTCCACCAACGTCACCCGGGCATCGGTGGGCCCGGACAGGCGGTGGCTGTCCGGGCGCACCGCCAGCGCCGGCTCGCCGGTCGTCGATTCCACACTGTTTCCCGGGCGATTGTCGTCGGTGCGGGCAGCGGCCAACACCACCGCGCCGACGACGATCACCAGCACCGCGATGACGGTGGTCAGAAGCCGCGTGCGGCGTGATACCGAGCGGGCGGTCATCGGATCCACCTCCGGACGAAACAGACAAATCGGAAGTCATTGCGCACGGCGGCCATGCTACCGACACCCCTCACCGATCAACCCTGAACGGGCGGCTACCTGGTTGGACTCGGATCCAACAGTGCGGCGAGATCGGGTGGGGTGGTCATGGTTTGGCGCAGACCGACATTCGCGCGACCGGTGTTGCCTTCCGGAGCGAGCCCGGCCAGGGATCCTGGTGCGGCAACAATGATCCGGATGATCTGCCCGAGGGCTTCTCGCCGGTCGCGTTGACGCACCGCGAGGGCGAACATTGCGATGTGGTTGGCGGTGTGCAGCCAGGGGTCGGGTTGGGACAGGATGTGGGCGCGTTCGAGATGGTTCCAGCGGCGGGCCGGGTCGGTCGTGGTGTTCGCGGCCTGCATCTCTTCGTGGTAGCGGGCGCGGGCAGCGGCGCGAATCTTCGCCATGGTCATGTCCTTTCAGGTTGAGCGGTAGTGGGTGAGAGTCAGGCGTTCTTCGCCTGTTCGGTGGCGCGGAGCACGACGCTCGCCTCGGGTGTGGGTTCGCAGGCGCCGTGGCGGGTGAACGGTTCGGCGAGCTGGGCGAGGTAGCCGACGGGGTAGTCGGGTTTGGCAGCCATACCGAGGTCGGCGCTGGAGAACCGCCGGTGCGGGTCGTAGCTGTAGGTGCCCAGCAGGTGATCCCAGATCAGGGTGAACAACCCGAAGTTGACGTCACCGATGCCCGCCCATTTCAGGTGGTGGAAACGGTGGCCTTCATTCAGTGCCAGAACATATTTGAAAGGCCCGACGCGATAGTCGGCGTTGGAGTGCTGCAGCAGCAACTGCACCGCCACCGCCAGTGACAAGACCGCCGCGACCGGGACCGAGATCCCGGCCAGCAGCAGCGGGGTGACTCCGGCGGTCATCTCGATCGTTTGGTGCAGGGGGTGTTTCATCAGACCGTTGAGCCCGTAGAAGCGTTGCACGCTGTGGTGCACAGCATGGAACCGCCACAGAACACCGATCTTGTGGCTTGCGTAGTGGGCCAGGGTGATCCCGAGATCGGCGACCAGGATCGCGACCAGAACCTGGACGACGAAAGGCCAACTGCCCGGCCAGATCCCGTCACCAGGGACGACCGCGGCCAGGACGGGAATGGCGGCCACGCTGCCCAGGATGAGGGTTTCGTTGACGAGGGTGTGGGCGGTGTCGCGGCCGGTGTCACCGTGAGAGTTGTTCCAGGCTGCTTGGTACGGCAGGAGGCGTTCGGCGGTGAACGAGACCGCGACCGCGAGCCCGAGCAGGGCGATGAGCCAGAGCTTGCTGGCGCCGGTGGCGGCTAGGGCTATTCCGGTGCCGTTGATTCCGAGCAGCATCACCGGCGCGTAGCCGTAGCGGATCAGGGGCGAGATGAGCGTGGTCACGGCTTCAGCTTCGCGCGCAGGTGGTAGGGCGGGCTTGAAGAAATCAGCTGACTATCCGTGCCGATGACGGCTCATCGATCTGGCGGCTGGCCCGTGTGTCGCATCAGAGGACGGCTACACCCTGGCTACAGTCTCAAGTAACACTTCATTCTTTGGGTTGGTTGTGGTTGGTGTGATCGGTGGTGCTGGTTCCGTCGGATGGTTCGGACCCGCCATCGCGGTTTCTACCGAAGTAGGAGTACTGGTGCCGAACTACGCCCGCAAACGAACCTATGTGCTTCCCCTGGTCGCGGTAGCTGTGGTCACGGCGCCGGTCACGGCCGGTTTCCTCGGTGGTGGGGGGCAGTTCCGGTTCTCCAACGACAGTGAAGCCGATGGAGTTTCGCCTACCGCGACCACCCAGGTGGGGTTGTCGGGGGCGCCGAGGGTGGTGTTGCCGTTACGCGAGCTGGCCGGCATGCAGTTGCCGGACCTGAGGGTCGCGGATCTGCGGCTTGTACCCGGCGCGCCGCCGCTTCCGGAGGGTTCCCGGGTCGGGCCGATCGGGTTTGTTGCCGCCGCGGGGGCGGCGCCGATATCGGCCCGGACTCCGGCGTTGGATCCGGGTGTGGTGCCCGAGCAGCTGGTCGATCGGGTCGGCGCGCAGGTCACAGAACTCACCCGCGAGAGTCGTTTCAGCATGATCGGGTTGACCGCGCCGAATCTGGAGGGTGTCACCACGATGGTGCGGGCCCGCCAACTCGACGGTTCCTGGGGTCCGTGGTTCGAGGCCGGGACCGACGACAGTATTTCGGCTCGTCGCCCGGCCCGGGGCGCATGCAGGGTAGTGAACCGGTGTATGTGGGTGACACCGACGCGGTGCAAATCCTAAGCACCCACGAACCTACCGCCACGGCCGAACCCGGATTTCAGGGACCTACCCCGGTCGCGGGCCCTGACCATCTCGGGCTCGCAGTCCCGGAGATGAGCGCGGTGTTGCTCGATCCCGGTCGTGGTGAGGAGAACCTGTCGGCGATCGCGGCTCCGCTGACCGGTGGCGGGCCCCGGGTGATCAGCCGCGCCCAGTGGGGCGCCGATGAATCGATCCGGTGTGAGGACCCGACCTACGACGACGGCCTGGGCGGGATCGTGGTGCATCACACCGCAGGCCGCAACGACTACAGCAAAGCCGAGTCCGCGGCGATCGTGCGCGGCATCTACGCCTACCACGCCGAAACGTTGGGGTGGTGCGATATCGGCTACCACGCGCTCGTCGACAAATACGGCCAGATCTTCGAAGGACATTTCGGTGGTTTGGACCGGCCCGTGCAGGGCGCGCACACGGGCGGGTTCAACGAAAACACCGCCGGGGTGGCGTTCATGGGTGATCACGAGTCCGAGGAACCGACCCAGGCGGCGATCACCGCGATGGGTCAGTTCATCGGGTGGCGTGCTCGTGTTGCGGGTTTGGATCCTCGAGGGACCACCACGATGATCTCCGAGGGCACCGAATTCACTCCGTATGGCGAGGGTGAACAGGTGCAGTTGCCGGTGGTGTTCTCCCACCGCGATGTCGGTAACACCACCTGCGCCGGGGACGCCGCCTATGCGCTCATGGACCGTATCCGTGCTATCGCGGCGGGTGTGAGTTCGGGGGCGGGGCCCAGACAGGCACCGGGCGGCCAGGATTCGGCACCGGCGCCTGCGCAACCCGATGCCGATGCTGATGCTGATGTGTCGGCGTTGGCGGTGTTGACGGGCAAACTGTTGGATCTGGTCGACCGCAATGTGTTGGCTCGGCGTTGGGTCGATGCCGGTGGACCGCAGGGGCGGCTGGGGTTGGCCGCCTCGGAGCCGGTGCCCACTGCCGAGGGCGGACAGTACGCCAGGTTCGTCAACGGGTACCTGTTCCAAGCCCCCGACGGTCAGGTCTATGAAGTAGCCGGGCGCATCGGGCAACGGTTCGCCCAGCTCGGCGGGGACAACGGCGTGCTGGGCGCGCCGCGCAGCAACGAGTATCCCGTCCCGGGTGGTGTGCGGGTCGATTTCGGTCGCGGGTCGTTGGTGTTCAACGAGGCGACCGGTGTCGTCACCACACTCGGGCTGCCCCAACCGGCCTCCGATCATCCGACGCAATCTGCCGCGTCCCCGACACCTACGCGGGCAGAAGCTCCACCGGCACCGGCACCGGCACCGGCACCGGCAGATGCTGCACCGGCACCGTCCCCGGTGCCCCCTGGCTCGGTAGAAACTGTGCCGGGCGAGGTGCCTGTGGCCGGGCAGTGAGGTAGTCCGCGCGCGGGAGTCGCGTTATTCGGTGACGGCTCGGTCGCGTGCTGGTGGGGGCCGCCATCCGGTGGCGATGAGTGCTTCGGTCGGAGAGATGCCGATCAGGTCGCGGCAGGTGCGGGTGAGGTGGGCGCTGTCGGCGAATCCCGCTGCGTGCGCGGCGGCGGTCAGGGAACCGCCGCCGCGCACGACCGCGAATCCGAGCTGTAGCCGCACCCACCGCCGCCACGCCACGTACGGCAATCCGACCTGCGCGGTGAATATATGGGAGAGGCGACTGACCGAAATTCCGATGTCGGCGGCGAGTTCACCCAGCGAGGGTGGCCCTCCCACCCAGTCGGTTGCCCGGCGCAGCGCCTGCGCCACGACCGGATGCGAGGACCGGCGCACGGGCCTGGTGACCGGGTCGCCGACAGACAGGGATGGTGCGGGTGTGGCGGCGCTGACCCAGGTGGTGGCTGCCTGGCGGGGTTGCCCGTCCAGTTGGGCCAGCGCTGCGTGGGCGGTCGCGCTGTCGGGGTCCAGGAAGGCGAGGAATCCGCTGGTACCGGGTTCGGTGTGGACCTGGTGGACCACGCCGGGTGGGATGATCGCGGCGAGGGCGGGTGTGGTGTATCCGGTCGCGTCGGTGAGGGTCAGTCGCCCGCGCGCGACGAAGAGCACCTGCACGGCGGCGTGCGCGTGGGCAGGTGCGTCGCCGATCTCGCCGGTGAATGTCATGAGACCGGGAGTCAGCGAAACGCCGCCTGACCAGCGATGCTCGGGGGCGCTCACCTCGGCACGCCCCGTCTGCGGTCGCGGCCGGACAGCGGTCGGCAACTCGAGCGCGGGTAGAGGCAAGTCACCCTGCTGTGCTCCCATCCTGGTGATCTGGTTGCGCGGATATGTGAGTGGTATCCGATCAGAGGCCGAATGCGCCGCCGCTGACGAGGATGACGATTCCGAGAACGACCAGCACGAGTGGGAACAGGATGTGTTCCCACCGTTCCAAGATCTCGGCAATGGCCTTGCGGGTGGTGAGGAACTTCGCGGTGATCACCAGTACCCCGACCAACAGCAGGAACACGACCGAGTAGGCGACGATCGCTGCCGTTCCCACGGTGGCGAAGACCGGGACGTAGACGCCGATGTTGTCGCCTCCGTTGGCGAAGGTCACCGCGGCCACCGTCCACACTGCTACCTTCTTGCCCTCGAACCGTTCATCGTCGTCGCCGCTGTTTCGCCACGCTCTCCAGGCGGCGAGCAGACCCAGCAGCAGAGGAATCAACCCGAAGTAGGCGATAGCTTCTTCCGGCAACAACGCCGTCACACCCAGGGAGACGAGGACGGACGCGGCGAGGATCGCTCCGAAACCGAGATATTGTCCCGTCGCGATGGCGACCGTGGTTCCGCGAGTTCCCGCGCCGCGGGCAAAAAACAGCGAGAGCACGATGATGTCGTCGATATTGGTCACCAGGAAGAGTCCGATGGCCTGCAGGATCGAGGTAACCATGCTGGCGGATGCCTTTCTCGGAGAGTGCACTGTGATTCGGCGAACAGGCGTGGTTGAGCTGCACCCGCGGCGGCTCGCTACCGACTGTCTAGTTCATCGCGGACCGGGCGCCGGTGACGTTCCTATCGGCGGTGGCGTCTGTTTGGGGAGTTTCGCGGCGATAGCCGCGGCAAGTACCGCGCTGACGGCGGCGCTGGCCAGGAATACCGCGGACATGGCTTCGGTGTAGGCGTGGGCGCTGGTGGCGGCCAGATCGGCACCCGCTGGGCCGGGAACGCCGGTCGCGGCCAGTTGTGCCCCAGCGACGTTGTCGCGCGCCGCGCCCACCACAGCCTCGGGTAGCGCGCTCAGGTGGGGGTCGAGGTCGCGGGTGTAGACGAGGGTGAGCAAGGTGCCCAAGACGGCGACGCTGAACGCGGCACCGACCTGTCGAATGGCCATCAACAACCCAGCTCCTGCGGCGCTGCGGTGTTCGGGCAGACTCGCCATGACCGCGTCGACCGCCGGTGCCAACGCCAGCCCGGCGCCCAAGCCCACAACCCCGAGGCACACCGCGACGAAGCCGTAGCCGGAGTCGGCAGTGATGCGGGACGCGAGCACGAATCCCGCTGCAGCGATGAGCATTCCGGTGACGATCGGGATCTTGGCGCCGACGCGGGTGACAATCTTGTCGACGGCGGCCGCGGCGATGATGATCGCCAGCACCAAAGGAACCAAGCGCAAGCCTGTGCCGAAGGCGTCGTAGTGGCGCAGGATCTGCAGGTATTGCGGCAGCACGAACAGCACGCCCACGAGAGTGAACGTGCCCGCCGTCGCGGCCAGAGTGGGCCAGGTGAATGCGGGATTGGCAAACAGCCCCAGATCGACCAGCGGGTAGCGAGTATGCCGTTCCCACACCAGGAATCCCACGATCAGCACGACACCGGCGGCGAGAGTGGTGAGCACGATGGGATCGGTCCACCCGTACTCAGGCGCCTGAATGACGGCGAACACCACCGCCGCCGTACCGGGAACGGCGGTGATGATTCCGAGCCAGTCCAGCGGCGGTGCGTGCGGGTCGGCCGATTCGGGCAACAGCACAACGCAGGCAACCAGGGCGGCGACACCGACCGGGACGTTGATGAGAAACACCGAGCCCCACCAGAAATGCTGCAGAAGCCAGCCGCCGACGATCGGGCCCAATGGCAGGCCGACGCCCAGTGCGCCGACCCATACCGCGATCGCGCGGCGACGCTGGTCGGGGCCGAACAGGGTCGGCAGGATGCCCAGCGAGAGCGGGACGATGATCGCGGCCCCGATGCCCATGACCGCGCGTGCTGCGATCAGCGAGCCGGTGGACCCGCTGTAGGCGGCCCACGCCGAGGCGGCGACGAAGGCGACCAAACCCACCAGCAGTAGCCGTTTGCGGCCGTAGCGGTCGCCGAAGCCGCCTGCGGGCAGCATGAGCGCGGCGAAGACGAGGGTGTAGGCGTTGACGATCCACTGCAATTGGGTGGTGCTCGCACCCAGGTCCTGCGCGAGGGTGGGCAGGGCGACGTTGAGGACCATCAGGTCCAGCCCGACGGTGAGCAGGGCGACGACCAGCGCCGCCAACCCTGCCCATCGACGCGATGGGCCCGGTTCAGTCCCGCTTGTCGGTGTGGTGATCGGGTGAGAGTTGTTCTCGCTCATCGGAGTTTCCGATCAAGGTGGTGATGATGAGGGCGATCGCGCCGAGCACGATGAAGGAGTCGGCGAGGTTGAAGGTGGGCCACCAGCCGGTGTGCAAGTAGTCGGTGACCAACCCGTCCGGTGCCCGGTCGATAACGTTGGCGGCGGCACCGCCCAGTATTGCGGCGAGCGCGACCCGGGTGAGCAGGCTCGCGCGCGGCGCGAGCACCCATCCGCCCACCGCAACCCCAGTGGTGATCACCGTGGTGATGGACAGCATCACCCAGCTCGGTGCGTCGGCGGCGATCGAGAACGCGGCGCCGGGGTTGAACGCCAACCGCAGATCCACCGGACCCGCCTCGACCGGCGCCCCGTCCAGCGCGGTCTGCGCCCACGCTTTGAGCGCGAGGTCGAGGCCGGCGAGTACCGCCGCGGTGATGGCCCACCGCAGTCGCCGCCCCCACCGCGACACGGTGGGAGCAGACGACGCGGTGGCGGTCACGCGGATGCTCCAGCCAGCACCGGGGCGGGCTTTGCCGTCGATTCCGGAAGCGAGGCAAGGGGTTTGGTGCGTCCGGCGCGGACACCGTTGGCGATGACGACGATCTCGGCGAGCTCGTGCACCAGCACCACCGCCGCCAACCCGAGCACCCCGAACAGGGCAAGCGGGATCAGGACCGTGATCAACCCCAACGACAAACCGACGTTCTGCAGCATAATCCGGCGGGCGCGGCGGGCGTGCTCGAGAGCACGCGGCAGGTGCCGCAGGTCTTCACCCATCAGGGCGACGTCGGCGGTTTCGATGGCGACGTCGGTACCCATCGCACCCATCGCCACACCGAGGTCGGCGGTGGCCAGTGCGGGGGCGTCGTTGACGCCGTCGCCGACCATCGCGGTGAACCGGTCGGCGCGTAGTTCGCCCACGATGCGGGCCTTGTCTTCGGGGCGCAGGTCCGCGTGCACGTCCTCGATCCCGGCCTCGGTAGCCAGGGCGGCAGCGGTGCGGGTGTTGTCACCGGTGAGCATCGACACACGAATACCCAAGGCGTGCAACCGATCGATGACCTCATGTGCTTCTGGCCGCAGCTCATCGCGCACGGCGATCGCGCCGATCACCTGGCCATCGAGCTCGATCAGCACCGCGGTCGCACCCGCGTGCTGCATCCGCTCCACGTCGGCGGCCAAGTCACCCGGCTCGATCCAGCCAGGTCGGCCCAGCCGCGCCGGACGCCCGTCGACCAGCCCGGTCAATCCAGCGCCGGTAACGGCCTCGACGTCGGTGGCAGGAGTGAAGGTGTCGACGGCGGCGAGGATGGCGCGGGCGAGGGGATGTTCGCTACGCGATTCCAGCGCCGCGGCGACCGCGAGCACTGTCGCCTGCTCGGTGCCCGCGACAGCCGAGATCTCGACCACGGCAGGCTTGTTCGCGGTCAGCGTCCCGGTCTTGTCCAACGCGACCTCCCGCACCCGACCCATCGCCTCGAGCGCGGCACCGCCCTTGACCAGCACACCCAACTTGCTCGCCGCACCGATGGCAGCGACGACGGTGACCGGCACCGAGATCGCCAGCGCACACGGCGACGCCGCAACCAACACCACCAGCGCGCGTTCGATCCAGGTCACCGGATCACCGAGGATCGCACCGATCACCGCGATCGCGGCAGCGGCGATCATGATGCCGGGCACCAAGGGTTTGGCGATCTTGTCGGCCAGGCGTTGGGCATCGCCCTTGCGGGCCTGCTCGGCCTCCACGATCCGCACGATCCGCGCCAGGGAGTTGTCTTCGGCGGTGGTGGTGACCTCGACGGTAAGAACGCCGTTGCCGTTGATCGACCCGGCAAACACTTCCGCGCCCGGCCCTGCCTCGACCGGTACCGATTCACCGGTGATCGCCGAAACATCCAGAGAGCTACGGCCTTCGGCGATCACACCGTCGGTAGCCACCCGCTCGCCGGGACGAACCAGCATCCGGTCCCCGACCCGCAGCTCCGCTGGGCTGACGATGGTTTCGGTGCCGTCGCGCAACACCGTGGCTCGGTCGGGAACCAGGTTCAGCAGGGCCCGCAGACCACGGCGGGTGCGGGCGACCGCGTATTCCTCGAGGCCTTCGCTGATGGAGAACAGAAACGCCAGCATCGCGGCTTCGCCGACCTCGCCGAGGATCACCGCGCCGATCGCGGCGATCGTCATCAGCGTGCCGACCCCGATCTTGCCCTTGGCCAGCCGTTTGAACGTCGACGGGACGAAGGTGTAAGCCCCGACCAGCAGCGCTGCGATCTCCAAGCCGAGCTCGACCGCGCTGGGGCCACCGGTCCAGCCGACGATCAGCGCCGCGACCAGCAGCACACCGGCGACCGCGGCGGCACGCAGTTCGCTGACTTCCCAGAGCTTTTCGGGTTCCCGCTCCTCGGCCTCGCCCTCACCAGCGGGTTCGTCGTGGCCGCAGCCGCATGCGTCGCTCATGCCCGCACCTCCGCCGTCGTCTCCGTGGTGGTGGCGTCGGTGCCGTAGTTCGGGCACAACGCCACCGCGTTGCCGGTCGCCGCGAGCAGCGTCTCGGCCGATGCCAGCAGGTCCATCAGCTCCGGACGAGCGAGACTGTAGAACACCTGTCGGCCCTGGGGGCGGCCCACGACCAGGCCGCAGTCGCGCAGGCACGCCACATGTGCCGACACCGTCGACTGCGCCAACTCGAGACCTGCCATCAAATCCGCGACGCGGGCTTCCCCGCACGCCAACCGGCGCACGATCGCCAACCGCGTCGCATCCGAGAGGCTGTGGAACAACGCCACCGCTGGATCCAACCCCTGCGTCTCGACGAGGCAACCCCCGTCAGCATTAATCGTCATACGGCGATGATAGCGGAACTGGGTATTGATATCGACAGCTATCATGATTAATCTCATTTCAACGATCACATCGTCCACTAGCGATCAATTGTGGTCGGCTACGGAGGGAGAACACATGAACCAGCAGCAGCAGTCCGCCGTGACCGAGAGGTCACCCCAGCAACCACTGCCACCTGACTCACCCGGGCTGCTGTATCGGTGGGGTGTTCTCATGGCGCGACGCAGACGCACGGCCCTGGCGATCTGGGGAGTGCTGCTGGCGGTATGCGCGGTGGCCTACCCACTACTCGAGAACCGGCTCGGCGCCATGGACTTCGGCGTCGAAGGCTCGGAGTCCACCGAGGTGGATCGCCTTGTTGCCCAGCACTTCCCACAGTTCGGGGCCGAGCAGGCGGTCATCGTGCTCCAATCCGGCGCCCTCACCGCCACCGACTCCGACTTCCGTGCAGTCGTCGCTCGCACGGTCACCGCGGCCGAGGAGGTGCAGGGTGTGGTCGATGTCGTCGGTCCCTACGACGGGCTGCCCGGATCCCAGATCTCGGCCGACGGTCACGTCGCGATCGCACTGGCCGGCATGGACGGCGACATGGCCGAACGCGCGAGGGTCGCTCGCGACCTGCAAGACGCCATCGCCAGCACCGGCGACGACTCCATCGATGTGGGGCTGACCGGGTACTCGGCGGTGCAGAACGCGGCCACCGAACTACAGAACGCCGACCTGGCCCGCGCCGAGGCGATCGGCATCCCGGTCGCGCTGATACTGCTCGTCCTCGCGCTCGGCGCCCTGGCCGCCGCGGCGGTCCCGATCGGAGTAGCCATCGCGGGCTTGTTGACCGCGGTCGGGGTGTTGTTCACCCTCACCACGGTGACCGCGTTCGATTCGCTGACCGTTGCCATGGCCACCATGGTGGGCCTGGGCGTCGGTATCGACTACGCGATGTTCATCGTCAGCCGCTTCCGCGAAGAACTCGCCCACCACACCGTCGCCGACCACGCCGCGATCGCGGCCGCCGTGGGCCGCTCACTGGCCACAGCAGGCAAAACGATTCTGGTCTCAGGCTTGGTCGTGATGATCTCGCTGTGCGCGTTGATCATTATCCAGGCACCGATCTTCCGTGGCATCGCCATCGGCGTCGCCACCGCGGTCACCAGCATGCTCATCGTCGCCGTCACTCTGCTCCCCGCCCTGCTCGCCGCCCTGGGCCCTGCCATCAACCGCGGCGCGCTCCCCGCCCGCTGGCGACCCGCCGACAGCACCGCGAACGCTCCGGGAGCTCTCAGTGGCCGCTGGGCGCGCTGGGCCTATCTCGTCATGCGCCGACCCGTCCTGTTCGGCACGGCTGCCGTGGCGGTGCTGGTCATCGCCGCACTCCCGGTATTCGGGATCCGCTACGGCCTCGACATGGGCACCACCGCCCTCGACGACACACCGACCGGACGCGCCACCACCGCGTTGACCACAAACTTCCCCGCCGGAGCACTCTCACCGGTCGAAATCATCGCCACCGGCCCCGGCGACACCCCGCTCACCGGGGACCCCGCAGCACAGGTCAACCGGTTCCTGGCCGAGATCGCCGACGACGACCGCATCGACACCGTTCTGCCCGCCCAGCTCAACGACGGACGAGTGCTGGCGCTTGCGCTCCCGTCGGTCGCGTTCGACTCGATGGAGGCCACCGACCTCATCCGCGACCTGCGCAACACAGCGACTGACGCGGCAGGAGCCGAGATCCGTATCGGCGGCAGCACCGCCGAGTTCGTGGACCTCTCCGACGAGATGACCTCCAAACTGCCGCTGGTCGTGGCCCTGGTGCTGACCGCCTCGCTGATCTTCCTCATCGCCGCGTTCCGCAGCATCGCCCTGCCGATCAAGGCCATCGCGATGAACCTGCTCGCCACCGGCGCCGCCCTCGGTATCACCGTCGCTGTATTCCAATGGGGCCTCGGGGAGAACATCCTCGACTTCACCAGCCCCGGCTTCGTGCAGGTCTACCTACCCACCGTCGTGTTCGCGCTGTTGTTCGGACTCTCGATGGACTACGAGGTCTTCCTCATCCGCCGCATCCGCGAATACTGGGACACCACCGGCGACAACGAGCACGCCGTCGCCGCCGGGCTCACTCACACCGCCCGCCCCATCACCGCCGCCGCCGCGATCATGATCGCCATCTTCGCAAGCTTCCTCACCGCCGACATTCTCGAACTCAAACAACTCGGACTCGCCCTCGCCGTCGCAGTCTTCCTCGACGCCGTCCTCATCCGCCTTGTCCTCGTTCCCGCCCTCATGCGCCTGCTCGGCGACTGGAACTGGTGGTTACCGACCCGGCCCAGCATCCGCCCCGACACAACCTCGGTCACGCTCGGGGTGTGGGTCGTGCTGCGACTGACCCCACCCGGCGGCGCCGGCCCCGACGTTAACGACCCGCTCCACCGCGGCTGAGGTTTGCCGCGTGGGGCGGTGGGCGGAGACAGGGCTGTGAGCCGCACGGAAACCGATGCGAACCTGCCCCGCCCACCTGTTCTTCCCCACGGGCCGCCGGGCCGGCGTGAGCCGGGCACCTGCTGCCCTCGGCTACTCCCCGGGTGTCGTGGGTGAGACGGCTGGCCTGCCGACACCCCGGGAGCTCCGGCGACCTGAGGTTCGCCCGAATCCCAGGTCCACTCGTATTCGACACCACACACAAACCGGTGGTTCTGAGTCCTGAAACGCATCGGAG
>NZ_BAGK01000302.1 GCF_000308795.1 Nocardia thailandica NBRC 100428 | reverse complement strand
GCGCCCGCCGCGGCGCGGTGGGCGGCGCGCGCGGCGGCGGCGCGCGGGGCCGAGCTGCTGGTGGCCGACGCCGCCGACGACGCGACCGTGCTCGCCGCGGCCGTGGACACCGCACGGGCCGAGGCAGGCCCGGCGCTGCGGGTCACGCTCCTCGGCCCGGATCCGGACCCGGCGCACCGACAGCGCACGCGGCGCGCGCGACTGCTGGTCGTCGGCGCCCCCGCCCGGCCCGCCGCGCCCGGCGGCCCGGCGCACCCGGCCCTGGCGGCCGCGCGCCGGTGCGGGTCGGTGCTGGTGGTGGTGCCCGAGCCCGGGCACACCGGCGGCGGCCCGGTGGTCGTCGGCATCGGCGCGGGCACACACAGTTCGGCCGCACTGGATTTCGCCGTCAAGGAGGCGGCGCTGCGCGGCGCGGAGCTGGTCGCGGTGCACGCCGGGGACCCGGACACCCACCACAGCGACGACCACGAGCGGGCCCACCGCCTGCTCTCCGACGCCCTGATCGGGTACGGCGAGAAGTATCCGGCGGTGGCCATCACCCGCATCGTCGCCCAGGACGAGCCCGCGCGGCTGCTGCTGCGCACCGCGCTCGGCGCCGCGCTGATCGTGCTCGGCGCGGGACCGGCGGCGCCGGGTCCGCTGCACCGCGACGTCCTCGCCGCCGCCGCGACACCGGTGGCGCTGGCCACCCACCTCTGACCGGCCCGGGCCCCGCGCTCAGCCGAGACCGGGTTCGGGCACCTCGAGGCGCTGGGACCCGATCACCCGCAGCAGGGCCAGCTTGTCGGCGGCGTCGGTCCCTGGCCGCGGCAGATACACCAGCAGCCGCTGCGTCGCGCTCGGGGTCACCAGGACCTCGCACAGGGTGTCCACTGCGCCGACCCGCGGATGCAGATAGACCTTGCGATCCGACAACCGCACCGCCACCCGGTGCTCGTCCCAGTACCGCGCGAACTCCGCGCTCGCCGCCCGCAGCGCCGCCACGAACTCGACCACCTCGGGGTCACCGGCCCGGCGCGCGGCGGTCGCGCGCAGGTCCGCGACGTGATTGCGGCCGAGGCGATCGTGGTCGGCGGCCGGGAACAGCGCCCGCGACTCCGGATCGGTGAACCAGCGCCAGGCGTAGAAGCGATCGCGGCCCCGCAGGGCGGTGTGGTCCCCGGCGAGCAGGGCGTGCATGCGGTTCTGCACGAGGACCTCGCCGAGATCGGTCACCACCATCGCCGGGGTGTCGTCGAGCCGGTCGAGCAGGTGCAGGATCCCCGGGCCCACGTGGGTGGCGCCGGCGACGGCGCGGTCGGGGGTGGGATGCCCGCACAGGTGGAACAGGTGGTCGCGCTCGTCGTCGTCCAGGCGCAGCGCCCTGGCCAGGGCGCCGAGCACCTGCACCGACGGGCGCGGACCGCGCGCCTGCTCCAGGCGCGTGTAGTAGTCGGTGGACATGCCCGCCAGCACGGCGACCTCGTCGCGGCGCAACCCCGGGGTGCGTCGGCGCACCCCGGGCGGCAGGCCGACGTCGGCCGGGGTGAGCCGGTCGCGTCCGCGGCGCAGGAAATCGGCGAGGTCCTCACGGTCCATGGCTCCACTGTCCCCGGATCGGGGCGGCTCAGCCAGGGATCGGCGATCCCCCGATCGGCGCTGCCTCCCGAACCCGGCCGCCGCGGCGCAGGCTCGGGGCATGACCACACCACAGATCCCCACCGTCTCCCTCGGCGCCGCCGGTCCCCGCGTCGGCCGCATCGGCCTCGGCGCCATGGGCATGTCCGGCGGCATCTACGGACCCAGCGACGACGCCGAGTCGCTGGCCACCCTGCACGCGGCCATCGACGGCGGCCTGCGCCTGATCGACACCGGCGACTTCTACGGGGCCGGCCACAACGAACTGCTCGTCGGGCGGGCGCTGGCCCAGCGCCCGCGCGAGGACGTCGTGCTCAGCGTCAAGTTCGGCGCGCTGCGCGGTCCCGGCGGCACCTGGGGCGGGGTGGACACCCGGCCCGCGGCCCTGCGCAACTTCCTCACCTACTCGCTGCAGCGCCTCGGCGTCGATCACGTCGACATCTACCGGCCTGCCCGGCTCGACCCGGCGGTGCCGATCGAGGACACCGTCGGCGCGCTGGCCGAACTGGTCGAGGCCGGATACGTGCGCCACATCGGCCTCTCGGAGGTCGGCGCCGACACCCTGAAGCGCGCAGCGGCGGTCGCGCCGATCGCCGACCTGCAGATCGAGTACTCGCTGCTCTCGCGCGGGATCGAGGACGAGATCCTGCCCGTTGCCCGCGAACTGGGCACCGCGATCACCGCCTACGGCGTGCTCTCGCGCGGGCTGCTCAGCGACGCGATGCGCGCCACGCCCGCCTTCGCCGCGGGCGACTTCCGTGCCCACACCCCGCGTTTCCAGGGCGAGAACCTGACCCGCAACCTGGCCCTGGTCGAGGCGCTGGCCACCCTCGCCGCCGACAAGGGTGTCTCGGTGGCGCAGCTGGCGATCGCGTGGGTGCTGCACCGCGGCCCCGACATCGTGCCGGTCATCGGCACCCGCCGCCGCGAACGCCTGGCCGAGGCGGTCGCGGCGCTGGAGGTCACGCTGTCGCCGAGCGAGCTGGCCGCCGTCGAGGCCGCCGCGCCCGCGGGCGCCGTCGCCGGTGAGCGCTACGCGGCCGCGCAGATGGCGATGCTCGACAGCGAGCGCTGATCCGGCTCAGGCCCCGATGCGCACCCCTTCCCAGGCCGCGCGGCGGTCGGCGTCGGGATCATCGACCACCCGCGGCGGGTGGTCGATGATCAGGGTGCTGCGATGCTGCGTGGTGTAGGCGGGCCAGCCGGGGCCGGGACGCCCGGACCGCGCGAAATGCAGCCAGTGCGACTGGAACTGGTCCTGCACCGCGAGGAAACCGCGGCGCCCGCCCGCGCCGGTGAGCATCCGGCCCAGCGGGGAGTCCACCCAGCCGAAGACCGGGATGAGTTCCAGGGCGTGCGTCGCGCCGAAGCCGGCCAGACGCACCGCTCGCGGGGCGAAGTCGTAGCGGTAGGCGTAGGTCGGGGCGTGGCGGCTGTGGCCGTCGAGCACCGACAGCGTCGGCCGCCAGAACACGAAGTCGCCGCCCATCCGCACCGCGACGCGGGCACCGGGATAGCCGCGATAGGCGCTGGTGACCCGCTCCTCGGCGCCGGGCGCGCACCGGCGCAGGGTCGCGGCGAGCTGGTTGGGGGTGTGCGGGATGCCGGTGGCGAAACGCTGGAACAGCGTCGCCTCGTCGCGGTTGGTGCCGATGATCAGCGGCACCGGCGCGGCCCGTCCCGCGGCGATCGCGTCCAGGGGCGGCTCGGGCAGGAAGTCGCCGTCGGCGACGGGCGCGAAGGCGAAACTGCCGGGTTCCTCGCGCAGCCCGCGGCCCAGCGCCCGGGTGGCGGCCTTGCACAGCTCCCCCGCCGACACCGTACGCAGCCGCGCGGGCGCGTCGGCGGGGTCGATGCCGAGCCGGTCCAGCACCGAGCGCGCGAAGCGGCGGGCCTGGTCGGGGCTCAGGGTCCAGTCCGCGGGCGCGCTCTGGGCGATGGCCCGGTGGAACAGGCCCCGCGCGGCGGGCGTGGCCAGCAGGGTGACCACCGCGTGTGCCCCGGCGGACTCGCCGAACACGGTGACGTTGCCGGGATCCCCGCCGAAGGCGGCGATGTTGCGCTGCACCCACTGCAGGGCCGCGACCTGGTCGCGCAGGCCGAGATTGCCGTCGAAGGGGGCCTCCGGCGTCGAGAACTCGCCGAAGTCGACATAGCCGAGCCCGCCGAGCCGGTAGTTGATCGACACGACGACGACGTCGCCGCGCACCGCCAGCCGCGCGCCGGAGTACATGCTCGAGGTGCCGAGCAGGTAGCCGCCGCCGTGGATGAACACCAGCACCGGGCGGGGCGCGTCCGCCGGGGCGACCGGGGCGGTGACGTTGAGGGTCAGGCAGTCCTCGGCCACGGGCTGGCGGGTCCGCGGTCCGGTGCGGGCGCCGCCGGGGTGCTGCACGGCGGCGTTGGCGAACTCGGTCGCCGCGCGCACGCCGGTCCACCCGGTGACCGGCTGGGGCGCGCGGAAGCGGAGCTCACCGACGGGCGGCGCCGCGTACGGCAGGGCCCGCCAGGTGGCCACGCGCCGTCCGGCCCGACCGCGCACGACTCCGTCGGCGGTTGCGATCTGGATCGATGTCATCTGTACACGGTACGAAACCACGCGGGGCCGAGGAAGGCTTTCCGCCGGTCCCCACGCACCCGGTCGCCCGAACAGTCTGTGTCGCAGCCCGATTCCGCACCGCCCCGATCCTTTCCGCCGCTAAGGAGCGCGCCGGGATGTGGTAACTTCGCCGGGTTCGTCGATCGCAAGCAGGAGGCTCGGCACGGTGTTTTCGCGCGTCACGCGCCCTGGAACCCACCGGCTCCGGGTCGCCGCGGCGGCCCTGCTGCTCGGGATCGGCGCCCTCGGCACCCCCTCGCCCGCCACCGCCGCCGACACCCATCTCGACCCGCTCGCCGACGCCGCGGACACCCCCGCGCTCGCGTGGTCGGACTGCGGCGACGGCTTCGCCTGCGCCACCGCGCGGGTACCCCTGGACTACCACGACCCGCACGGCGAGCAGATCGATCTCGCGGTGGCGAAACTGCCCGCCACCGACCCGGACCGGCGCATCGGCACCCTGTTCGTCAACTTCGGCGGGCCGGGCCCGTCCGGGGTCGACCGACTGCGCGAACGCGCGCGCTGGCCGTGGCTGTTCTCCGAGGAACTGCGCGCGCGTTTCGACCTGGTGTCCTGGGATCCGCGTTCGGTCTCGCGCAGCGCGGGCACCCGCTGTTTCGACTCCCCGGAGGAGCAGGCCGCCTACTTCGCGACCTTCCCCGGCACCCCGGCCGACGCCGCCGCCGAACCCGAGTTCTTCGCCCGCTCCGCCGACATCGCCGCCCGTTGCGGGCGGCTCGCGGGCCCGATCCTGGCCCACGCCTCGACCGCGAACACCGCGCGCGACCTCGACCTGCTGCGCCGCGCCGTCGGCGACGCCGCCCTGACCTACCACGGCATCTCCTACGGCACCCAGCTCGGCGCCGTGTACGCCAACCTGTTCCCCGGACGCGTGCGCGCGATGACCCTGGACGGCTCCCTGGACTTCCAGGGCAACGCCGACGGCCACGGCACGGAGGGCACCACCGTCCCGCTGGATACGAGACAGGGTGTGGCGACGGCGATCTCGGACACCTTCGACGCCTTCCTGCGCGCCTGCGCGGCCGCGGGCCCGCGCTGCGCGTTCGCCGAGGGCGACCCGAGGCTCAAATGGCTCGCCGTGGCCGAGCGGGCCCGGCTCGCCCCGATCGTCGTCGACGGCCAGCCCTGGACCTACACCGCCGTGGTCACCGCGGCGGGCAGCCTGGCCCGCCCCGACAGCTACCCCGAACTCGCCCGGCTGCTGCAGAAACTCTTCGACAACGCGAGCGCCCTGCCCGCCCTCGTGCCCGACGCGCTCTACGGCACCGAGCCGGCGGGCAACCGGGTCGAGGCCTTCTACACCATCCAGTGCAGCGACAGCCTGACCCCGACCGATCCGGCCGTGTACAGCCGGGTCGCGGCCGAACAGGACTCGCGCGTCCCGTATTTCGGGCGCACCGCGGTGTTCGACGCGCTGCCGTGCGCGTTCTGGCCCGTGCGCGACGCCGACCGCTACAGCGGCCCGCGGAACCGGCGCACCGCCGCGCCGATCCTGGTGCTCAACAGCCGCTTCGACCCGGCGACACCGCTGTCGGGGGCCATCGCGGGCGCGCGCCAGCTCGCCGACGCGCGGGTGGTCGTGCTCGAGGGCGCGGGCCACAGCAGCATGTACGTGGCCAGCACCTGCGCCGAGCACCTCAAGCGGGACTACTTCGTCTCCGGCGCGCTGCCTCCCGAAGGCACCCGCTGCGGGATCGATCGCGCCCCCTTCGACTGATCCGACTGATCTCCGGAGTTCCATGGGGCCCCGGGAGCGCCACCCCACGCCCGATGTCGATAGTCTATGCTTAGCCTTACCTACATAGAAGGAGATCGACCTCATGATTCGCTCGTTCGCCGCGGCCTCCCTGGCGGCTGCCGCCCTGCTGATGCCGGTCACCGCCGCCGTGGTCGCGACCGCCCCGGTCGCCGTCGCCGCGCCGGCCGCCCCGTCGGCAGGCGAGCTCAACGGCGTCGTGCAGTCGGCGTTCAACGGCAACTCCGGCGCGCTCGAGTCCGGCGACGCCTCCTCGATCGCGGTGGTCCGCGAACGCGTCAACGCCATCCCCGGCTACCACTGGTCGGTCGTCGGCCCGGTCTCGGTCGACGGCGACGTCGCCTCGGCCACCATCAACAGCAGCCTCGGCGACTACACCTTCCCGATCCCGGTGACCTTCAAGTACATCGGCGGCGCGTGGAAGCTGTCGCAGGAGAGCGAGCAGACCCTGATCGGGTACGCCACCATGTCCTGGTGACCTCCCGCCTGCCCGAGGGCCGGTGATCTCCGCGCGGAGGTCACCGGCCCTCGGCCGTCGGGGGCGCCGCGAGCAGCCCGAGGATCGCCTCGGCCTCCTCCCTGCCCGGCGTGGGCAGGCTCCCGCGGCCGTGGATGAAGCCGATCCCCAGATAGACCATCGCCCCGGCGCGCAGCCGCGCCTGTTCCGGGGTGAATCCCAGTTCGAGCAGCCCGGCGCGGATGGTGTCGAAGACCTGCCGGTCCAGCGCGCGCACCGCCGCGGCCACTCGTTCGTCGGTCAGCGCCCACTCGCGCACCCGCGCCTCGGTGGCCCAGGTCCCCTCGTCGGACAGGTTGGCCGCCATCTCCGCGATCCGCCGTTCCACCGGCAGCGATTCCAGCGCGCCGAGCGCGCGCACGATCTCCGACTGCCGCGCGCTCCAGCGATCGGCCATGGCCGCCATCAGCTCGTCGACATCGTCGAAGTGCCAGTAGAAACTGCCCTTGGTGACACCGAGTTCCGCGCACAGCCGCGGTATGCGGATGGCCGCGACGCCCTCCTTGGCCAGCAGCGCCAGCGCCCCGTCGACCCAGTCCTCGTAGGACAACCGAGGGGCGCGGCCGCGCCGCTGCGAGGCCGCCTTGCGCGACAGCCGCGCCGCGCCGCCCGCGGACGGCGCGCCGGTCGGGTCGGGCGTCATCGACGCGCCCGGGAGACGTTCGCACACACGGCCTCGATGGTAGGCGACCTTCCTCGGCGGACACGGATCAGCTTTCCATTCAAAACAGTACCGTTATCCATACCCATTGGTACAGTCATCGGGTATCGCCAGGAAGGGCCGACACGATGGCAGAGCCGATCACGCACAGCAATCCGCCACCGGCAGGCACGGCGCCCGCCACGCCGGAACGCCGCTGCCCCACCGCATTCCGCTACTGGGAGGCCCGCGAACGCCCGGGCGTCCGGCGCGCGGAACGCCTCTTCACCACGCTGACCGGGACCCGCCTGTTCCCCACCGACGAACAGGCCACGATCCTGTGCGCCGACCTCTTCACCGGCGACCCGACCGCCGAGCGCTTCGTCGCGGAGGTGATGCGCGCCGAACACGGCGGGCGCACCGGCCGCGACCTGCTCGAGACCGCGCTCACCCACGGCATCGACGCCGTGCCCGACGCCCCGGAATCCATGCGCGCGCTGTTCGCCGAGTTCGAGACCGTGCCCGACTGGGTCGTCCCCGAACTCGTCGAGCAGGGCGCGGCGATCTGGCGGCGCTGGGGCACCATGCTGTTCAGCTTCGCCGGCGCCGAGACCCTGGAGATGTACACCGAGGCCGCCGTGGCGACCCCGCTGTCGCTCGCCGGCGGCTACGCCGGCGACAGCGCGCTGCGCCGCTTCCTCGAGACCACCCGCTTCTGGATCGACGTCTCGGTCCCGCACGCCCTGCTCACCCCCGGATCGGCCGGCCGCGCCACCGCGCTGAAGGTGCGGGTCATGCACGTGTCGGTGCGCGCGGGCGTGGCACGCCATCCCGAATGGGACATCGAGCGCTGGGGCCTGCCGATCAGCCAGACCTACCAGCTGCTGACCCTGCTCGCCGGCAGCGTCACCCCCGGCTTGGGCCTGTGGGCGCTGGGCTACCAGACCACCCTCGCCGAGATCCGGGCGCTGCTGCACTTCCAGCGCTACCTGGGCCACCTGCTCGGCGTGCGGGTCGGCTGGTACCCCGAGACGGTCGCCGACGGCCTGCGCGTGCTGGCCATGACGATGATCTCGCGCTCCTACGACGCAGGCCCGCACGGCGCCGAACTGATCGAGTCCTACCCGGCCGCGTTCGCGCCCCGCGACGGCCACCGCGGCCTGGTCCGCCTGCGCGAGAAGTACAACTACCGCATCAATTCCGTCTACGCCGCCATGTACATGGCACCAGGCACCCGGCGCAACTACCGCATGCCCCCGGCCTTTCCATGGCTGCTGATCCCCGTGCTGCGCTTCCCGCTGATCACCGCGACCGAGCTGGTCCGGCGATTCTGCCCGCCGTTCGCCCGCGTCCACGAGCGGATCATGGTGCGCCACCGGGAGAACTGGTACCGCGCCCAGATGCGGGGCCGGGAAGCGGCCTTCGACGCGGTGAGCGCGCTGCGCCGATGACCGACATCGTAGAAGCCTGGAACGGCCCGGGCCGCCGGGACGGAACGCTCACCCCGATCGAACCCTGGCACAACGGGTTCCACCCCTCCCCGCGCAGCTCGGCCTTCGAGCACTGGTACTTCGACGCCCACCTCGACTCCGGGCACGTGGTGATCGGCTTCTTCATCAAGCGCCGCCCCGAGGACCCGCCCTTCGCCCGGCCCTGGGTGGAGATGATGGTGTACTCCCCCGACGGCACCCGCCGTCAGGTCGCCCGCCGCTACCCCCGGTCGGCGGCGACCTTCGCCGTCGGCGGCTGCGACGTGCGCATCGGCGCCAACACCGCCCGCGCCGAACCGACGGGCGACGGCCCCGCCGTGCACCACTTCCACATGGCCGAGGACGACCTGGTCTTCGACCTCACCTTCACCAACGAGACCCCCGGCTGGCTGCCGGGCCGTGGCGAGACCCGCTTCGGCCCCGAGGACCGCTTCGGCTGGGTCGTGCCCGCGCCCCGCGCCCGGGTCGAGGGCACCGTCGAGATCGACGGCGCGCGCCGCGAGGTCACCGGCCGCGGCTACCACGACCACAACTGGGGCTCGGGCGACATGAAGCGGATCATCGACCGCTGGCACTGGGGCCGCCTCTACACCGAGGACCACACGCTGCTGTTCGCGACCGTCGTGACCCAGCCCCGCCTCGGTGCGCACGCCATCGCCCCGCTCATGCTGGCCGACCACGACCGGATCACCCTGTCCACCGGCGAGACCACCCTGACCGAGGGCCCGCCGGTCTTCGACCCCGTCGCCGGCCGCACCCGCCCGGAATGGATCGAGCTGCGGATTCCCGGCGAGGTCGAGCTGCGCCTGGAGGTCACCCGGGTGATCCACGCCCACGACCTGCTCGACGACGTGCCCCTGGTCCGGTCGCGCCCGCTCCGCGCGCTGGCCCACCGCCTGATCGGCCACCCCGGCTACTTCCGGTTCGAGTCGGCGTTCACCCTGACCGTGCACGGCCCGGGAGGGCCGCTCACCCGGACCGGGACCACCCTGCACGAGCTGGTGGCCCTCACCTGAGACGCGACACCGTAGGCCCGCTATCGAAAGTTTGTTCGATAGCGGGTAGGGTGCGCCCATGCCCGAGAAGCCTCGATCCGACCCGGCGGCGGCGACCCTCGCCACGGTGCGCAGGCAGCTGCTCGACGCCGCCGCGTTCGGGAAGACGCTGTCGCCCGACCAGCTCGAACACATCGCCGCCCGGCTCGGCGAGTGCCTGCGGGCCTACGCGGAGGCCGTCGGCGAGCCCGGCACGGCCCGCCCCCTGCACCCCCGTTCGCGGCGGGGTTACTGCGGCGGGCGCGAGGAGCCCGGACACTGAACCACGTCGGTGGCCGCTGCTAGCGTCGGGCCGCGCGGGCACCGGCCGGTGCCCGCGGGAACCGACATCAGGAGAGTCCCCATGCCGAGGGAACTGGGCGATCTGGCGTACGCGCACCGGCTCGCACCCGCGGAGCGACCCGTCGTCGACGGCGAGTACGACAACGCCCTGTTCGAGGCCGGGACCTGGGACGACCCCGACGGCCGCAACGCCCGCTTCGGGGAATGCGCCTTCCGCGGCGTCGTCGTGGCGGGCGGCCTGCTGCGATCGGCGCGCTTCGACGACGTCTGGATGCACGGCGTGCGGTTCACCGGCACCGACCTCACCGACTCGGCCTGGCGCGACACCGAGATCGCCGAGGGCGCGTTCTCCGGGGTGGAGGGCAGCGGCGCCGAGCTGCGCCGCGTCACCTTCCACAACTGCAAACTCGACTCCGTGAATCTGCGCGGCGCCACGCTGACCAAGGTCGATTTCGTCGACTGCGTGCTGCGCCACGTGGACGTGGGCGGCGCCGCGCTGACCGAGGTGCGTTTTCCCGGCACCGAGATCGGCGAACTCGTCGCCCGCGGCGCGCGCCTGAAGAAGGTCGACTTCCGCGGCGCGCAGTCCCTCGGCATGGCCGACGGCGTCCAGTCGCTCTCCGGCGCCACCGTCACCCGCCACCAGCTGCTGGAACTGGCACCGGCTTTCGCCGCCGCCATCGGCCTGTCCGTCGGCTGAGCCCGACCGGTCACACCGGGGGCAGGCCCTCCACGACCAGCTGGTCGTGCACCATCGCGGCCAGCGTCGTGGCCAGCGGGTCGAGCGGGGTCTCCGGGATCGGCATCCCGTCCTGCAGGCGCACCTCGATCAGCCCCGCCGCGAGCACGAGGAAGTCCAGCGAGCGGACCATGCCCCACGTGCGCAACACGATCGATTCCGCCACCGGCGAGGGCACGATGTCGCGGGTGCGCCACCGATACAGGTCCGGCGCCGGGGTCGTCCCGTAGCGGCGGTGCGCGTTCGCGTAGCCGGTGCGTCGCCGGTCCATGATGAGCCCGGTGGGCACCTGCGCGTAGAGATGCTCGCACAGCACCGCCCGGCGCGCGTCGTCGTGCGCCAGGCTGCGCAGCCGCGCGAAAACCTGGACCGGGGGCAGGTTCCGGCCCGTGGCCCGGCGCCAGGCGACCAGCAGATCGTCGAGCAGACCGACCTCGGCGATCCCGATGCGGTGGGTCAGGTCCGCGAGGTGGGCGTCGATGCGCGTGAGCCGCGCGGCATACGGTAGTGCGGGGTCGGCGAGCCACTCCTCGTGGATGCGGACGACCTCGGACCGGACGAGCGGATCGACATCGCGATCTCCGGCGAACGACATGCGGGTGGTACCTCCGAACTGGTGTCGCCCCGCATGCTAGGCCCGCGCGACCACACCGGCACCCGGAGCGCGGATTTCGGTGGCAGCTCACCAGGCGCGAGCACATCCCCGGATGACGGCGCACAGGTTTGCCACGCGCGCGCGCCACCTGCGCCGAGGCGGCACCCCGCGGGCACGGGCCCGCCCCGCGCCGGACCACCGGCAATTCCCGTGCACACAAATGCAATTGCAGATGAAAGTTCGAAATCAATCACCGGAAATCGGCGCGGAAAAACCCGAAAAGCCCTCTGGACAATCCGAATCATTCGGATAACATGACTCACAACACCGATGCGTAATCGAGATTCGTTGCAGGAGTTGACCACCCGGACCAGCCGGAACGTCGACAGAGCACGGCCTGCACCCGGCGGCGATGCCGGACGCTCGGGTTTTTCTTTTTCTCGCGACGGCGCCGGTGGGTGGATACCGGCGCCGCGCCCTGTAGAAGTGGGGATCGCATGGTGAATCTGATGGCTCATCCCGCTCCGGCCGCGCTGCGGCCGTTCGCCGGTCACGAAACCGCCCCGGCCGATCTGATCTTCGCCTCCTCCCAGGCCGACCTGCGCGGCAGGCCGCACGAGGTCTGGGACCTGCTGTCCCGCCCCGCCGGGATCGCGCGATGGATGTCGGACCATCACGCCTGGCACGGCCGGGTCCCCGACCGGGTCGACGCGGGCGACGAACTCGAGGCCCAGATCCGGATGTTCGACATGATCCAGGACGTGCGACTACTGGTCACCGAATGCGTTCCGCAGCGCATGCTCTCGATGGTCGGCGTCGGCTCCGTCGGCATCGTGCTCACCTACCGCGCCGACCTGGCCCCCCGCGACACGGGCACCCACCTCACCCTCGAGATCGGCCTCGGCGGCCCGGTCCTGCGCGACGTCGACGTCACCGTCCTCGGCGCCGCCGTCACCCGCGGCCTCGACCATCGCGTCCAGCACCTCATGGCCGTGGCCGCCTGATCCTCTCCGGCGTGGCTCGGGTCGCCCGGTGACCGTGACCGGGCGACCCGGACCGTTCAGTCCCGCGGCGGGTCGATGAAGATGTCGTACTCCAGCTCACCGGTACCGCCGTAGCGCGACAGGTCGGTGATGCCCTCCTCGCGCAGCACATCGACGTCGATGAAGGCGTTGCCGGTGACCGTGCGCGCGTCGCGGGCCAGGATCGCCACCGCCGCGTCGGCCATGATCTCCGGCGTGCGGGCCTTGGCGACGGCCTCGTCCCCACCGAGCAGGTTCTGCACCGCCGCGGTCGCGATGAGCGTCTGCGGCCACAGGCAGTTCGCCGCGACCCCGTGCTCGGCGTACTCCGCCGCCCAGCCCAGCGTCAGCAGGCTCATGCCGTACTTGGCCAGCGTGTAGGCCGGGTGCGCGCCCAGCCACTTGGGGTCGAGGTTCACCGGCGGCGACAGGCTCAGGATGTGCCCGTTGGCGCTCTCGCGCAGGTGCGGCAGCGCGGCCCGGCTCAGCAGATAGGTGCCGCGCAGCTGGATCTGCTGCATGAGATCGAACTTCTTGATCGGCAGTTCCTCGGTGCCCGCCAGCGCGATCGCCGAGGCGTTGTTCACGCAGTAGTCGATGCCGCCGAAGCGCGCCACGGTCTGCTCGACCGCCGCGTTCACCGACGCCTCGTCGCGCACGTCGCCGACGACCGCCAGCGCCTGTCCCCCGGCGGCCTCGATCTCCGCGGCCGCCGTGTGGATGGTGCCGGGCAGCCGCGGATCGGGCACGTCCGTCTTGGCCAGCAGCGCCACGTTCGCGCCTTGACGCGCCGCCGCGACCGCGATCGCCAGCCCGATGCCACGGCTGCCGCCGGACATGATCATCGTGCGTCCCGCCAGGGGACCGGGTGCAGTCATCGGCATGCTCCTCACTGAGTAGGTGGCCGCGACCACGGCCTTCGCGGCAGACATTACACATTCACTACAACCGTGCCAATAGTGAAATAGTTAGACTCGGTCCCGTGACTCCCGCCGCGACCGCCCCGCAGGTGCGCCCGGTCTCCGCCCGCACCGCCCTGGTCCGCATCCTGCTGGTGGCCGACCCGCCCACCCTGACCTCCCGTCAGATCTGCGCCGCCACCACCCTCGTCGGCTACCCCGAGTCCACCATCCGCGTGGCAGTCTCGCGCATGGTCACCGCCGGCGAGCTGCGCCGCGCCGACGGCACCTACACCCTCGACCCCGCCCTGCACGCCCGCCGCACCGACCTCGCGCTCCCCACCGAGCTCCCCTGGACCGGCGACTGGGAACAGGCCCTCGTCA
Organism: Nocardia thailandica NBRC 100428; assembly: GCF_000308795.1. Lineage (GTDB taxonomy): Bacteria > Actinomycetota > Actinomycetes > Mycobacteriales > Mycobacteriaceae > Nocardia > Nocardia thailandica. Next base: position 14,657 of record NZ_BAGK01000302.1, on the reverse strand, counting down.
CCACCACCGGCCGCAGCCCCGCCGACCGCGCCGCCCTGCGCGCCACCCTGCTCGACCTGCGCCTGGCCGAACTCCGCGAGGGCGTCTGGATGCGCCCCGCCAACCTCGCCCGCCCCTGGCCCGACACCCTCACCACCGTCACCCCCCTGCGCACCCACCCCGTCCCCGACCCGCGCGACCTCGCCGCCCGCCTCTGGGACCTCGACTCCTGGTCCACCCGCGCCACCGCCCTCCTCACCGCCCTCCGAACCCCCGACCCCACAGACCGTTTCGCCGCCGCCTGCGCCGTCATCGAACACCTCCGCACCGACCCCGTCCTCCCCGAACCCCTCCAACCCCCCGCCTGGCCCGCCGCCCCCCTCCGCCGCGTCTGCACCGACTACCTCGACTGGTTCGCCACCACCCTCGGCCGCCCCTTCTACCCACCCGGAAATACCCGTCTACCAGCCGATTAGTTTCTACGCCGAGTAGTGCGGTAGTCTTTCCGAGCACCCGGCGACGGGGGCAAGGAACGGGCTGTGGCGCAGCTTGGTAGCGCACCTGACTGGGGGTCAGGTGGTCGCAGGTTCAAATCCTGTCAGCCCGACAGCGAAAACCCCCTCTGACCTGGGTCGGAGGGGGTTTTGTCATGCCCGGGGATTCGACCGGGAACGCCTCGAACACACACTTATTGCACAAAAATAGCCTCCCGGGTGTCCGGGACAGGCCCTGCCACGGCCGGAAACCGGGCTTCGAGACGGCATTTGCGGCTCCCTGGGGCGAAGATGTGACCAAGATCTCGCCGCGCTCAACGGCCCTGTCTCAGTGCTGCCGATGCGGGACCGGCGACCCGGCTCAGGATCGCCGGATGCCTGGCGCACGCGGCGTCCCTCGTATACGAGGCACCGCCGGTTTGCGGCGGGCTGGGGCTCGCGCCGCACCAGGGAATCGTGGCTAGACTCGACCGCGGGAGAACCGTCGGGGTCGAAGCGAGTGCCGCATGTGCGCGACCGATCCGTCATCCTTTACGCCCCTGTCTCCCCCGAGCGACGAGAACTGGCTCAGCAGCGTCGATCTCGCTGCCCGCTGGCATCTGCCGGTCAAGACGATCGCCTGCTGGGCATCCGCGGGCACCGGGCCCCGCCACACCCGCATGGGACGCCACCGCCGCTACCGTCTCGCCGACGTTCGCGCCTGGGAACACCACCACCTCGGCCTGTCTCCTGCCACCAGCGCGCCACCGATCGCAGCCTGCGTGGCCACCGATGACGAATCGTGGTTGACCACAAGCGACCTGGCCGCGCGCCTGCAGATCCCTATCAAGACACTCGCCGGCTGGGCATCAGCGGGCCAAGGCCCGCGCTACGCCCGCATCGGGCGCCACCGCCGCTACCGCCTCGCCGACATCCGCGCCTGGGAACACCAGCGCCTCGACACCCCCACCTCGGTCACAGACCAGCGCTGATTCCTCTCGCCTCGACCGACACCGACCCGCGCCGAGTACACCGCTCACACCGTGGCGTCCCTTCTCCCCCCTCCCGAGGACATGACCATGCCCGGAAGACCACCCCGCCCCGTCGGGACGTTCGGCTCGCCTTCCAAGCCGCGACGGCAGCGAAACGGCAAGTGGCGCACCACCGTGCGTCACTACGGCGCCTGGGGAATCACCCTGCTGCAGCGCACCGGCAACACCGCCTCCGAAGCCAGTGCCAAACTCGCCGAAGCCATGCGAGATTTTCGCGAGGCACCACCCGACTCGCCCATCACCCGCGCCACCACGCTGACCGAACTGGCCACCGAACTGCTGGTCTCGATGGCGATGGACCCGGCCTGCTCCCCCGGACTGATCGAGTCCTACCGGCGCGAGATCGAAGTCTCCCGGGACAAGCGGGCCAACCCCAACACGATCAAGATCGAGAACACCGTCGGACGCCTGCAGATCTGGCAGGCCACCACCGGTGAACTGGACCGCCACCTCAAACGCCTCGTCGCACTCGGGCTGCGCCGCAAGGCCCGACAGCACAAGATCATCCTGCGCGCCCTGATGCAGATCGCGGTCCGCCACGACGTCATCGCCATCAACCCCGTCGACGGCGTCGACGGCTTCCGCCGCAACCGTCGCCCCGTCCGCGGGAAAGTCACCGACATGGCCGCGCTGCCGGCCTTCCGCGCCCAGGTACGCGCATGGGCACGTGGAGACGAAATACCCGGCACACCCGGCTACCGCAGCGGCCCACCACGCGACTGGACCATCGTCTGGGTCGTCGACGTCATCACCGGCACCGGCATGCGGCCCTACGAAGTCTTCGCCATCCTCCTCAACGACATCAACCTCGACACCCCCGACCCCTACCTCGATGTCACCGGCACCCTGGTCGAAGCCCGCAAATGCCCCGGCGGCTGGATGCGGCAATCCGCGACCAAATCCCACAACGGATGGCGACGCATCCTGCTCCCACCCCACACCGTGACCGCCATCCGAGAAGCCATCAACGACCTCACCACAGCAGGACACCCAACCCCCTCGGACTCCTGTTCCCCGCACGCAACGGCGCACTACGCAACCCACACAACTTCGGACGAACCTGGCGAGCCGCACGCGGCGAGAACTTCGCATGGGTCACCCCACGCACCTTCCGCCGAGCCGTGGGCACGGCGGTCGACAACGCCACCGGAAACCCCGAACGCGCCGCACGACAACTCGGCAACACCACCGTCATCGCGAAAGCGCACTACATCGACCTCCCCGAAACAGCACCGGACAACCGCGCGATCCTCGAACGATGGGTACAAGGCGACCAGGACCCCAGATGAAAGACGCTGCTTCGTTTTCGCAGAGTGACGCTTAGTGCGTCTGCTCAGGATCAGGAGACCACCCGTGGTCCCAACAGACGGTCACCGCACGCCCGCGGCCACCAGTCGGGTCATCCGAGCTCAGGGTCGGTACCGATAGTCACCGTCGGGCACACGCAGCCACGCGTCCGGCGGTCCGGCGAATGCGCGCGCGTCACGCGGGCGCAACTCGGCCCACGCGCAGCAGTAGGCGAGGACGTCGTGCTGATACAGGTACGAGGTGAGGGTGTCCGCGGCGGAATCATCGTCGGACGGGTCGAGGGCGGGACTGATATCCGAGTCGGTGAGCGCGCCGTCGAGACTGATGCTGCCCTGGCAGCCGCTCTTCGGGTTGAAGTACATCCCATAGCATTTCGTGCCGGGAGACAGTCGGGCAGAGATGCCGGGCATCGAGGCGACATAGGACCAGGGCTGAACGATCACGCAGCCGCCAGGCATCTCAGTCGCCCACATCGTCAACTCGGTCGCAGCGGATAACAGCCGGCTCTCCGTGTCGTCCGGAGTCACCGATCCCGCCGACACGACCACGGCGTCCAACCGGTGGACGGCCTCGGCCGCGTCGATGCCCGCGACGCAGACCAGGCTCATCCCGTCGGTCCATGGTGTGTCCAGCGCCGTGTTCAGCTGGAGTCTTTCTTCGACCGATGCCTGTTCGGAGGCCGACAATGCGCCGGCTCCCAGCGGATGCTGACCTGCCAGGCTCAGCTTTGCCGGGGACCAGCCCGCCATCATCGGTCGCGCCGGATCAGCGCCCGCAGCCAGCAACGCGCGAGCGTTGTCGTGACGGTCGGCATACACCGCACGCCACAACGCGGTACGGCCCCACGCCATCGCGTCGACGTCGCCCACCCGTGACGCCAGCTCCGCCACCACCTCCACGGACCCGTTTTCGGCGGCCATGTCCAGCGGTCTCTGCCGGCCACGCAGTAGGAAATCGGGATCGGCACCCGCTTCCAGACGCAGGTATCCGCCCTGGATCGGCCCATTCCCCCCAGCCGAGGCCAGCCCAGCCACCCTGCCCGTCCTGCGTGACTACAGTGTGCAGCCCGAACATGCGTTCGACAACCTGTTGCGTAGCCCAAGCCCCGCCCCACCGACAGCTTCTGCGGCGCGAAGCAGACCTGTGCGCCACGCCGCATCGACCAGGAGTCGGCGCTGGGGGGTCGATGGTGGTCATCGGCACATGCGCGCGATCGAGCCGGACCGCATCTCACTGTCGTTGCTCGGCCACTACGCGGATGACCGGACCGACATCGCATTCGACGCCACGAACACGGCGACGCGCCTACGGTCACCCTCCCGATGGCGCGCTCATGGTGGAAGTCGGCGGCCGTCACCGGTGTGGCGGCCGCCGGGCGGGTCGGCTCAGTGCGGCTTGATCTCGACGTTGAGGCGGTCCTCTTTCCCCCGGTCGTCGCTGTGCCAGGCCTCGATCTTGATGATCTGGTCGAGGCCCATCTCCAGCACGACCTGGAAATCCGATCCGGCAGGACGCTTCGTCACCATCGCGCCGCGAATCGTCTCCACGAGCCGAGCGTCGTCGGGGCTGCGAGCGCCGCGCTTCTCGGGCAGGTCCTCATACAGCCGCAGGACCCAGCTCGACGCCTCGTCGATCCAGCTGTAGTCCTTCGGATCGCTCCGGAAGGCCAGCCGGTCGCCGGACCGGATGAGATAGCTCAGAAATGCCTCGTCCCGTTCGGGTGAGTAACACCTGATCGCGTAGCCGCGCGAGGTGATCGACCGCAGATCGAGTCGCAGCAGCCGGGCCACCATGGACCGCGGAAAACTCGTGCGCACCGCGAACTGCCGAATCTGCGACTGTACCTCGTCGGAGTCCCAGTCGATTTCCGACACCGCGTCCAGGCCGAGCTTGGCCAGCAGTTCCTTTTCGAACAGCAGCTTCTGCGCCCAGATCGCGGCGCCCTTGGTCACGGCGAGATCCGGATCGGCTCCGACCTTGAGTTCCTCGAGGCCGAACTTCTCCAGTACCCGGTTGCGGATCGACGGTGTACGCGTCATTCCGCCGACGAAGAGCACCTTGGTCGGCTCGGTGCCCTGCCGGCGGGCATTGTCCAGCGCCCGTTCCGCGATCGCCAGACACTTGCCGATCAGCTCGTCCACCTGGGACTCCATCTCGGCGCGTCGGAGTTCGACGTTCATCGACAAGCCGGCCGATTCGCCGCTCCCCCACACTGGGATATTTGCGCGCTCGGTGGCGCTGAGGCTTTCCCTGGCCGTCTCCACCGACAGCATCAGCCGCGCTCTCGCGCCCGCCTCGGCGGTCGGCAGGTCGGCGTCGGGGTACTTGCGGCCAAATTTCTCCGCCAGGGCCAGCGAGATCGTCGAATCGAAGTCCTGACCACCCAGCAGCAGATCGCCATCGATGGACGCCACCGTGACACTGTTCCCGGACACCTGGACCACGACAGTGTCGAACGTCCCGCCGCCGAGGTCGAAGACCAGGACACCGGCATCGTCGAGGGCGACCCCCTGCTGGAACAGGTACGACAGCATGGCGGCGGTCGGTTCGTTGATGATGTCGAGGACCTCGAGACCCGCCTGCTCGGCGGCGGAGCGGGTCCTTCTGCGTTCGGGCTCACCGAAATACGCGGGTACGGTGACCACCACATCGTGCACCTCGAGTCCGGTCATCGAGGCCGCGGACTCCGCGACGTGCTTCAACAGGACAGCGGAGACGTCCTCGGCCGAGTAGGACATCCCGGGTCTCGCGGGTGGACTGAACCGCCAATCGGCGTCCGACATCTGGCGTTTGAACAGCTGTGCGCAGTCCCTGGCCAGGTGCCCCTGGTTCTTCGCCGGCATCCCGACCGTGTGCGTGTTGGGCTCGAACAGCACGACAGACGGCGTCATCGGCCCGTCGGACAGGGTGATGACCTGCGCGTTGCCGTACCATCCCCGGTCCGGCAGATTGGGCGCGACCATGCCGATCGAGGTCCTGGTCGTACCGAGGTCGATACCGAATCCCACGTTCATCGCTGATCCTCCCGCTCCGGCTGGTGCCGTCGGACTGTGTGCTCGTCGACCGGCGGTCCGGCCGGACAAGACTCGGCGCGCCCTGCGGGCAGGGACCCGAAAGTGAGCGGATATCCACCGTTCTCGGCAGGGATCTCACTGATCCGCCGGGGCGCGGGGCCACCTCTGCCCTGACCGTATCCGGACGGCTCCGGCGCCGGTTCGGAATAGCCCGGTCCCGCCGGGACGAACTGGTACAGCCGGATCTTCGGCGTCCGCACGACGCCGGAGCCGTCGGCGAACCGCCATCCGATCTCCGCGACTTCGGCGACGCGGTCGGCGAGAACCTCGTCCGTGGTGGGCACCATCGAGTCGTCCGAGCACATGATGTTGTAGTCGAAGGGCGCGCCCGAAGCCGCGGTGAGCGGCACGATCCCGATCTGCGCGAGGAGTTGTTCGATATTGCCGCGCTGACCGGCGACGACGTCCGCGTGCGGACCGCCCGCCGCCACCACGATGCCGAGCTGGTCGTGCGCGGCTATCAGGGCGCGGTAGGCGGGTTCGGTGGTGGCGGGCGGTGGGGCACCGACCTGTCCGGCGGCCAGCAACGTACTAAGCGAGGATCTCTGCTGGTCGATCTCGTCTTCGAGACCTCCGATCCGGCTGCGCAGCGCGCGCAGCTCCTCGCCGACCGCCGCGGACTCGCGAGCGTTTTCTTGCAGCACCGCCCTGATCTGAGCGAGATCGTTTCTGCTCGCCCGAATTTCGCCGTCGAGCCCACTGAGCCATTGCTCGACCTGGTTGTCCTGAGCATCGGCCAGCACTCGGCCGAGATCGTCGAGAACCTGGGCAGCATGTCTGATGCGCTGTGTGACGTCCACTGATGTCCTCTTTTCTGCAGCGGCGGCCCGCTGCCGGGTCGGGATGTACTTCATCCGGTCGGTCCACCCCGCTCGCGCAGCCAGTGCAGGGGCCGTGCGTCGGTCCGGTATTCGGCAGCGTCGACTTCGATGGTCGTTCCGGTGTCGGCCACGATCCGCAGCCGCCCGTTGCCCAGGTCCGTAACGACACAGCCGTCACGGACGTCGAACACACGGGTCGCGGCGCGTTTCGCCGGCGCTGGCTGTCGCGGTGGCACCGGGACTTCGGGCGCAGGCGGCGGCTCCGGCGGTGGGGTCGGGGTAGGGATCTGATCGCTCTCGGCGCCGATCCAGTTGTTCACCGGCACGAAGGTCGGTTCCGCGTCGGCGGGCACACCGGCGATGGTCAGGTCCAGCGACCGATGCGTGTCGTTGAACGACTTCACCCGCGCGATCAGCCGATCGCCCCGGCTCACGAGCTCGGTCAGCGCCGCGGTGGGCTCGCGAGCGAAGTCCTTACGCGGGATCGAGCCCTTAATTCCGGCGCCCAGCTCGGCGAAGACACGGTTGTCGATGACGTTGCGGACTACGCAGGCGACCAGGTCATCGCGTCGGCACGCGGCCTTGGCGTAGTCGTAAGGCTCCGGTGTGAGCTCTTTGCGGGAGAGCTCGACGGTTCGTTTCACCCGGTCGATGCCGATCACCCGGACCGTGACCCGGTCTCCGACTGTCAGCACCGATTCCGGGTGGTCGATCCGGAAGTGAGCGATGTTGCGGATGTGCAGCCTGCCGACCAAGGACCGGCCGATCTTGATGTGGGCACCGGAGGGCGTCAGGCGCGCCACCACTCCACTGAGTTCCGAACCTTCCTGGTAGTGCTCCACGAATTCATCGAACTGCTGCACATGATCACCTCCGTTGTGGGCGTCCAGTCGTTGCGGAATCAGGACTTCGCGTACGCCGGTCTCGGTTCCGAGGGCCAGACCGGCCGACCAGTCCGGTTGCAGGTGGTGGGTGCGCGCCCAGAATGTCCACACCTCGTTGAGCCACTCGGCCGAATCATCCAGTCCGGCAAGCGCCTCCGCAGCGGCCCGCGGTACGGCCGTACCCGCGGCGGGGCACAGGTGCGCGCCCCCGGGGAGCACAGCGCCGCCGCCCTGGCGATCGCCGTCGAGCCGGACACTGTAGGAGGTACAGATCCGTTCGACCTCCGATCGCGGCTTGCCCGTGACGTCGAGGCGGACGCCACGGGCTCCGTCGAGCCGGACCAGCACCGGCGCTCCCGGCTCGGGAATCGGACCGACCGGCAGTTCGGACACCGGGAAGCAGAAGTGGTGGCGTACTCCGGCGCGCGAATCCTGGTGCAGGAGCCGGACCGTGAGTCTGCCACGACCGTCCGGCCGGGCGTGCACAACGGCCGGCAGTGTGCTCGCGCCCGACGGTGCGGTCAAGGCGAGGTCGACATGCTTGCGCAGCACCTCGAGCAGTGTGATGGTGAAGCAGCCGGGCGCACGGGCGGCGATCACCGTCGCGTTGAAAACCGCACCGGTCGCCAGCTCCGCGAGCTGGGTGGTCCAGCCGCTGTCCAGCGACACCGCGACCTGCCCGAAGTCTTCCTGCTGTTCTCTGCCCCGTTCGGCTTCGCGCAGCACGAATCTGCCCGGCCGGTCGATGCGGTAGAACAGCCGCACCGGTCCCTGGTGGTCCGCGGTCGTCGGCCCGACCCGGACCGCAGCCACATCACCACTGGCGGTGCCGGGTTGCGCGGCCGGGTCACCGACGTAGGTACTCGGCCGCCAGTCCGCGTCGAGCAGCACGCGCCACCCGTTCCGGCTTCGTTCGTAGCCGACGACCTCGTACCATCCCACCGAGGGCCGCGTTCCGTCGGCGAGCCGGAGATCCGGCTGCCGCAGCGGATGGACGGTGAACCGTCCCGACCACTGCGCGAACGTGGGCCGTCCGGCGCCCGCCGGTTCGGGCTCGCACCTGTCGCGGCAATCGGCGTCGCGGCCGGACAGGCACGCACCGCATTGCCCGCAGGCCGAGTCGGCGGGTTCGGCGAATCGGTCAATCTCGGTGGTCGGCTCCGGGTCGTGGTCACCGACAGGCCGGGTACCGACCGCGCCGAGTTCCCCGGCAGCATCGGCGGCGGTGCCCTCTCCCACGTCGAGACGCTGCCGCAGCCGTGCCAGCCGCCGCCCGGCGGGTTGGGCGTCGCGGGCGAACGGCACGATGACATCGACGACGTCGCCCGCGTCGAGACGCACCCTCTGCCCGACCGGGTACATCGTCAGGATGTCGAGCGCGGCAGCGTATTCCGGGTCCGGTCGGCACTGCCGCCCCGCGGTCTTCAGCAACGTCGCCGCCGGTATCGCCCCCGTCGGTTCATCGGCGCCCCAGGCCTGCGGCCGGATCGCCCGCACGATCCCGCTGATCTCACCGGGTCCACCACCGCGAACGATCCTGCGGCGAACCGGGATCACGTCGTCGAGGTCGCGCCCGCACAGCACGCCCCGGTCGAGCGCGCTGGGCTCCGGCCGCGCCGCCGCGGCGGCGGGAACGTAGTGGTCACCGACGCGGAGATGCCGATATTCTCTGAACCCCAGGGAGATACACAGCCGCGCCCGGTCGAGCAGCACGGGCTCGGTGAATCGTTTCGACGCTTCCTTCATCGCCGACGACAGCGTGTCGACGATATCGCGGCGGGCCTCGGCAGCGGCGGCAACGACATCGGCGCCGACATACCACTGCCTGCACCATCGCCGACGGGGCTCGGAGTCCACCCAGGGCGCCTCGTCCGGATCGGCGCGCTCCCAGGCCGCCATCACCAGCAGGGCGAGCTGTGCCTCGTCCTGCGCGAAGGCGGCCAGGCCTCGATGCCGGAGCGCGGCGTCGAGGCGGTACTCGTCGGGCCACGAGCACGAGTCGGTGAGAACCGAGTCGGCGAACGCGGTCAGCATCGGCCTGTCCTCGAGCAGGCACAGGATCGCCGCGACTTCCGGTACGCAGGCGAGGCGATCGGCGTACATGATCGCCAACGCCCGGCCCACCGAGCCGTTGCCCTGGAACCGACTCAGTTCCCGGCCCAGTGCGGTCGGGTGGCCGTCGCGATCCACGGCGCCGCGCTGTGCGAGCGCCTGGTCCGCACGGCCGAGTTCAGCGCGGAAGACCGCCATCGACCGGCGGGACGCTTCGTCCAGTTCGGTATGGGTGGGTTCGAAGGCGGCGGGCCACGGAAAGGCGGTGATGTCGTCGATGCCGCCCAGCCGCGTGGTGAGCACCAGTGATTCCAGATTGTCGCGGGTCGAACCGGGCGGGGTGTTCTCGACGAGCCCGGCGTACTGCGCTTTGGTGTAGAGCGGGAACACCCAGCCTGGTGCCTTGCGGCCTACCCGCCCCCATCGCTGGCGTATCCCGGACCGGCTGTGTGGGCGCGTCCGGATGTCCTTGTGCACGTGGACCGGATCCCATTCCGACTGTGCGATGAGCCCGCTGTCCACAACGAACCGGACGCCCTCGACGGTCAGCGAGGTCTCGGCCAGGTTGGTCGAGATGACGACCTTGCGCCGGTCGCCCTTGCGCCGGGCCCGCAATGCCGCGTCCTTCAAGCCCTGCGCGGTCGACGCCTGCAGCGCATAGACGTCGGCGCTCTCGCCGACGCTACGGCGGATCAGTTCGCAGGCGGCGTCGATGTTCTTGTAGGTGGGCAAGAATCCGAGCACGTCGCCGTGGATGCCTGCGGCGTCGAGACCGCGCACCAGCCCGACCACGAAATCGCCCAGGACCGTGGGCATCTGCTGTTTCCACTGACCGATCGGGATCTCGCCGGTGAAGCGCATTGGCAGCAACGCACGAGTCGTGGCGTGCAGGTCCTCGATCCAGCCCACGTCACCGGGATCGACGACCTCGTCGGAGCCGAGCGGCGGCGCGTCCCGGACCGGCCAGTGTCTCTCGGCGAATCCGACCTCGTCGGCCGCACCGTGTTCCCGCAGCGGCAGTTCGGCGGACTCCGGCCAGATGGTGTCCCCGGTGAGCGGATCGTCGAGGTCCGGGAACAAGGGCATGCCGTAGCCGATCGTTTTCACCGGTTCGACGACCTGGACTGCGGCGACCCCGGGTCCACCGAAGTACTCCTGATAGAAGGCTTCGTCGAAGGTGGCGGAGGTGACGATCACCCGTAGGTGGGGGTAGTTGTGCAGGTTCCGCTTCAGGAATCCGATGATGAAATCGATATTGGTGCTTCGCTCGTGCGCCTCGTCGACGATGACCGTGCCGATACGGCTGAGCCTGCCCTCGCGCAACCAGTTGATCATCGTCCCGTCGGTGACGTAGACCAGCTGGCAGGCGTCGTTGTGGTTGCGGTCGCCCTTGACCTGGTATCCGACCGGAAAGCCCGCACCGACGCCACCGGCCCCCGACAATCGCGTGCCGACGAAGGTCGCCACGCCGGTGGCGGCCTGCACGCGCGGCTCGGTCACCACGATCGGCCCGAGCCCGGCGAGGTCGAACACGCCGTTCGGTGGTGGCGCGATCCGGAGTGCGGCCAGGTCGGATGTGGTCGGTGGGTCCATGAGTCGGTAGGGCGCGAACGTCGATTTCCCCGTACCGGTGCCCGCCTTCAGGATCAGCACGCGGTGGGTGCGGAGGTGTTCGAGGATGTCGACGATGTCGGCGTCGGTCATACCGAACTCGAAGGCGGACAAGTCGGTGTCACCGGCACGCGCCTCGTGTAACGCGGGCATCGGACCGAGACCGCCGAGCGGCCCGCGCGGGTCGGCAGGGTCGCGTACCGCGCCGATCGTGCGCAGGTCGATGTGTGCGACCGCGATGCCCTGAATGTTGGACCGATGGCTGCGGCGATGTTCCTCACAGCGATCCGATCGCGATTCGCCACGGTCGAGCCGCCCCTGCGCCCAGTGCTCGTTGTAGACGAATCCCTCGACACGCTCGCCGAGTTCGCGTTCCAGGTGGGTGACATCCGCGCCGGCCGCTCGCTCCGCGGCGACTCTAGCCTCGAGCGCGCGGATCTCGCGCCGGCAGTCCTTGCACGCCACCACCCGCATCATCGACCGGCCCGTACCCCGGGCGGGAAGTACCGTCTCGTGTTCGAGGGTCACGCGAACCACCCCGTCCCGAATCGGTAGTCCCCGCCGATCTCCGCGTCCCGCCGGAAGTACACCGGGGTGACCCCGAGACTCCTCGGACAGGCGAGCTGGTGTTCGGCCACCGCGCGGTAGAAGCCGACCACCGCGGGTTCGAGGCCGGTCTGGAACAGCTCGATGTGGGCGCGGGACTCGCCCCCGCCGGTCAGGTCGAGAAGTTGGGCGCGGCTGGTCTCGTAGACGAAATCGTCGGTTTCAGCGGCGGTTCGCGGCATCGACACCTCGATGTTGCGCAGCCAGGCGCCGTCCACGACGGTGTCCATCTCGGCGTGGCGGATGGACAGCAGTGCCAGCCGCAGCTCGATGTCGTAGTCGCCGTCCCGCGCGGCGGAAACGGGCACAGCCCGCAGTGGGAACGGGTATCGGGCGCGGGACCCGTCGCGATAGACGACCGGGACGTCCACCCGGTCCCCGCCGGGGCCGACGTGTGCGCGCAGAACCTCGGTGATAGTCGCGTTGTGAATGCCGCTGGGCGACACCGCGGTCGGAGAGCCGCCTGCGGCGCGCGACAACGCGGCCGCCACCTGGGATTCGAATCGCTGGGTCACCGCCCGGTGGCCGCCGGCTCCGTCGGGTGAGCGCCACGGCGGCGCCGGTGCCGCCGGTGCCGCCGGTGCACCGGTTCCGGTCGGTCTTCGGGTCTCACCGGATTCCAGCGGCAGCCGCAGGGTGAATCGCATCCTTTCGGGTGCGCCGGGCACCGGCGCGAAGACGGCGTCGACCGGCCCCGGCTGATGAACCCGCACTTCGGCGCCGGTGCGGGCGATCTCCGCGAATACCCACGCCTCCAGCTGGGTGGACAGCGCCTCGTAGCGCACCACGTCGTGCCGATCACCGGGGGCCGCCTTCAGCGCGCGTGCGGCGGCGGACTCGATGTCGGCGAGGAGTGTGTGCCGCTCGGCGTCGAGCGGCAGTTCCACCGAAACGACCCGCTCCACTGTCATGCTCGTGTTGTCCTTCCCGCGAGCAGTTTCCGTTCCACTGCCTTGTCGAGGTCCTCGGTCCGGTCGGGGCAGACCAACACCACGACATGGGGCGGGAGTTGCGGAAGGTCGCAGTCTGCGGGCACGGCCAGCGCGCTCACCCCAGCGCCCACGTCTGCCGCCACCCGGGCGGCCGTGGCTTCGGTAACGAAAGCCCGCGGATACACCGTCACCTCGGTGACCGGTGCCGTCCGGCGATCGGTCCACGGCAGGGCCATGCCGTCGGCCAGTCCGGTGAAGCGCACCGAACCCCACTGGGGATCGATGTGCCATCGCACACCGACCTTCATATCCTCGATCAGGCGTGCTGACCCGTCGGCGGCGGCCGCGTCGGTTGCGTTCAACCGCCGGAACAGCATCCCGAGCAGCACCGCGACCCGGCTCACTTCGGCTTCGGCGCGGCGCGCGTCGCGGTCCTGCCAGTCGGCGCCGCCCGCCAGGATCGACCCGGCCCGGTCTGTGGTGGCAAGCAAGTAGTCGAGCTCGATGGGGCGCCACACATCGGCCAGCAGCGCGTAGCAGAATCGTTCGGGTGTCGCGATGCCCGCGTCGACCGCCGCGTCGACGCGGGCGGCCAGTTCGGGCGGCATCGGGGTGACCGCGCGGAACAGCAGACGGGCTTCGCGCGGGCTGACTGCTGCGGGATCATCTGCGCCCAACTCGAATCCGGCCGCACGGGCGAAGCGCCGCAGACTCGCGGGCACCCGCATCTCCGGATGCCCCCGGTAGCGGGTCTCGATCGCCAGCGGCGCACCCGACCTGCCGACGCCGGACGCCGACAGCCGCGCGGGCCGGTCGAACCGGATCTCCATGGTGCCGCCACTGCTGTAGGCATCGCACAGCATAAGCGCAGCCAGTGCCCGGTTCGCCTCGTGTGTCGCCACGTGCGGTACCTCGCAGGTCTGCCATGCGAGGACACCCATCCCGTCGATGCCGGAATCGTGGGCAAAGGCCGCCAGTCCGATGATGACGTTCTGGCAGGCGATCCGCACGGGCCGGATGACGAAGTCGCGTGGCCGCTTCGACTTCCCCAGGTAGGCGACCTCGTAGGCGGGCCCGATCTCGTCCAGTATCCGGGTGAGCCCCCGCGGGCGCGCCGCCAGTTCCTCCACGACCGACGTGACGTAGGCGCCTGCGTCGGTGTCCAGCAGCGCCGCTTGTTGTTCCGGCCGCGTCAACCCGAGGTGCCATCGCACGACAACTCCCGCGCCTGGGAGATCCGGCCGGTCCAGCGGCGCAACGACCACGCACGCGAACGACTCGTCGTCGACGGGAAGCAGCGGGAACAGGTTGTCCGGCATGGGCCAGGGCGAGGACGCCGCCAGTTCACGGGCCCATCCCACGCTGGGGCAGTGCGCGACGCCCGGATCGAGCCGATAGGCCAGTTCCGGCAACTCGGTCGCCGCCAGCACACGGGCAGCATTCAGCCCGGACGGCACACACAATCCTCGTTGCCGGAAGTAATGATCCAAGTCAGGCTCCTCGGGACCCTCATCCACCCCGAATTCCCCTCTCGCCGAACAGATGTCAGAACTGTAACTGCGAGTATGCCGACTGTCTCGGGATCTCGATATGTCAGAACGTTGACATCAACGCCGCGAACCGATCCGCCGCCCTGGTGCCGCGCGCATACTGATGCGGAAGGCGGAGTGGGAGGAATGACAGATGGCTTGTGGCAATACCGACGTGTCCCGCGACGGGTTGGCCAGCGCGCCGGCGAAGCTCGGCCACCCGGCGCCGGTGACCGGCGGCGGTCAGGCCGACGCGCTCGCCGCGCTCGCCGAGGCGGCCGACCAGCGGACCGCCGAGCTCCTGGGGCGATTCACCCGGCCCGGGCACATTCTGGG
>NZ_BAGK01000303.1 GCF_000308795.1 Nocardia thailandica NBRC 100428 | reverse complement strand
GCCGGGTCTAGGTCGCCACCACGATCTGGGCGGCGTTCGCCTTCACCTGCGCGTCGGCCCACCGCATCTGGCGCAGTGTGCGGGGATGGCAGCGCGTGACCACGCCGAGCAGCTCGTCATCGCGCAGCGCCTGGGCGGCCTGCGCCAGGATCTCCCAGTCGATCGAGACACCGGCGGCGGCGCAGTGGATCTCGCGCAGGTCGTGCAGCAGGAGCAGGCCCGGCGAGCGGTGCGGGCCGCCGTCGAGCTCGTCGGCGACGGCGCGCCCGGGACGCCGCACCGGGGCGAGATCCAGGCCGTACGCGCGGCCCGCGCCGGCCAGTGCCTGGACGTGATCGTGGGACCAGCCCGCCAGATCGCGGGCGAGGTGATGGATCTCGTGATCGGCGCGGTGCCGGTCGGCGACGTCGAGCAGCAGGGTGGCCAGGTCGTTCTCCGCGCCGTGCAGGTCGCGGATCACCAGGGCGACGGTACTCACGGCGGTCCTTCCGTCGACTCGTCCACGGTGCCCGCCGCGCCGCCCGCGGTGGGCGGGACGCCCGTCCCGGCCGGTCGGGACGCGGTCGTGGTCGGGGCGGGCGCGGGCACGCCGTTCCCGGCGGCGAGGCGCTCCACGCGTGCCGCGCCCGTCTTGAACAGCGGCTGTTTGGAGGCGGGGTCCCAGTCGGTGAGGGTGAGTTCGTTGGCGGCGCGCCCGGTTCCGCCTGCGGGCCCGCAGCCGCCCGGGGTGTCCCAGTAGCCGTAGTGGAATGGCAGGAACAGCACGCCGCGGCGGATCCCGCAGACCCGCAACCGCGCGTCGACGGCGCCGCGCGCGGTGGTGACCCGCAGCAGGTCGCCTTCGGACCAGCCGTGCTCGGCGGCGTCGGCGGCCGACATCTCGACCCACACCTCCGGGGCGGCGCGGTGCAGCTGCGGCGCGCGTGCGGTCTTGGTCCGGGTATGGAAGTGGTAGAGCGTGCGGCCGGTGACGAGGTGGAAGGGGAAGCGGTCCGAGATCGTCTCGTGCGGCGGGATGTAGCCCGCGCCCTTGAGGATCGCCCGTCCCGAGGGATTCAACGCCCGGTACTCGGTGGCCTCGAGCGGCGTGCCGGTCACCAGGTCGCGGCCGTAGCTCTCGCAGACATCGGGCGCGCTGTAGAACCGCCCGCCCGCGTAGAGACGTTCGGTGCCGTCGGGGTGCTCGGCGTCGCAGGGCCACTGGATCCCGCTGCCGCACCGCAGTTTCGCGTAGGTCAGGCCGGTGTAGTCGCACGGCCTGCCCCGGCTGCACTCCTTCCACGCCTCGAAGGCCTCCTCGGCGGTGCCCCACGTCACCAGGGGCGCGCCGTCCTTGTCGGTGAGGCCGAGCCGCCGGGCGTAGTCGAGGAAGATGTCGAGGTCCGGGCGCGCCTGGCCGGGCGGGTCGACCGCCTTGTCCGACAGGTGCACCGTGCGATCGGCGTTGGTGAAGGTGCCGGTCTTCTCGCCCCACGTGGCCGCGGGCAGCACGACATCGGCGAACCGGGCGGTCTCGGAGGCGAAGATGTCCTGCACCACGAGGAACAGCCCGTCCCGGCGCAGGATCTCCCGCACCCGGCCCAGATCCGGCAGCGACACCGCCGGATTGGTGCCGCTGACGTAGAGGAACCGGATCGAACCCTGCTCCGCGTAGCGCATCATCTGCATGAGGTGGGTCGGCGCGCTGTAGTGCGGGATCGTCGCGGGGTCGACGTTCCACACGCGGGCCAGGTCGCGGACCTGCGCGTCGTCGGCCCAGTTGCGGAACCCGGGCAGGTCGCCGTTCGCACCGCACTCGCGGGTGTTCTGGGCGGTGGGCTGCCCGTTCATCTGCAGCACCCCGCAGCCGGGACGCCCGAGCATGCCGCGCAGCAGGTGCACGTTGTTGACCTGCACCGCGGCCGCGGTCGCCTGATGGGACTGGTAGACACCCTGCAGCACGGTCGAGACCAGGCGCTCGGCCCGCCCGATCAGGCGGGCCGCGGCCCGCAGGTCCGCGAGTGGCACGTCGCACACCTCGGCCGCGCGCTCGGCCGGACAGGCCAGCACCTGCTCGCGCAGATCGTCGAAGCCGACGGTGTGCGCGGCGAGGTAGTCGTGATCGATCCAGTCGTTGACCAGCAGCTCGTGCAGCAGGCCGTTCATCAGCATCAGGTTCGTGCCGGGCCGCGGCGCCAGATGCACGGTGGCCGCGCGCGCCACCGGCGTCGCCCGGGGATCGACGCACACCAGCGCGGGCGGGCGTGGCCCGGCGAGCCGGTCGAGGATGCGCGTCCACAGGACGGTCTGCGTCTCGGCGACGTTGTGGCCGTAGAGGGCGAGGACGTCGGCGTGGTCGATGTCGCTGTAGGAGCCGGGTTGCCCGTCGCAGCCGAAGCTCTCCTTGAGGGCCTCGGCGGCGGTCGCCGTGCACAGGCGGGTGTTGCCGTCGATGTGGTTGGTGCCGATGCCGCCGCGGCCGATGACCGCGAGCGTGTAGTACTCCTCCAGGAACAGCTGGCCGGTGGTGTAGAAGCCGATCGACCCGGGGCCGTACTCGTCGAGCAGTGCCCTCGTGCGCCCCGCGACGGCGTCCATGGCGGTGTCCCAATCGGTGGGCACCAGCTCGCCGTCGCGCCGGATCAGCGGCTGGGTGAGCCGGTCGGCCGCGTTGCCCGCCTGCCAGCCGAACAGGTCCTTGGGGCCGAGCCTGCCGCGGTTCACCCGGTCCACCGCGCGCCCGCGCACGCCGACCACGCGGTTGTCGCGCACCGCGATGTCGAGCGCGTCGCCGTTGGAGTGCAGCACCGAAGCCGACTGCACCCACGCGTCCACGTCGCCGTGAGCGACGCCGGGCGCGAGGCAGGTGTCCACCCGGACCGGCCAGGGCTGCCCGGGTCCGTAGGGGGTCCGCGTACCCCACGGCTCGGCGATTCGATCCACACGGGTCACCTCCGCGCTATGCCCGGGTTCCCGTCCTCCAAACGCCGCGCGGCCGCCGGACTTGTGAACTGTCCCTGAATTCCGGCGGGCTCGGGTACCGGCTGTCGATTCCGCTTAACGTCGCGCGCAGGACAACGGTGGTCGGAAGGCAGTAGCGAACGTGGTGAGTACCGAGGAGAAGCTCGGCAAGCTGGTCGACATTCTGGCGATCGCCGCCGAACCGGCGGGTGCGGCGGGGATCGCCAAGCGGGAGAAGAAGGGCATTCCCAGCGTCCGGCAGCGGTTGGCCATGCTCCTCGATCCCGGGTCGTTCATCGAGACCGGCGCGCTGGCACGGCAACCCGACACCCCCGGCGCGCTCTACGGCGACGGCCTGGTGACCGGGCGCGGGCTGATCGCGGGCCGCCCGGTCGTGGTGATCGCCCACGACCAGACCGTCTACGGCGGCTCGGTCGGGGTGACCGCGGCGCGCAAGTTCATGCGGGCGCTGAAGCTGGCGTTCGACACCGCGTGCCCGGTGGTCACCATCAACGACTCCGGCGGCGCCCGCATCCAGGACGCGGTCGGCTCGATCGCCTCCTTCGGCGACATCTCCCGGGTACTCGAGCGGCTGTCGGGCTACGTGCCGCAGGTGTCGATCATCCTCGGCAAGTGCGCGGCCGGTTCGGTGTACGGACCGATCAACACCGACGTGCTCATCGGCACCAAGGACTCCTACATGTTCGTCACGGGTCCGGAGGTGATCAAGGCGGTCAACGGCGAGGACATCAGCGCCGAGGATCTCGGCGGCGCGGCGGTCCAGGCCGAGCGCGGCACGCTGCACCACGTCGCCGACACCGAGCAGGACGCCTACGACTGGGCCCGCCGGTATCTGAGCTACATGCCGACCAGCTGCCTGGAGCAGCCACCCGTGGTCAACCCCGGTCTCGAACCGGAGGTGACCGACAGCGACCGGGAACTGGACGCGATCATCCCGGACTCGGACCGCTCCGGCTACGACATGCACGAGATCCTGCTGCGCATTTTCGACGACGGCGAGTTCCACGAGGTCCGTGCGGCGTTCGCGCCCAACCTGATCACCGGCTTCGCCCGCGTGGACGGCCGCCCGGTCGGGGTGATCGCCAATCAGCCGCTGGTGCTCGGGGGTTCGATCGACGCGGCCTGCTCGGACAAGTCGACCTATTTCATCCGCCTCTGCGACGCGTTCAACATCCCCCTGGTCTTCGTCGTCGACACCCCGGGCGTGCTGCCGGGCCTCGACCAGGAGGCCAGCGGCGTCATCATCCGCGGCGGCCGCGTGCCGCGGGCGATCATCGAGGCGACGGTGCCGATCATCAACCTCGTGGTGCGCAAGTCCTACGGCGGCGCCTACGGGATGATGGCGGCGCGGCAGGTCGGCGCCGACATCAGCTTCGCCTGGCCGACCGCGCGGATCGCGGTGATCGGCGCCGAGAGCGCGGTGGATCTCATCGGCAAGCGGCAGCTGGCGGCCGTGCCGGAGGAACATCGCGCCGCGGCACGCGATTTCATGATCGCCCAGTACAACGAGACCGTCGCGACGCCGTGGGTCGCGGCCGAGCGCGGCTACATCGACGCGGTCATCGAACCCTCGCGCACCCGCCTCGAGATCCGGCACGCGCTGCGCCTGCTTCGCGACAAGCCGCCCGCGGCACCGGAATTCAATCCGCGCAAGCACGGGATCTATCCCATGTGATCCGGCGCGGGCGCGGGCCGCCGCCCCGGGGCCGCGTCGCCCGGCCGCCCGGGCGGCACGGATCGCCGCGCGGCGAACACCCCGACGGCGGCGAGCAGGGCGAACGCGGCGAATACCCACCGTGCCGGGGCGGCGCCCCCGGTGTCGGTCGCGTTGACCACCACGCCGGCCAGCCCCGCCCCGAACACGCCGCAGACGAGCTGGACGGTGTTGATCGCCGCGGCGGCGCGGCCGCCGTCGGCGGGGTCGGTGACGCTGCTCATCGCCCACGCCGACAGGTGCGGCCACGCCATGCCGATGCCGACGCCCGTGCAGAGCAGCGACACCACCCACAGCGCGACCAGCCCGGCCGAGGCGTCCTCGACCTGGCCGAGGGTCGCCGCCAGCAGGCCGGCCGCCATGACCAGGGGCGACACCGCGACGATGCGCGCGATCACGCGGGGCCGCGTCGCCGAGGCGCTGACGATCTCGCTCGTGGTCCATCCGACCGCGATCGCCACGCCGAGGAAGGCCGCCGCCAGGGGCGTCAGGTGCGCGAGCCGCCTGCCGAAGTACGGCACGTACAGGTCGACCATCGTCGCGGCCATGAGGATGCCGAGGGTCAGGTAGATCCATTTCGACGGACCCGCGCGGTAGACCGCGCCGGGCAGCACCGAGGTGGCGGTCCGGCGGTCCACGGCGAAGAACGCGGCGGCGAGCGCGGCGCCCGCGGCCACGAGCAGCGCCGTCCAGCGGCCGTCGCGCGGCACGACCGCGACGCTGACCGTCAGCGCCGCCGCGGTGAGCAGGAGCAGCGACCGCACCGGGACGCGGTCGGGGTCGCGGGGCGGTTCGTCCGCCCGTGGGGGAAGCGCGCGGGGCACGAGAACCGCCACGACGCCGGTGAGGAGGGCCAGCGCCACGAAGGCCGAGCGCCACGCGCCGGATTGCGCGAACGCGCCGCCCACCGTCGGACCCAGCAGCGTTCCGACACCCCACATCGCCGAGACCAGCGCCGAGCCCTTGGTCCAGAGCGACCGCGGCAGGGCGGCGTTCATCACCGCGTACCCCAGGCCGGCGATCAACCCGCCCGCGGCGCCCTGCACGAGGCGGCCCGCGAGCAGGACCTCCATGCTCGACGCCGCCGCGCACAGCACGCTGCCCGCGCCGAACACGGTGAGCCCCACCAGATACGACCAGCGGGAACCGAGCCGCGCCAGCGTCGCGTGCACGGTGGCGGCGACCACGATGGAGGCGACCAGGTACACCGTGGTCACCCACGCATAGAGGCGCGTGCCGCCGATCTCGTCCACGACGCTGGGCAGCAGGCTGATGGTCAGGAACTCGTTGGTCGCGTAGAGCCCGACGCCGCCCGCGAGCACCGTGGACACCGCCAGGTGCCGGGGCCCGAGCAGCTCCCGCCACGCCCCGCCGACCACCGTCTCGCCACCCGTCACCCCACCGAACCTACGGCCGGACCGGCCGCCGGGTCGATCGCGCGCGGGCAGACCCGGGACTCGGGCGCACGCCCCCGGCTCCGGCGGCCGGCGCCGGATAACGACCCGGCTGCCGTTGCCCGATCGGCATTGACGGCTCGGCAAACCGATGGCAACCATGACCTATGCCGACCGACGAGGACAAACACATCGCCGAGGTCATCACCCGGCTCGGACAGCGCTATCCCGGCATCGATGCCACCGTCATCGACGCGATCGTGCACGACGCGTGGGAGCACTTCGACAGCGCCCCGGTGCGCGAGTTCGTCCCGCTGCTGGTCGAGCGCAACGCCGTGCGGGCGATCGCGGCCACCGCGACCTGACGCGAGCGCCCACCCCGCCGCGCCGGACCGCTGTAACACCGGCGCGGTGAGCGGCGATCGCCTGAACACACCCTCGTGCCGCGGCGCTGTCGCACGGCACACGCACGTGATCGGCGGCAGAACCTGATGAACACCGCGACACCGCCCGGCACCACCGCGCGAGCCACCCGCGCTCCCCGCAGCAGGCGCCTGTGGACGCGCGCCCTCGCCGGGCCGCACCGCCGTTCCGCTCCCCCGGAGCGCAGGACCGCGCTCGGTTTCCTGCGCACCGACATCGCCGGGGTCGGCCAGGTCCGGGACGAATCCGCGTTGCGCAACGCGGCGGCCGGCCAGGGATACGACCTGCGCGAGACCGTCGCCTTCGACGCGACCACCGTCGATCCGGTGGCGCGGCTGACCGCCCTCGCCGCCGAGCTCGGGATCGACGCGGTGTTCGGACCGTCGTTCGCCCACTTCGGCGACACCGTCCCGGCCCGCCTCATCCGCGTCGCGACCGTGGTCATCGTCGACCCGCTCGTCATCTACCCCCGCTTCGATCCGCAGGTCGTCGACTGAGCCGAGGCGGGCGGGTCAGCCCAGCGCGGCGGCGACCTTCTTCGCCGTCTCCTTGGCCGAGCCGGGGTTCTGGCCGGTGACGAGGTTGCCGTCAACGACGGCGTAGGAGACGAACGGCAGCTTGGCCTTCTCGTAGAGCGCGCCGCGCGACTTCATCTCGGCCTCGGCGTTGTAGGGCACCAGCTTGTCGACGCGGGCCAGCACCTCCTCCTGCCAGGCGAAGCCGGTGAGCCTGCGTCCGGCCACGAGGTAGGAGCCGTCCGAGAGCCGGGTGTTGAGCAGGCCGCAGTAGCCGTGGCAGACCGAGGACACGATGCCACCGCGCTCGAAGATCTCGCGGGTGATCCGCTGCAGCCCCGCGCTGTCGGGGAAGTCGTACATGACCGCGTGCCCGCCGGTGAAGTAGATCGCGTCGTAGTCGGCGGCGTCGATCGAGTCGGGGTCGGCGGTCTTCTCGAGCAGTGCCATCCGGGCCGGGTCGGCGCGCCAGGCCTTCGCGGTCTTGTCGTAGCTGGGGAATTTCAGCGACCGGGGCTCCAGCGGGACGACCCCACCGGCCGGGCTGACCAGGGTCTGCTCGAATCCGTGGTCCTCGAACACCTGCCAGGCGTGTGTCAATTCCGACAACCACAGGCCTGTCGCGTGCGACGGGTCGTCGTAATGCCCGACATTGGTCACGACATTCAGAATGCGTCTGGTCATGTGCTCATCCTCCGGGGATTTCGTCGTAGCACTGCCGTCCAAGTGTTGCCACCGCTTACATCATCGGACTAGCGTAGCCGACGGCATCGATCCGATGCGCATCCACCAGGCCACCGCCCTCAGCTCTGCCCTACCCGAAGGAGCGCGAGATGACCGACATCGAACCGGTACTCGAACCCGAGGCCGCCGAGTTCTGCAAGGCCACCGACACCCCTCCCTTCCTCTACCAGCTGCCACCCGAGGAGGGCCGCAAGACGGTCGACGAGGTGCAGTCCGGGCCCGTCGACCTGCCCGCGATCGACGAGGAGTGGATCACCGTGGACACCGGACCGACCGGACCCGTGCGGGTCCGCATCGTCAAACCCGCGGGCACGAGCGGGCCGCTACCGGTCCTGTTCTACATCCACGGCGCGGGTTGGGTCTTCGGCAACGCCCACACCCATGACCGCCTCGTCCGGGAACTCGCGGTCGGCGCGGGCGCCGCCGCGGTGTTCCCGGAGTACAGCCTCTCTCCGGAGGCCAAGTACCCGACCGCGATCGAGCAGAATTACGCGGTCGCCCAATGGGTCGTCGCCCACGGCGCCGACAAAGGACTCGACGCCTCGCGTTTCGCCGTCGTCGGCGATTCGGTGGGCGGGAACATGTCCGCGGTGTTCGCACTGATGGCCAAGGAGCGCGGCGATGTCCGCGTGGCCCGGCAGGTGTTGCTGTATCCGGTCACGAACGCCGATTTCGACACCGCGTCCTATCACCAGTTCGCCGAGCACTATTTCCTCGCCCGCGAGGGCATGAAATGGTTCTGGGACCAGTACACCGAGAACGAGGCGCAGCGCGCGGAGATCTACGCCTCGCCGTTGCGTGCCTCCCTCGATCAGCTACGGGACCTGCCGCCGGCGCTCGTGATCACCGGCGAGGCCGACGTGCTGCGCGACGAGGGAGAGGCGTACGCGGCCAAACTGCGCGCGGCGGGCGTACCGGTCACGCAGGTGCGCTTCGGCGGCATCATCCACGACTTCATGATGCTCAACGCCCTGCGCCCGACGCACGCCGCCACGGCCGCGATCGCGCTGGCGCAGGCCACGTTGCGCGACGCGCTGCACTGAGCCGCGCAACACCCGATGCCCCGGGCGCGGCGGGCCGCCGGCTCGCCGCGCTCGCGGCGCGACCTGACCGCACGGCCGAGCGCGCCCGTCGGCCACGGACGGACGACAGGGCTGAAGGGCGTGCGGTGGCTGACATGAATCCGATATGTGAGCAGTGCCCACACTTTGTTAGATTGACACCATGGCGACCTCGAACACCCGGTACCATCACGGCGATCTCCCCGCCGCACTGGTCCGCGCGGCTGTCGACCTCCTCGAGGAGAACGGCGCCGCCGAGCTGTCGCTCCGTGCCGCCGCCCGCCGCGCCGGTGTTTCCACCGCCGCGCCCTACCGGCACTTCGCCGACCGCGACGCGCTGCTGTCCGCGGTGGCGGCCGTCGGCTACCGCGATCTCGCGGCCGACCTGGCCGCCGCCTGCCCGGCGCCCCGCACCCCCGAGGATTTCACCGCGATCGCGGTGGCCTACGTCGAATTCGCGCTGAACCGCCCGGGACTCTTCCGGGCGATGTTCGCCGAACCCTGCGATCCCAGCAGCCCCGAACGCCTCGCCGCGACCACCGCCCTCCACGACTACGTGCGCGCGATCGTGCGCGAGGCGTTCCCGGCCGCCGACGAGGAGGCCCTGGCGACCGCCCTCTGGTCGATGGTGCACGGCCTGGCCTTCCTCTACCTGCACGGCAAGTTCGACGCCGACGACCGGACCGCGCTGCGGGCCCGCGTCGGCGCGACGGTGCGCTCGGTGCTCGGCCTGATCGATCGGCCCGTGGACCGGCCGCTCAGGGCTCCCGGACCGTGAGCAGCACCTTGCCGACGGTCTCGCCGGAGTCGAGCAGCGGATGGGCGAGGGCGACCTCGGCGATCGGCACACGCGCGGAGACGACCGGTGCCACGGCGCCCGCCGCGATCAACGGCCACAGCTCGCGGCGCAGTGCGGCGATGATCTCGGCCTTGGAACCGCGGCCCTCGCGCGGGCGGCGGCGCAGGTTGGTGACGTGGATCGAGCCCCGCTTGCCCAGCAGCACACCGAGATCCACCTCGGCGACCGCGCCGTCCTGGAGTCCGATGATCGCCAGGTCGCCGTCCTCGGCGAGGGTGTCGACGTTGCGCGCGAGGTAGCCCGCGCCCATGATGTCGAGGATGACGTCGGCGCCGCCGTGCCGCTCGGTGACCACCGAGACGAAGTCCTCGTCGCGGTAGTTGATCAGCGTGTCGGCGCCGAGTTCGGCGCACCGGTCCAGTTTCGCGCCCGACCCGGCGGTGACCGCGACGGTGGCGCCGAGCGCGCGGCCGACCTGGATGGCGTGGGTGCCGATGCCGCTGCCGCCGCCGTGGACCAGCAACGTCTGCCCGTCGCGCAGCCCGGCGGTCATGACCACGTTCGACCACACCGTCGCCGCGGCCTCGGGCAGGGCCGCGGCCTCGACGAGGCCGACACCTTCGGGCACCGGTAGGACCTGGGTGGCGGGCACGTTCACCCGCTCGGCGTAGCCGCCGCCGGACAGCAGCGCGCACACCGGCTCGCCGACCCGCCACTCCCCCGCCCCCGGCCCGACCGCGGCCACGATCCCGGACACCTCCAGCCCCAGCACGTCGCTGGCACCCGGCGGCGGCGGATAGGCGCCCCAGCGCTGCATCACGTCGGCCCGGTTGACCCCGGCGGCGACCACCTCGATCGCCACCTCCCCGGGGCCGGGCGCGGGCAGGTCGTCGACCTCGGCCCACCGCATGACCTCCGGGCCGCCGTAGCCGTCGAGCGTCACCGCGAACATCGTGATTTCCTTCCGTCGACCAATGTGGACACTGTTTACATTACCGTGCGACCCGTCCCCGTCAACCGCCGAACCCCGTGCGATCCCCCCGGTGATCGCCACCACACCGCTATGCAACTGGTTGCATAGCGGTGTGGGCGGGCAATACCGTGAGGGAACCGGCGCCGCTCGGCGGCGGCCGGCCCGTCCCACCTCCGGAGGTTTCCATGGCCCTGCCCGAATGGCTGTCCAGCCGCCTGTCCCTGCCGGTGGTCGCGTCGCCGATGTTCATCGCGTCCGGCCCCGAACTGGTCATCGCGCAGTGCCAGGCAGGCATCGTCGGCTCCTTCCCGGCGTTGAACGCCCGGCCGTCGTCGCTGCTCGGCGACTGGCTCGACCGCATAGCGGCCGAGAACGCCGAGTACGCGGCCGCCCATCCGGCGGCGACCGTGGCCCCGTTCGCCGTCAACCAGATCGTGCACCGGTCCAACGACCGGCTCGAGCACGATATGGGCGTCATCGTCGACCACCGCGTGCCGATCGTCATCAGCTCGCTGGGCGCCCGCGAGGAGATCAACGACGCCGTGCACTCCTACGGCGGCATCGTGTTCCACGACGTCATCGACAACCGCTTCGCGCGCAAGGCCATCGAGAAGGGCGCGGACGGGCTCATCGCCGTGGCCGCCGGGGCGGGCGGCCACGCGGGAACCCAGTCACCGTTCGCGCTCGTCCAGGAGATCCGGACCTGGTTCGACGGCCCACTGCTGCTCTCGGGATCCATCGCGCACGGCCGGTCGATCCTGGCCGCCCAGGCCGCCGGCGCCGACCTCGCCTACATCGGCTCGGCCTTCCTCTCGACCACCGAGGCCAACGTCGTCCCCGACTACCGCCGCATGATCGTCGACTCCGGCGCCGCCGACATCGTCTACAGCAACCTGTTCACCGGCGTGCACGGAAACTACCTGCGCGGCAGCATCATCGCCGCGGGCCTCGACCCCGACAACCTGCCGGTCTCCGACCCGTCGGCGATGAACTTCGGTTCCGGCGGCAACACCGAGGCCAAGGCATGGAAGGACGTCTGGGGCGCGGGCCAGGGCATCGGCGCGGTCACCGCCGAGCAGTCCACGGCCGAACTCGTGGCGGCGCTCAGCGCCCAGTACGACCGGGCCTACGCGGACCTGAACGCCGCGGTGGGTCGCCTGCCCCATCGCGCCACGACCCCGGCGCGGTAGCAGCGATCCACCGCCAGTCCCGGCCGCCGCGAAAACCGCTGCGGCCGGGGGCCTTCCGGGAATCCCCCCCGCCGCCGGCAGGGCGCACCGGGAGTCGCTGTCCCGGCGGCCCGGCACGCCGCGGATCAGTCGGCGACCAGGCGCGCGGCCAGGGCGGGCGAGAGCCTGTGGAGGGCCAGCAGCGCGCGAGCCTTCCCCACCCGGATGGCGTGGGCGCGATCGTCGCGCAGTCCGTCCAGGATCGCGGCCGCGGCGGCGTCGGGAGCGATCTTGCCGCGCCCGCGACCGGCGGTCATGGCCGTGTCGACCAGCGGCAGCATGACGTCGACGACGCGGACCGTCGGCGCGTCCACGGCCAGCTGGTACCGCAGCGCCGTGCTCGCGGCGACGAGGCCCGCCTTGCTCGCGCAATAGACCGGCGCGGAGCGCTTGGGCACGACCGCCAGCGCCGAGGTCACGTTGACGACCGTCGCGTGCGGCGCCGCGGCCAGCGCGGGCAGCAGCCGGGCGGTCAGCCGCAGCGGCCCGCCCAGATTCGTCGCCAGCTCCCGGGCGAGGTCCTCGACGAGGCGGTCGCCGTCCGCGGCCGCCCACCGGCGATCCAACTGCACCGCGGCGTTGTTGACCAGCAGGTCCAGACCCGGTGTCGCGAGGGCCCATTCGGCGAGACGATCCACGTCACCGGGGTCGGCGAGGTCCGCGCGCAGGACGCGCACGCCCGGCAGCCGGTCGGCGGCGGCGCGGAGCCGGTCCTCGTCGCGGCCACAGATCAGCACCCGGCGGCCCGCGGCGGTCAGCCGGCGCGCCAGCGCGAGGCCGACACCGCTACCGCCGCCGGTGACCAGCGCGGCGCCAGGCGTGCTCGGCGCGCTCATCCGGCGGCCCGGTGCCCGTCTTCCACCGACAGGATCAGGTCGTCGAGCCGGAAGTAGGGGACGGTGAACAGCGCGGAGTCCCGCAGCGCCTCGATCACCAGGTAGTACTCGGCCAGATCGGTGGTGGTGAACACCGCGACGTCGCTGCACCGGGCGCTGAAGGCCTCCGCGTCGAAGAAACGCATCGTGGTCCGGGTCCGCCCGTCGAGCGCGGCGCCCAACGCCGCGTCGGCGACGCGACGCCGTTCGGCCCTGGTCAGCGACAGCCATTCCGGTAGGGCGGTGAGCAGCATGAACGCGGTGTACTCGGTCGGCGGCGCCAGCGATGAAGCATTTGTTACAGCCATGGCGACGACCCTAGATGTAACAAGTGTTACGGTCAAGGGGTGACCGATCGACGCGACGAGATCCTGGACGCCACCCTCGCCGACTTCGCCCGCCACGGCCTGGTCGACTTCACCCTGCGCGGCCTGGCGGGCCGGATCGGCACGAGCGCCCGGATGCTGGTGCACTACTTCGGCACGCGCGAACAGCTCCTGGCCGCGGCCTTCGCCGAACACCGCCGCCGCATGCGCGACCAGCTCGCCGCGGTCCCCGATCGCGCGCCGGCCGAGACCGCCGCCGCGGCGTGGTCGGGCATGACCGCACCGGAGCAGCAGGGTCACTTCACGGTCATGTTCCACCTGCTGGCGGCCGGGCTGACCCCCGACGCGCCCGAGCGGCCGACCGCGGGCGAGGCGGTGCTGGCCTGGGTCGACTACGCGACCGACCTGCTCGTGGCCGCGGGCAGACCGCCCGGCCCGGCGCGGGTCGACGCCACGGTGCTCGCGTCGGGACTGAAGGGAATCCTGTTGGACCGCTTGGTCACCGGCGACGTCACGCGGTGCGACGCGGCCGCGTACCGGCTCATCGGCGCCGTCGTCTCGGCGCCCTAGCTCCGCGCGATCGGCGGCTCACCCGAGGTGCAGCCGGGCACCGATCCACGGGCCGCGGCGCAGGACGTCGAGTTCGGCGAAGAGCTCGGCGCGTCGGGCGGCGGCGAGCAGATGCGGCTCCCCGACGAAGCCCGCGACCGGCGCGGCGGGGGTGAAGAGCCAGATCAGTTCCCGCGTCACCGCCGCCACGCGTTCCAGGAGCGCGCCCAGGTCGGCGCCGACGTCACCACGGAACCACAGGACCGTGACGTCGGCCCGGCCGCGATAGGTCTCCCCGACCGGCGGCCGCCCGGCGACGGCGGTGAACTCGGCGCCGATCGCCTCGTCGACGCTCGCGCCGACGGCGAGGTGACGGATCAGCTGGCCGCGCCGCACGCGCAGCCACGCCGACAGCGGTTCTCTCGCGGTACCCACACCTGCGTGTTCCCCGCCGCAGGTGAACCGAACACCCGGCCCTGCCTCGATCACGACGTGGGCGGGCGCCGCCGGGCAAACATCCGGCCATCGCGGACGCCGAACTCCACGGAGGCGGGCAGCGGCGGCGCCTGCCCGGCCTCGCGCCGCGCGTAGTGCTCGGCCAGCGTCCTGGTCACCCACTCGTGCAACGGATCGGGCAGACGGTACCGGTCCCCGTCGGCCGCCACGGCGTAGGCGTAGGTGGTCTCGCCGGGCAGCGGCAGGGGGTTGTGGATCCCGACCTCGGCGATGTCGAGGACAAGGCCGTCGTCGAGGCCGGTGAGGATCGGCGGGCTCGGATCGATGTCCATGACCGAAGCATAGGTCAGCAAATATTCAGACAACATCCGAACGGGGGCGCCGGCCACTTTGCGATCTCGTGACGACACTCCGGCGATCTCGCGGACACGCGGGCGCCGCGCGCCGATCGGGCGAGTGGGCCCAGCGCGCGGCGGGCACGTGGCCGGGGCCGCCGGTCTCCCTGCCCGCGTCGTGACGCAGCCGCTCACCTACGGGTGCCGCTCGGGATGCGCGCGCCGGCGCGCGAGCTGTTCGGCGAGCTCGTCCCCGTCGCGGTGCGCAACGGATGTGCGTCCGGACCTCGGCGTGACCCAGCGCCCGAAACGGTGCGGCCGCATGGTTTTCCGGGCCGGCCGCGCTCAGGACCGACGGCCTCGCCGAGCAGCTCGGCGCCGCCGGTACCGGCCACACCGGCTCGGGCCACGGTTCGTCGCGCGGGCACGGGCTCGAAGCGATCCAGGTCTGCGATCGGTGACACCACCGCACCACCGGCGCGGGGCGGCGTTCGGGTCGCGCTCAGCAGTTGGTGGGGGCCGGTTCCCCGCGCATGCGGGCGTCGAGCCAGCTCACCGCGCCGGGCAGGCCGATGAGGGCGGCGGTGAGGTGGTCGGGGCTGATCACCGCTTCGCTGCGCACCCGCGCACCCGCCTCGCACCAGCGCCGCATGGTCCGGGTGATCGCGTCCACCGGGATGAGAACGTCGGTGCCCGAATGCCATTCGAAGATCGGAGTGGCCGGGACGCCCGGGAACAGCTCGAGGCTGTTCTCCTCCACGACCGCGCGGGCCTCCGGGCTGTCGATCATCCGCGTCGTGGAGGCGACATCCATGATGCCCTTGCCCGCACCCTCGGTCAGGATGTTGTTGGTGCACGAGTCGGCCACCGCGGCACGCAGCGCGAGCCCGCGCGCGTTGAGCTGATCGCCGATCGGGAACCGGTCGCGGTACTCGCGCTCGAGGCCGATCCCGGCGGCCATGGCCAGGCCGAACGCCGGATGGCCGCCGAAGCCGAGACCCTCCAGCATCGCGATCAGGTTCATCGGCACCCCGCCCATGGCCGCCCCCGCGATCGCCAGCTCGGGCGCGTAGTCCGGGGCGAGGGCCGCCGCCCACGCGGTCGCCATCCCGCCGCCGGAGTAGCCGGCCATGCCGATGGGGCTGTCGGCCAGGTCGAAGTCGGCGACCGAGCGGACCGCGCGCAGGCTGTCGAGGGTGACCTGGCCGCCCAGCCTGGCCGCGCCGTAGGCGAAGGTGGGGCCGAGATGGTCGGGCAGCACCATGGTCCAGCCCTGGCGCAGCAGCACGTTCCAGGTGGGCGCCTCCCGGATCTGGAGATCGGGGTCGCTGGTGTAGAGCACGTGGGAAACCGAGCATTTGGCGCCGAGCGCGTTGATGATGTGCTGATAGGACAACAGCGGGCCGCCCCGTCGGTGCTGCGCCGGTTGCAGCACGGTGGTGGTCGCCGCGATGGGTCCGCCGGTGGAGTCGGTGGAACGGAACCGGACCACGGTGACGGTGGTGTCCGGGAACATCGGCAGGTCCGGCATGCGCCGCAGGCCGAGGACCTGGCCCGGCGAGGCGGCGCCCAGGTCGGCGGGCTGGGCGTAGAACGGGTCCGGATCGGGCGCGGGGTAGAGCGGCTCGGCGACCACCGGCCCGCTCGCGGCGGCGGCGAGGAGCAGCCCGGCCCCGACGGCCGTACCGGCGCGGCGGGCCAGCGCGACCACTCGGCGTACGTACGTGTTCGTCATGCGGGCAGGTCCTTCCCCCGGGATGGTTGCGGCAATCCTCTCGGCCGGCGGGAGCGTCCACAAGGTGTCGGCCCGAGTTCGGTTCGTGCTCACAGAGGTTCACGCGAATGCTTGTCTCGGCCGACGAAACCCCGTGGTGGCGGCCGATCCCGGCGGTCGACGCGCACGGACGGCGCCGCCCGGGACATGCGCCACCCGCCGGCGCGTCGCCGGTAGCCTGGCGGATGCCCCACCCCGTCGGCGCCGCCAGGCCCGGCCGTTCCACCGCCCCGCGTGGAGAGGATGTGCTGTGGACGTACTCGTAGCCGGGTCGACCGGATTCATCGGGCGACGGCTGTGCCCGCGCCTGGAGGAGGAAGGGCACACCGTGCGGGCCATGACCCGTCACCCGGACACCTATGCCGGCGCGGGCACGCCCGTCGGCGCCGACGTCACCGACGCCGCCGCCCTGGCCGAGGCGCTGCGCGGCTGCGACACCGCTTACTACCTCGTGCACTCGCTGGCCGAGGAGGACTTCGAACGCCGCGATGCGCTGGCGGCCCGCACCTTCGGCCGCGCCGCCGCCGACGCGGGGGTCCGCCGCATCATCTACCTGGGCGGGCTCGGCGACGACGCCGACCGGCTCTCGCCGCATCTGCGCAGCCGCCGGGAGGTCGAGACCCTGCTCGGCGAGGCCGGCGTGCCGACGACCACCCTGCGGGCCGGGATCATCGTGGGGCACGGCGGCATCTCCTGGGAGATCACCCGGCAGCTGGTCGAGCATCTGCCCGCGATGATCACGCCGCGCTGGGTCCGCACCCGCACCCAGCCGATCGCGGTCGACGACGTGATCCGCTATCTGGCCGGCGTGCTCACCGAGCCGCGCACCACCGGCAACACCTACGAGATCGGCGGCCCGGACGTACTCGCCTACCTCGACATGCTGCGTCGGGTGGCCCGCATCCAGGGACGGCCGATGCCGATCCTGCCCGTGCCGCTGCTGTCGCCGCGGCTCTCCTCGCGATGGCTGGCGCTGGTCACCGACGTCGACGTCCGCACCGGCCGGTCGCTGGTGGATTCGATGGTCAACGAGGTCGTCGTGCACGACGACGCCATCCGCGACATCCTGCCGTTCGAGACGATCGGCTACGACGAGGCGGTCCTGCGCGCGCTCGGCGAACGCGTCGGATCGCGGCCCGGGGCATGAGCGCGCGCGCGTGGCTGCGCCGGGTGCGGCCGGGACCGGGTGAACGCCGGCCCGGGCAGGTCGCAGCGGTCGGCCTGGCCGGCACCGCGCTGCTGGGCGCCTCGCTGGCGGCGCCACCCGCCAGCGGCCGGTTCTACGGGCTCACCTTCGCCACCGCCGCCACGTTGACCGCGGGCGGCCTGGTCACCACGCCGGCGGCGACGGGCCCCGCCGATCGTCGCGTCCTCGTCCCGGCGGCGACCGGGGTCGCGGCGTTCGGCGTGTTCTACGGGTGCGCGCTCGTCGCGCGCCGGATCCCCCTGCTGCGCGACGCGATCGCGTCGGTCATGCGCTACGCCGATCAGGGCCGGACGCCCGCGGTCCTGCTGACCACCCTGGCCAACGGAGCCGCCGAGGAGGTGTACTTCCGTGGCGCGGTCTTCCACGCGGCCGCGCGCGGGCCGGTCGCCGTCTCGACGGTCGCCTACATCCTCAACACGACCGCCACACGCAACCCGGCGCTGGTGCTGGCCGCGGCGGTGATGGGCACACTGTTCGGCGTGCAGCGTCAGCGCACCGGCGGGATCCTCGCCTCCCAGGTCACCCACCTGGTCTGGTCCACGCTGATGCTGCACTTCATCCCACCCCTGTTCCTGGACGACCGGTCCGACGGCGGCGCGCGGTCGTTGTGAACCGGCCCGGCGCACCGTCGACACCGCTTGTGATCGACCCCGGACACGGCCCCGAACGCGCGGCACCGACGCCCCGGGCCGGGCAGCATCGCGGGCGTCGATGTCCGATCCACGGAACGGGATGGTGATGGGAAGCAGCAGCAGAGGCCTCCGGGCGGCGGGGCTGGCGCTCGGCCTGCTCGGCGCCACGATGGCGGGCCCGCCCGCGGGCGCGGCCGTGCCCGGCGCGGAATACGTGGCGCTCGGCGACTCCGGCGCGGCGACGACGGGAGTGGTCGCCCTGGACACGGGCGCGCCGTTGCAGTGCGCGCGGTCGACCGTCAACACCCCCGCGCTCGTCGCCCGCGAGCTCGGCCTCCGCCTCGACGACCGCACCTGCAGTTCGGCCCGGCTGAAGGACCTCACCACCTCCCAGGGCCCGGGCATCGCCCCCCAGTTCGACGCGCTCGGCCCGGCGACCCGCCTGGTGACGGTGCACATCGGCGCCAACGACGCCGAGTTCACCCGCCACATCGTCGCCTGCCATGTCGCCGACGCCTCCGGCGGCGCGTGCGCCGAACCCGCCTGGGACGCCGAGATCGACACCGTCGCGGCGTCGTACGGGGCGGCGCTGCGGCGGATCTCGGCGCTGGCGCCGGACGCGGCCGTGTTCGTCGACGGCTGGCCGGTCTACACCGAGGGCGAGACCTGTGCCGCCATGACCGGCCTGCGCCGCGGCGGCGCGGCCAGGATCCAGGCGGCGTTCGATCGCCTCAACACCGTGGTCGCTGCCCAGGCCGCCCTGCACGGCGCCACCTACGTCGACACCCAGGGCGCGGCGCGCGGACACGGGATGTGCGCCCCGGCGGGCTCGCGGTGGTTCGAGCCCGTGATCGCCGACCGGACGCTGGTCCCCTACCACCCGACCGTGGAGGGCATGCGCGGTGTCGCCGAGGTGACGGTCGCCGCGATCCGGTCATCGGGAGTCCTCTGACCGGGCCGGTCGCCCGGCACAGCACACCGGGTCGCCCGCCGTCGCTCGACCGGCCGCCACCAGCGCGGCACGCAGGTACCAGGCGTCGCGGCTGTCGGTGAGGTCGTAGCCGGTCAGCGCGGAGATGCGCCGCAGCCGGTAGTCGACGGAGTTGATGTGCAACTGGAGCACCCGCGCGGTGCGGCGCCTGCTCATCTCGCCGGTCAGGTGGCAGCGCAGGGTGCCGAGCAGCTCGGGGTGGTCCGCCAGGGGCGCCAGGACGGCGGCGAGCCTGTCGCGGGCGGGCCCGGGACGGCAGATCTGATAGTCGAGCAGGTGGTCCTCGAACCGGTGCGTTCCGCCGCTCACCCCCTGCTCCCGCAGGATCGCCAGCAGCTCGTGCCCGCGGCACGCGGTCTCGGCGACCGCGGCGACGGGCGCGGCGGCGATCACGCACGCGATCGGCGCCCCCGCCGCGTCGGCCAGCCGCCGTCCGACGCGCTCGGGCAGGTCGCCGTCGTCCTCGGAGCGCGACAGGAGCACGGTGCCGCCCCCGGCGGCCAGCACCGCGAAGGCCGGGGCCTCGTCCACCGCGGCCAGCTCCGCCTCCATCCGTGCGAGCCTCCGCCGCTCGCACACGCGGCGGTCGAGACCGGTCCCGGTCTCGGCGCCGGGCGGGCCCACCGCGAGCACCCAGTATCGCGCCGCCGGAACGCCGCCGCACAGCGCCGCGATCCGCGCGGGGGGCGTGCCGGCGAGCAGGTGCCGCGCGACCGCCGCGCGGGCCGCGGCGGCGCCGGTGTCCGAACCCGCCGAAGGGGAACAGTTCTCGGCGATGACGGCCGACACCTCGCCGATCAGCGCGGCGACCGCGCCCGGGTCGACGCCGCGCAGGTCGGCTGCCGCGCGCAGGCCGCGCCCGGCGAGCCGGATCAGGGCCCCGACGTCGAGCCCCTCACGTGCCCAGGCGGCGGCCTGCGCGCCGAAACCGGCCGCGCCGCCGCCGGTGTCGTCGTCGCGCGGACCGTCGATCAGCGTGACGCACGCGAGCGCGATCGCCTCCAGCAGCGACCGGTCCGGCCGCCCGGCCCGGACCCGCGCGCCCTCGTCCGCGAGGCGCCCGGCCACGAGGCGTGCGAGCCGCGCGGGGCCGGGCCCGATCCGCGCGGGCCGGTCCGCGAGGGCGACACCGTTCCTGTCCGACATCGGCACTCCTGTCCGCCTCGTTCCCTCCGGATGGAACGAGCGTGCCCGGTCGCCGGGTCACCGGGCATCGGCAGAACTACGTATTCGCCGCGTGTGCCGCGCTCCTGGCGAGGACCCAGGCCGCCAGCTGGGTGCGATTGGCGAGGTCGAGCTTGGTCAGGATGTTGCGGACGTGGGTGTCGGCGGTGCGGGTCGCGATCACCAGTTCCGCGGCGATCTCACGGTTGGTCCGCCCGTCCGCGACCAGTGTCGCGACCTCGAACTCCCGTCCGGTCAGCGGCGCGTGCCCGACCGGCGCCGTCGGCGATTCGCCGGCGAGCGCGAACGCGACCGCCTCGGCCTGCGGCAGCGCGCGACCGGCCCGGTGCGCCCGGTCGAACGCGTCCGCGCCGAGCGCGGCGACGGTGGCCTCGCGGTAGAGCGAGTGCGGGCGGACCAGCACGACCGCCGGGTCCGCGCCGAGGGTCTCCCACGCGGCGGCGGCGATCCCGAACAGGGTCGCGGCCCGGTGGAAGCGGCGCTGCGCCGCGGCGACCCAGGCCAGCGATTCGACGTGGTAGGCGTCGCCGAACCGGCTGTCCCACCGGCGGGTGAAGCCGAGGGCCTCGCGGGCGGTGACCGCCCCCGCGGCGGGTTCGCCGCGCATGGTCTCGATGAGGGTGATCGAGAACAGCAGCGTGGACCGGTGGTAGATCTCGCCGCGGGCGGCGCAGTGCGCGACCGCGGCGCGCAGTTCGGCCAGCCGGCGGACGGGATCGTCGGCCGCGGTGGCCAGCGCCCAGGTGTTCCAGGCGGCGAGCACCTCGCGCTCGTGCCCGTGCTCGAGCAGGACCGCGATCGCGGATTCGGCTAGGTGGGCAGCCCGGCGGTTGTCCAGGTCGATCTTGGCGGCCATGGCGCGGACCGCACCGATCCGCGCGGCGACGACCCGATCGCCGCCGGGGTCCGCGGCCTCGGCCGCCGCGAGATCTCGCTCGGCGCCCGCGCGGTCGGTCAGCCACAGCGAGTGCAGGGCCGCGATCGCGTGGCCGAGCGCGGTGCGCGGTCCGGGCGGCGCGGCGGCGAGGCCGCGGCGCAACCAGGCGCGTGCCTCGTGATTGGCGGCGGTCATCGTCCAGAATTCGTCCACGCGGGTGACCATCTCGACGGCCACGCCGGGTTCCCCCGTGCCCAGCGACCATTCCAGCGCGCGCCGCAGGTCGGGCAACGCCGTCCGCAGCCGCCCGACCAGTTCGTCCTGCCGTGGCCCGGCGAAGTCGCGATCGGCGTCGAGGACCAGCCGCCGGAACCAGTCGCGGTGCCGCCGCGCCACCGCCTCGGTCAGGGCGTGCGCGTCGAGTTCCTCCCGGCCGAGTTCCCGCAGGGAGCTCGGCAGCCGGAACTGCGCGATGTCCTGGCCGCGACGTTCCAGGATCGACTTGTCGACCAGCGCGTCCATGACGACATCGGTCGCGGCGCCGAGACCCGCGTCCGCGCACAGGTGCTCGGCGGCCTCGAGTTCGAACCAGTCCTGGAAGATCGACAGCCGTGCCCACGCGCGCCGTTCGTCCTCGGTGCAGAGCCGGTAGCTCCACTCCACGGTGGCGCGCACCGTGCGGTGCCGGTCCGGCACGCCGTGCGACCACGCGCCGGGCAATCCGAGGCTCCCGCGCCAGCGGTCCAGGATCTGCCGGGGCGTGAGCGCCCGCAGCCGGGCCGCGGCCAGCTCGATCGCCAGCGGCACCCCGTCGAGCAGGCGGCACAGCTCGGCGATCTCGGCGGCGTTGCCCGCGGTGATCCGGAAGTCGGCGCGGACCGCGCGGCCCCGGTCGATCAACAACGCGGCGGCCGGGTGGGCCGCGACCGCGGCGGGCTCGTCGACGCCCGGGTCGGGCGCGGCCAGCGGCGGGACCCGGTAGACCCGCTCCCCGGCGACCCGAAGGGACTGCCTGCTGGTGGCGAGGACGCGCACGTCACCACAGCGGTCGAGCACGCGCGCGGCGAACTCCGCGCCGCCCGCGGTCAGATGCTCGCAGTTGTCGAGGACCAGCAGCAGGGCACGCCGGGACAGGTGGTCGAGCACCCGGCCCTCGGCGGTCTCGGCGGGGCCGATCCGCAGCCCGAGCGCCGCCGCCACCGCCGGAGCGACCTCGCGGTCGTGCCGCAGTCCGGCCAGCTCGACGAAGAGCACCTCGCCGCGGCCCGCCAGGCGTACGGCAACCTTGCGGGCCAGCCGGGTCTTGCCGAGTCCGCCGGTGCCGGTGATCGAGACCAGGCGGTGCCCGCCGACCAGCCGCGCCACGGCATCGATATCCGCTTCGCGGCCGAGGTAGCTCGTGGCCACCGGGTCCAGGTCGCTGTGCACCATCCCGTCATTCCGCGTCGCCGAGGTCCTGCCGATGCGGTGATGCTACCGGCCCGCGCGTCCCGCCAGGCGGGGTTCAGGACCCCGGTGGACGCACCGGCGGCGGCCCCGCGGCGGCCTCGGCGGCCAGCCAGACGCCCATCATGCGGGCGGTCATCGCCAGCGTGCGGGCCCGGGTATCCGGGTCGGTCCCGGGTTCGGCCGTGCGGATGACGGCGGCGAAGCCGGTGGTGGTCAGGATCGTGGTGGCGGCGTCGAGGAACCGGTGGTCGAGCGGGCCGAGGCTGCGGACGAGGACGAGCCGGACGGGTACCTGGATCCTGGCCTCGAACGCGGCGAGCCCGCTGTCCTCGAACGCGACGTGGTCGGCCAGGGCGCGCACCACCGGCGCGTGCGTGACGAGCAGGTCGGCGAAGGTGTCGAGCAGCGCGGCGGCGATCCGGGTGCAGGTGTCGGCCGAGCGGTCGCCCCGGACGGTCAATCCCGTGGCCCTGGCCGTGAATTCGTGCTCCGCGCGGGCGAGCAGGCGGGTGCGGATCTCGTCGGCGAGGGCGGTGTGGTCGGCGAAGTGCCTGCGCACGGTGCCGGGCCCGACCCCGGCGTGCGCGGCGATGCGGGCCACGGAGGTGCCCTCGATGCCGTGTTCCCCGAAGAGCGCGGCGGCCGAGGCGACGATCCGGTCCCGCGTCGTGGCACCCGGATGCTCGTGCCCGGCCGCCCGCTCCGTCACCGTCTCCCCCGCGCCTAGCGCAGGCGTGCCGCGACGAAGGCGGCCGCGTCGTCGGCGTGCCGCTTGTACTGCAGGTGCACGTTCCAGTCGGTGCCGTCGGGGTCGCAGACGGGGTCGTTGTCGTTGCAGACGTCGAAGGTGCGCTCGGCGTAGTCGCCGGTGACCGAGCGGCCCAGTTCGCGAATGGGGTTGCCGAACAGCAG
This sequence comes from Nocardia thailandica NBRC 100428, assembly GCF_000308795.1. Taxonomy (GTDB): domain Bacteria; phylum Actinomycetota; class Actinomycetes; order Mycobacteriales; family Mycobacteriaceae; genus Nocardia; species Nocardia thailandica. The sequence goes on along the minus strand of NZ_BAGK01000303.1, from coordinate 6,010 downwards.
GATCGCCGCGATCCGTGGGGCCAGCGCGGCGGGCAGGGTGGCCACGATCGGTCCGCCGACCTTGGCGCCCTCGCTGCTGACGCCCAGGGCGTTGTCGACGACGTTGGCGCCCTGGGAGTAGCCGACCAGAACGAACTTCTGGTCCGGGCAGGCCGCCGCGCGCGCCACGACGTGGTCGACCAGGTCGCGGTTGCCCTGCTGGACCGAGGCGGGCTGTTCCAGGCTCGCCGGGTACTCGACGCGGTAGGCGTCGGTCGACCTCCGCAGCGCGTCGTCGACGGCGGCGTAGACGGGATTGCCGACCACGGTGCCCAGGTGGTATCTGCTGAACGTGCCGCCCGGCTCGTTGGTCCCGCGGGCCGCGACCACGTGCACGTCCGCGCACGACGGGGCGGCCGTCGCGGGTGCGGCGGTGAGCGCGGGTGCGGCGGCGGCGAGCACGAGTGCGGTGGTGAGGAGTCCGGCACGGACGGGCAGGGTGTTCACGATCATCGGGAACCTTTCGGACGAAGCGTCGATGCCGGGAGGCTAGGCCGGTCCGCCGCGGTTCCCGGGCCGGGCGCTCGACAGTTTGGACTGATTCACACCGATGCGCGGCCGAGCGCACGGAGTGGCACAATTCCGCGCCGACGTGGCATCGGCGCTGGTCGGGCGGCTCTAGATTCGCCGGATGTTCTCGGTGTGGCGCCGCGTGCGCGTGCGGCTGGCGGTGGTCGCCCTCGTGCCCGGCCTGACGTTGTCGGTCCTCGGTGTGACGGTCTCGGCGGGGCTCGTCGGCGACGGTGTGCAGATCCGCGAGTGGAGCGAGGATCTCGCGCGGATCCGGCCCGCCGCCTCGGAACTGCTCGCGGCCGTCGCGGCCGAGCGGCTGCTGTCGGTCCAGAAGCTCGCCAGGGGGACCGCGGTGTCGCCCGACCTCGGCGCCGCACGGGACCGGGTGGACGCCGGTTTCGCGCGGCTGCTGCGAGCCGACCGGCTGCGGCACCGCCCGGCACCGGCGATCGCGGAGTTCTGGACGGCGTTCGCGCCGAAGCTCGCCCACGCGCGCCAGGGCATCGACACCGGCAGGCTCTCGGCCGCGCACGCCGCCGCCGTCTTCGACGCGCCGATGGCGCTGTTCGACGCGGGATTCCGCGAGGCGCAACGCCGGGCCCCCGATCCGCTGCTCGCCGCGCGCGTGGCCGAGTCGCGGCGGCTGATCGACGCGGCGGTGGCGCTGACGAAGGCGGCCACCGTCGGTGTCGGGCTGAGCGAGTCCGGCGGCGCGGCGTTCACGGCCGACGATCTCGTCCACCAGGTCGGGCACTACCGGACCGCGCTGACCGGCCTCGCCGCCGAGCTGAGCGGGCCCGCGCGGGACCGCCTCGCCGCACTGCTGGCCGGATCCGCCTGGCGTGCCCTTGCCGAGCGGGAGGACGCGCTGCTCGGCGAGGCGGTCACCGGGTCCGTCGCCGGGGGCCGGGACTGGCGGCCGGTATTCGGCGAGGTGCTGACCGGGCTCCTGAACGTCTATGCCGCCCAACACGACAGCGTGCAGGACGACGCCGACCGCGCGGCCGACCGCGAGATCCGCACCGGGCTCCTGGCCGCCACGATCGTGCTGGCGCTGGCGTCGGGGTCGACCGGCCTCGCCCTGTCGATCGGCGCCCGGCTCGGCAGGCGGGTGCGCAGGTTGCGTGACCGCACGCTGGACGTCGCCGAGGTCGGGCTGCCCGCGGTCCTGCGCGCCGCCGAGGACGGCGACCCGGCCACCGTGGTGCCGCGCGCGCAGGCGCCGCTGGATCTCGGGCGCGACGAGATCGGTGAGGTGGCGGTGGCTTTCGAGCACGCGGCGGCGGCCGTGGTCGAGGCGGTGGTCGCCCAGGTCGACCTGCGCCGGGGGACGCGGGCGGTGTTCGCCGACCTCGCCGGGCGCAGCCAGGCGCTGGCGCACCGCCAGCTCGCGGTGCTCGACGAGGCCGAGCGGCACCAGCAGGATCCCGAGCTGCTCGACCTGTTCTTCCGGCTCGACCACCTGGCGACCCGGGGGCGCCGCAACGCCGAGAATCTGCTCGTCCTGGCCGGTGTCCGTCCCGGCCGGGCGTGGCGCGGACCGGTGGCGCTGGTCGACGTGGTGCGCGGCGCCGTCGCCGAGAGCACCGAGTTCGCGCGGGTGCGGCTCGCGCGGGTCGCCGAGGTCGCGGTCTCGGGGGCGGCGGTGACCGACCTGGCGCACCTGCTGGCCGAACTGATCGACAACGCCGCCGCGTTCTCCCCGGCGGGCACGCGGATCGAGGTGGGCGGCACGACGGCCGACGGCGGCGCGGTCGTGTCGGTCGGCGACCAGGGCATCGGCATGGACGTCGACCAGCTGCGGGCCTGGAACGAGTTGCTCTCGACCGCCCCGGCTTTCGACCTCGATGCCCTCGTGCGCGACAGCAGGTTCGGGTTGTTCGTGGTGGCGCGCCTCGCCGCCGAGCACGGCCTGACGGTCCGGTTGGGCGACTCCGACTACGGCGGCGTGTGCGCCGAGGTCCGGATTCCCGCCACGCTGCTCGCGGACGCCGCGATCCGGGCGCCGGACGTGGCGCGGTGAGCGTTCAGACGGCGGGCGCGCCGTCGAGGGCGGCGAGGACGGGCTCGGCGTGCCTGCGCAGGAGCCTGCGCTGGTACGCCGGGGTGAACCGGTCCGGATCGTAGACGGCCTGCAGGCCGATGCCGTCGATGACGATCATCAGCGATTCGGCGGCCTCGGCCAGGGCGGGGCCGGCTCGGTGCCCGGCGGCGACCAGCACGACCTCGAGCGCCTCGCGCCAGCCCTGGTAGCGGGCCCGCTGCTCGGCGGCGAGTTCGGGATCGTGGGCGGCCCCGTCCCAGAACGCGATCCACACCCGCCATTCGACGCCGCGCGCCTCGTCCATCGGCAGGCACTGACACAGCAGCTCGAACACCCCGGCGCCCTCGGCGGCCAGCGCGGTGATCCGTCGGGCGACCGCCGAGGAGGCGGTGCCGAGCGCGTACCGCAGCACCGCGCGCTTGTCGGCGAAGTAGTGGGTGAGCATGCCGGTGGTGCACCCGGCGGCCGCGGCGATGTCGCGCAGGCTGGTGTCGGCGAGCCCCCGCGCGGCGATGACCTGGCACGCGGCAGCCCCGATCGCCCGGCGGCGCTGCTCGTGATCGACGACTTTCGGCATTGACACCGGACTTTACATGACGGATATTACGTAACCGTGGTTATGAAACAGTGCGGGTCCGCACCCCCGCTCGGCGTCGCGAAGACGACGATGCTGATCACCGACCTCGGCTTCCTCGGCTACTGGATCGCCACCGCACTCGGCGCGATCAGCGTGGGCACCGATCCGCTGCTGCGGCAATGGAACTGGTCCTTCCTCGGCCTCGACCTGGCCGCCATCGGGCTCGGCCTCGCCGGACTGGCCCTCGGCCCGCGCTCCCGGACCGCGCCGCAGCTGCTGGTCGTGTCCCTCGCGCTCACCGCCGCCGCTGGACTGATGGCGCTGAACTTCTACGTCGTACGCGGCGACTACGAGCCGATGTGGTGGATTCCGAACCTCTGGCTGCTCCTCTTCCCCCTCGTGGCGCTCCCCGCCCTGCTGCGGCCCCCGCCGCCGCGCCCGTGATTGCGACCTCCCCCGGCGGGTAGGCACTCCCACGCCCCCGTAGCCGATCGGTGAGGAGAAACCGACCCATGAACACCCGCACCCGCACCGCGCTCGGCGCGTTCGCCGTCTTCGCCGCGCTCGCGACCGCGTCCTGCACCAGCGACGCCGACAACGACGACGGCGTGACCACCTCCGCGCCGGTCCCCCACACCTCCCACGCCACCACCTCCGCCCCCGCCTCGACGAGCGCGGGCGGCGCGGCGGCCGTCTCCCCCGAAGCGTCCCGGCAGCTGTGCGACATGATCGGCGCCGAGCTGGACAACTGGCGCTCCCAGGGCACCACCGTGGCCAAGGTCAGCTTCAACGGCACCGTGCACAACTGGGCCGCCCGCAACGACGGGCTCAACGACGACATCATCTCCGACAACGGCATCGTCGACACCGTCACCACCGCGACCTGCCCGGACGTGCGCACCCAGGCCCTCGAGGTCCTCGGCACCGACACCCTGGCCTCGGCGCTGGTCGGCTTCGACCGCTGACGCGGCCCGGACCGCCGCGCCGGTCAGTCCGGCGGCTCGGGCGTCTGCTCCGGCAGCGCGCCGCCGGCGCCGTCGGCGGAGATGCCGAGGCGCTCCTCGTAGTCGCGCTGGGTCCCGCCCGCCTCCTCGTCCGCTTCGGCGTCCCGCGGGGCGGGCGCGGACCCGGCGCCGACATCGGGCTCCTCCTCCGCGAGCCGCTCGCCCAGGCCGCGGGGGTGGGACTGCTCCCAGGCGGTCATTCCGTATTTCGTGGCGCCCGACCACTGTTCGGGCGGATCCATGGCGGGCCCGAGGGGATCGCGACGCAACCGGTCCTCGTCGAGATCCTCACCGCTGTTGAGGGCGGCCGGGTCGGTCTCCACCGCGTCGGGCGCGCCGGTGTCCTGCGGCGGGTCGTAGCTCGGTCGGGGTTCGGTCATGATCGGCTCCTTTCGGGGCAATCGTTCGCGGAGGGGCCGCCGGATCGCACTACCCGGCACGGCCCCGGACAAACCGCACGCCCGCCGGGAGATCCCGGCGGGCGTGCGGAGTCACCGGCGCGGCCGCGGCGTCAAGCGCGACGGCCCGTGACGAGGCCGACGAGGAACAGCAGCACGACCGCGCCGCCCAGGCAGGTGAAGAAGCTGAACCACAGCCCGCCGCCTTCCACGTCGACGCCGAAGAGCTTCAGCAGGAAACCGCCGAGCAGGCCGCCGATGATGCCGACGACGATGTTGAGCAGGATGCCCTGCTGGGCATCGGTTTTCATGATCTTGCTGGCGATCCATCCCGCCAGTCCACCGAGGATGATCCACCCGAGGATTCCGAGTCCGAGCATCACGCGAGTCCTTTCACTCGTGACCCGCCACGGTGGTGGCGGGGCGCGTCCGCCAGCGGGCATACCCGGGTCGGCGAGCGCGAAACGATGGATTTCCGCGGCGGTCAGTGACCCTGCGGATCGCTCAGGTCGAGTCCCTCGCGGGCCTTCACCCGCCAGTGCTCCCCGAGCACGATGGCGACGCCCGCGATCAGGCAGACCCCGCACAGCACACCGGCGATCACGGCCCAGCCCGCGAAGCCGTAGCCTGCCGCGGTCAGCGTCAGCGCCAGCAGGATCAGGCCGAGCCCGACCAGGATCAGCCCGGGCCAGTTGCGGACGTCCTCGATGGACTCGCCCGCGTGCGAGCGGGTCGTGCGCGCCTCGTCGGGGAACTGGTGCTCGTACCGTTCGGGTTCGGTCATCGTGTGTCCTTTCGACAGGTCAGAGCATCGCCGCGATCAGGGCGACGGCGGCGACGCCGAACAGCAGCACCACCAGCACCGCCACCACGACGGCGCCGATGCCGGTGAGCGGGAACCGATGGCGTGTACTCGGCTCCGGTGCGGACAGACCCGAGGTCTGTGGCGCCTCCGGCGGTGTGTGCCCGGGATGGACACCGCCGCCGGGTTCGAGATCCGGGGTGTTGACAGGATCGGGGTCCGTCGTCATGTCGGGCCTCCCTTCTCCGGTTCACCTTCGGCGGTACCCGGGATCGGAGGGCCCAATCAGCGCGCGCGACGCGGCACGAATGGTCGCTGAATGATTGCTGACGTCGGTCCCGGTACCGGTTGCGTCGCGGCGGACGGGGCCGGGACCGGACTCGGATACAGTACTTTCGCGGTAGTCATGGTCCATGACCTGGTCCGACCGGAAGGGTTCGGCGATGCGCACCAGCACGGGGAAGTCAGGTTCGCTGGAGGGAAACCCGCGCGGCGTCCGGGTACGCAGCGGGCGCCCGCTCGCCGATCCCGGTGCTGCTCACCGGGGCGATGGTGCTCACGGCGGCCGGGCTCGGCCTCGCCGGTCCGGTCGGCGCCGCGTTCCTGATCAGCCGGCACGGCGCGGCGCGCGGC
>NZ_BAGK01000304.1 GCF_000308795.1 Nocardia thailandica NBRC 100428 | reverse complement strand
CATGCGGTCGAGCAGCGCGGTCGCGTCGGCGTCGGACAGCGGCCCCAGCCGCATGGTCGTCAGTTCGGCACCGCGCAGCGGTGAACTCGCGCCGTCGCGGACGGTGGCGACCAGGACGACAGGTTCGGCGTCGATCCGCCGCGCGACGAAGGCCAGCACCTCGGCGCTCGCGGGGTCGAGCCAGTGCGCGTCCTCGGCGACGACCAGCACCGGCCGTTCGGCCGCGACGTCGGCCAGCACGGTCAGCGCGGCGAGCCCCACCAGGTGCGGGCTCGGCTCCTCCACGAGGTCCGACATGCCGAGCGCGCAGTTGAGCGCCTCGCGCTGGCGGCCGGGCAGCGCGTCGAAGGCGCGGCGCAACGGATACAGCACCCGGTGCAGTCCGGCGTAGGCGAGGCCGTGCTCGGCCTCCACGCCCGTGGTCCGCAGCACCCGCAGCCCGGCGTCCACCGCCGCCACGACCGCCTGCTCGACCAGCGTGGACTTCCCGATCCCGGGTTCGCCCTCGATCACGACACCGCTGCGGCCCTCGGGCGCGGCCACCAGCGTGGCCAGGTCCTTCAGCTCGCTGTCCCGTCCGATCATCGGCATCTGCGGCGCTCTCCTCCTGCGCCCGCGACGACACGCGGGCCGATCGGTACCTTATCGAACGGGTGTTCCGGGCACCGGGGTCGCGGCGGGGTCGCCGGATACGCGCAGGTCAGGGCGCAAGGCGGTCGTCGCCCGCCTGCCGACCGACACCGTCGGCGGCCGGACGCTCGGCGCCGGGACCGTCCCCGCACGCGGCGAGCAGCCGTTCGGCCGAGGCGCGGACGTGCTCGCGGAGTTCGTCCGGCTCCTCGATGACGAAGGCGCGTCCCAGTCCGGCGAAGTAGGTGGTCACCCAGTCGAGCCGCTCGGCGCGCAGGCGTACGCGGGTCCACGGCGCCGCGTCCTGGGAGGCGGCAGGCTCCAGCGTCATCAGCCCGGCGGGGGCCCGCGCGCGCAGTTCCTCGACGGTGCCCGCCACGCGGACCGAGACCCGATGGCGCCACGGCGTCGCGGCCAGGCTCGCGAGCACCGCCGCGGTCCCGTCGAAGCCGGTGGGCACGTTGAAGGAGCCGGGCAGCGTCACGGGCTCGCTGATCCGGTCGACCCGGAAGGTTCGGATCTGGCCGGTGCGCGACTCGTGGCCGGCGACGTACCAGCGGCCGGAGCGGGCGACGATGCCGTAGGGCAGGATCGTGCGCCTGCTCGCCCGTCCGTCGCGGCGGGTGTAGGCGATGGCGACCGGGTGCCGATCGCGCGCGGCCTCGGCGACGACCATCAGCACCGTCGGGTCCGTGTCGCCGAGGACAGGGTTGTCCGGGCGTCCCGGCGCGGCGAGCGATGCCAGGTCCGCCGAGGACCGCACCGCGTCCAGCCGCGCCGCCGTCGCTCGCGGCAACACGCGACGCAGTTTGCCGATCGCGCGGTCGACGGTCTCGTCGTCGACCGGCAGACCGCCGGTGCGTCGGCCCACGATCAGTCCCAGCAGCAGCGCGAGGGCCTCCTCGTCGGTGAGCATCAGCGGCGGCATCCGGTAACCGGGCGCCAGCCGGTATCCGCCGTGCCGCCCGCGTGCCGACTCGACCGGAATCCCCATCTCGACCAACTGCGCGAGGTAGCGACGGACGGTCCGCTCGTCGACGCCCAGCCGTGGGGCGAGAGCCGAGACCGGATGGGTTCCACCGGCCTGGAGCAGCTCCAGCAGAGTCAGCACACGAGCAGTCGAGCGGGCCATGGGGACAGATTCCCACGAATACCGGGCGGAATCGGCCCGGTATCGGCTCTACCGTCGCCACCATGACCCACTACCACGCCACCGCCTTCGTCTCGACCCGCCTCATCACCGACGATCTCGACCCCATGGTCGCCTTCTACGAGCAGCTCACCGGTACGTCCGCCGTCCGCCTCGCGCCGGTGTTCGCCGAGATCGTCACGCCGACCGCGACCCTCGCGATCGGGAGCACCGCCACGGTGCCGTTGTTCGCGCCCGGCTCCGCCGAGGCGTCCGCCAACCGGTCGGCCATCCTCGAGTTCCTCGTCGACGACGTCGACGCCGAGTACGCCCGCGTCGCCGCGCTGGGCGCGGAGGTCGTCGCCGAACCGGCCCTGATGCCGTGGGGCAACCGGGTCTTCTTCGTCCGCGATCCCGACGCGAACCTGGTCGGAGTGTTCAGCCCGGTGAGCGCGGACGCGATCGAGCGCTTCGCCGGCCGTCACGACCGCTGACCGCGTCGGGGACGCGGCATCGGTGTGCTCCCGCCGCCGACGGGTGTGCCGGGTCGCGGGGAGCCGCGTCGGGTCACCCGCTGCCCGGATCGCTCATCCGGGCAGCGTGTCTCCGGGGAAGCCGTGGCACGGATACACCTCGCAGCGCATCATCCCGGCTCGCACGCAGGGATCGTCGGCCATGAGCGCGGCCGCGTCCTCGGCGGGCACGGTGACGATCGCGGCCCCGGCCACCGCGTCGGAGGCGACCGGGCACAGGACGGCGATCACCCCGTCGGCGCGCAGCGTCACCATCCGTCGCTGATGCTCGAGTTCGATCGCGTCCGCGCCGTCCATGCTCCGCTGCGGTGTCCAGTGCAGGAGGACGAGCGTGTAGGGCTTCGCGGTGGCCGCCAGGGCCCTGATCTGTTCGTCGGTGACGGTGGTGCCCATGATGTCTCCGTTCTCGATGGCTCGTCGGTGCAGGTGGTGGTCGTGAATGTCCTGTCGCGCCTCACGGATTCGGGCGGGTGGCGGCGTCGAAGAGGTCGACCAGTTCGTCGGCGTAGCGGCCCGCGTCGATGTCGCCCCGCGCGATGCGTGGGACGGCGGCGTCGATCGCGGCCCGCACGCTCGCCGCCATCACGGCCGGATCGAACCGGCGCATCTCCCCGGCCGCCTGGGCCGCCACGAACGACGCCTCGAGCAGGGCCACCGACACGTCGTTCTGCTCGACCTCGCCCGGGCGGGCCCGCTGGTGCGCCACGATCTCGACCGCGGCTCTCGCGTACACGGGCTCGGCGGCGATGAACTCCAGGTTGCCGCGGAGGTAGGCGGCCAGCTTCGCCCGGCTGCCGACGGCCCGATCGATCCCGTCGCGCAGGAATGCGGCGGCCTCCCGCACGATCAGCGCCAGGGCCTCGGCCATCAGCGCCTCCCGCGACGCGAAATGGTAGGAGATCAACCGGGTGCTGCTCATCCGCGCGTGCTCGACGATCCGCGCGAAAGACGCCGCCTCGTACCCCCGTTCGGCGACCACCTCCACGGTCGCCCGCAGCAGTAGCTCGCGCCGATCCGGCACCTCCCGCTGCGTTACCTGCACGAGTAACACGTTACTCGGGCGAGTAACAGAGTCAAGGGGCAGTGGACCCACATGCCCGGCGCCGGGCCGAACGACACGCCCCCGAGCGGGCTCAGTCCTCGCGGACCCGTTCGTGCAGCGTCAGCAGGCGATGATCGAACCTGTTCCGGAACTGCGGAATCTCCTTGCTGATCGGACGCAGCTCCGCGACCAATTGCGTGGCCAGGGCGCGCAATCGGGTGTTCGACTCCTGCGAGCGCCACTGCAGCAGCCGGAACGCCTGGTCGGACGTCAGCCCGTAGATGAGCATCAGCGCGCCCTTGGCCTGCTCGATCGTCTGCCTGCCCTTGTAGGATTCCGCGCTCTCCTGATCGGTGACGTCCTCGATCAGGTCGGTGATCTCGATGTAGTAGCCGAGGATGCCGACGATCGCCCCCTGGTCGTCGGGCAGCAGATCGGTGACCGCGATGACCTCGTGTTCGAATCCGGCGGTATCGATGATGCGGTGCCTGCTCGAGAACGGTTCGCGGTTCTCGATCATGGTGGTGATCACCCCCGCGACGCGATCGCGGTCGTCCGGGTGCTGGTGCGCCAGGAGCAGCTCGGTGGTCGGCTCGACCTCGCCGGGGGCGTAGCCGTGCATGGCGGCGAGCTCGTCGGACCATTCCCAGCGTCGTTCGCCGAACCAGAATCGGAAGCTGCCGATCGGCTGCTGGGTGCCGGAGCCGAACACCTCCTCGAGCTCGGCGACGTCGCCGGGGGACACGGGGGCCTCGTCGAGGGGGGTTTGATCCATCTGGGTTCACCGTTCCACTGACTACGGGGCGCCGACTCGCTGCGGTCGGTCGCCGGGTGATGTTGCCGTCCTTGCCCGAAGCGGTGATTCAGGGCGCCGCGCGCATCCGCTCGATCCGGTCGAGCAACGCTTCGAGCGAGTCCTCGAACTCCGCGGCGCCGTGGTTCTGGGACAACTTCGGTTGCAGGCGGAACAGATTCGGGAACTGTGCGAGCGCGCCGGTGGACGGCGCGCGTTCGGCGCCGGGGGCCGAGAGCCGCCCGGCGGCCTCGAGCAGCAACTGCCCGAGCAGGAAGGTCGTGAAGGCGCGGTAGGTCGTGACCGCTTCGTCGTCGTCGAAACCGTAGGACAGCAGCGCGTCCAGGAACGCCTCCATCCACCGCAGGCTGCCCAGCGGTGGTCTCGCCCAGGGCGCCTCCGGGGCGAGGGTCGCGGCGGGGGAGAACAGCTGCGGCTCGCGCAGCGCGACCCGCCGGACCCCGTGCGCGAGCCGCACCAGGAAATCCTGCCAGCCGGCCGAGGCGGACGCCTGCAGCAGGCAGTTGCCGATCGCGTCGCCGGCCTCGGTGTCGCGCTCGCCGACAGAACCCTGACCGCACATTCGACACAATCTAGCGGCCTGCGTTTACCTTGTAAACTTCGCAGTTCGGGGACTGTTTACCCGCAGATCGGCGCCGGTGGCGCGCGTCACGGTCCACCCCGGTCGCCCGGCGGTGGCTGTCGGGTGTTTAGGGACTGCGTGAGCAGTGAAATAGTCTGACCGTTGGTCTTGCTTCGACGCGGGTAGTGAGGGGATGTTTCGGTGGGCGAACATCACGACGATCGCGTAGAGGGTGCGGCGACCTCGCCGGACCCTCGCGGTTCCGGGCCGGGCGACAGCGAACGCGCGTCGCTGAGCCGCCGCCTGATCCTCGAGGCGGCCATCGATCTGGTCGATCAGGAAGGCTTGCGCAAGCTGACGATGCGTCGGCTCGGCGCGGCCTGCGGCGTCGAGGCGATGGCGCTCTACCGCTACGTGCACAGCCGGGAGGATCTGCTCGGCGGCATCGTCGCGCTGCTGGTCGACGACCTGCACGAGCATCAGCTCGCGGCACGCCGTCAGGAGGACGGGTGGCAGGACTTCCTGATGCGGCTCGCGCACGGAGTCCGCCAGATCGCGCTGGATCATCCCGAGCTGTTTCCGCTCGTCGCGACCAGGGCGCCGGAGGCGCCGTGGGTGCGCCCGCCCTTACGCAGCCTGCGCTGGATGGAGACCTTCCTCGACACGCTGCTCGCGTATGGCTTCGACGACGACTCCGCCGTGTCGGCCTACCGCTCCTACACGACGTTTCTGCTGGGGCAGTTGCTGCTCGAGGTCGCCGGTCGGGCACCCACCGTGCCCGCGGAGCCGGATCGCGCGGGCGCAGACCAGCTGTCGGACTTCCCGAACCTGTCCCGCCTGGAATCGAAGCTGGCCGAGGACTACAGCGCCGTCGAGTTCGACGAGTCGCTGGAAGCCCTGCTCGATCGCCTCGAACGGACGCTCCCGGTCGAGTGATCGCGGCGGTGATTACGCGCAGTCGTCTTCCTCCGGGTGCGCGGTCCGTGACCGAGCGTGCTCCGATTGCGGGAGAGCACAGGGTCATCCGACCCGGGTGCCGGGCACGCGTGCCCAGCGGACGATGCGCCAGAACTTCCTGCGGGCGCGCCGTCCACGGGGTGCCAGGCCACCGGTGTCGCGCGCCGACAGGTGACGGAGGAGATCCGCGCGTTCGGCGACACCGATTCCCGGATGCACGAGAGCGCACGCCACCGCATCGTGCGCGTAGTAGGGGCGTCCCGCGTCGTAGGCTCCGCGTGCCGCGTCCAGGACCGGGCCGGGCGGGTAGTGCCCGGCGGATGCCAGGCACAGGCGGGCGAGCTTGGCGAGGGGACTGGGGAAGAGGCCGTGCGAGACGACGTCGCCCGGCATCCCTTCGGCCAGCGCGACCAGTCCCGCGCGCAGCCGGGGGTCGTCCGGGGCGGGGATGTCGACAGGCGGCGGAAAGCCGCGGGACAGATAGGACAGGACCGCCCACGCGTCGTCGGTGTGGTCGAAGGCCGCATGGATCGCGGCGAGAAGGTCCGGTCGTGCGACGCGGGCCGCGCACAGCAGCCGTGCTGTGGCGACCTCGCGCAGGACGACGTCGAGCCGCTGCGTGTCGGCGAACGAGATCTTGTCCAGCGCGGCGAGAGGGTAGGTGTGACAGCCGAATTCGACGTCGCGCGGCCGTAGACCGGCGAAGACGGCACGGAGGACGGAATCGGGCAGCCACTCCGCCTGCGCCGGACCGAAGAACGCCACGAGCCGGATCATGACGTCGTCGAGCGGGAGCCGGCCTGCCGGTTCCTCGGGCAGACGGATCAGGGCTGTGCGCAGGGCCGCCGCCAGTCGGTGCCGTGCGATCTCCGGCAGGGTCTCGGGGATCGCGTAGCTGTAGACGGAGGCGTAGCGGCCGTGGAGATGACGGCTGATGCCGAGCAGGTCGGCCATGAGTTGTTCGTGGCCGACCCGGCCGCCGAGCACGAGTCCCCGCCAGGCCTGGTACGAGGCGTACCGCCGCTGCTCGAGGAAATCCGGGGGACGGGGATCGCGGCGGAAGAGCTCGGCTCCCGAATCCGGTTGGCCGGTCATGACCTTGGAGGATAGGCGAGCTCGCGGGTGTTCCGGAAGCGGAGCCGGGCGCACCGCCGGCGTGCCCGTGTCACCAGGGCACGGTCCCGGCGTCGTCGAGGAACCGGCCGGTCGGGCCGTCGTCGGGCAGCGTCGCGAGGCGGATCGCGATCGCCGCGGCCTGGCGCGGTGTGCGGTCGCCACGGAACCCGGTGAAGTCGGTGGCGGTCAGCCCGGGACAGGCGGCGTTGATCAGGATGCCGGTGCCGCGCAGTTCCTTCGCGTATTGGATGGTGAGCGCGTTCAGGAAGGTCTTCGAGGCCAGGTAGGCGGCGGGGACGGGGCCCATGTCGATGCCCGGGGTGGTCTGCAGGGCGAGCGAACCGACGCTGCTGGACATGTTGACGATCCGGGGTGCGGCCGAGGCGCGCAGCAGGGGCAGCATCGCATTGGTCACCCGCAGGACCCCGATCACGTTGGTCTCCACGAGGGTTCGCACGGTCGCGGGGTCGACCGTGGTCGGGGTCTGCGGCGTATCGCCGGTGACGCCGTTGATCGCGGCGTTGTTCACCAGGACGTCGAGTCCGCCTGCGTGGTCGGCGATCATCCGGGCCGCCGCGGCGACGCCGGCGTCGTCGGTCACGTCGAGCGGCACACCGAACGCGTCGGCCCCGGCCGCGCGCAGCTTCTCGACCGCGACGTCGCGGCGGTGCGCGTCCCGCGCCCCGACGCCGACCCGCCAACCGAGCGCGCCGAGGCCCGCGGCGATCTCGTATCCGATGCCCTTGTTCGCGCCGGTCACCAACGCGATCGTCTGTTCACTCACATCGGCGATCCTGCTGCGCGCCAGGGTGCGGCGTCCAAGACCCATCGGGTCGGCGGCGATACCGCAGGGGTATCGGTCGTGGTCGTCCTCGACTTCTCGGGGGGACCGACGCATTTGTATAGATGATGAATATACAGTTGCTATGCTTCGGGCATGAGCCGCCGAGCCGCCGACCGTGGTGCTTCCGCCATCGGGGCCGCCCTCTACGGCCTGGCCACTCGGGCCACGCGGCGCCTGCCGCGGGACATGAGTCTCACCTCTGCCGCCACCCTGGCCACCCTGGAGCGGACCGGGCCGCGGCGGATCACCGAGCTGGCCACCGTCGCGGGCATCACCCAGCCCGCGATGACCGCGCTGGTGCGGGTGATGGAGGAGTCCGGCCTGGTGGAGCGGCGTGGTGATGCGGCCGACCGACGGGTCACGCTCGTCTGCCTGACCGAGGCGGGCGCGTCCTGTGTCCACGCGCGGCGCGCGGCGGGTGTCGAGGCGTTCGAGCGCTTGATCGGCGAGCTCACCGGCGCCGAGATCACCGCGCTGGAGGCCGCGCTGCCCGCGCTGCATCACCTGGCGGAGCTCGCGGACCGGGACCGCGAGGGGCGGGCGCGGTGAGGGGGCAGCGCGTCGGTGGGGTCACGGCGTCGGCGCGACCCGAGGCACGGCTGCTCGTCCCGTCCCTGATCTTCGTCGCGCTGGTCGTGGCGGCGGTCGGCAGTCTCGGCGCGCCGCTCGTCACGAGCGTGGCGACCACGTTCGGCGTCTCGCTCGGCAGCGCGCAGTGGACGCTGACGATCGCCCTGCTCAGCGGGGCCGTCGCGACCCCGGTCCTCGGCAGGCTCGGCGCGGGCCCGCACCGGCGGGCCACGATCCTCGTGACGCTGGCGGTCGTCGTCGCGGGCAGCGCGCTGACCGTGCTGCCGCTGCCGTTCGGCTGCCTGCTGGCCGGGCGGGCCGCCCAAGGCGTCGGACTCGGGTTGACGGCGCTGATGATGGGTGTGGCCCGGGACCATCTGCCCGAGGAACGCGGCGCGGCCGTCATCTCGCTGATCTCGGTGGTCTCGATCGTCGGGGTCGGCATCGGCTATCCGCTGGCCGCGCTGCTCGCCGAACTCGGCGGCGTGCGGGCCGCCTACGGCCTCGGCCTCGTCGTCACCGCCGCCGCGCTCCTGACCGCGTGGCGCTCGGTGCCCGAGGCCCCCGCGGACCGTGCCGCCCCCGTGGACGTGGTCGGCGCGCTCGTCCTCGCGGTCGCGCTGCTCCTGGTGCTGTTCCTCGCGGGCCAACGAGGCCTGTGGAGCGGGCATCCGGCCGTGGCGGCGGGTCTCGCCGTCGTCGCCGTGCTGCTGCTCGGCGCCTGGGTCGTCGTCGAGTTGCGCGTCGCGGCGCCCCTGATCGACGTGCGGGCGGTGCGGCACCCGGCGGTCGCGGGAGCGAACCTGGCCGTGTTCGTCGGCGGCATCGGCATGTATCTGCTGCTCACGCTCGTCACGCGGTACGCGCAGACCCCGCACGACGCGGGCTACGGCTTCGGGCTGACGACCTTCGTCGCCGGGCTGGTCCTCGTCCCCTTCTCGGTGTCGGGATTCGTCGCGGGCGAACTCACGCCGCGGCTCCGGACACGGATCTCCGGCCCGCTGCTCCTGGCGGGCAGCGCGGTCGTGGTCGGCGGCGGGTTCGCGCTGTTCGCCGCGGCCCGTTCGGACCTGGTCGACCTGTTCGTGGTGATGGGGGTGCTCGGCGTCGGCGTCGGCGGCTTCTCGGCTGCGATGCCGGGTGTCATCCTGGCCGTGACCCCGCGCAGCGAGACGTCGAGCGCCATGAGCGTCAACTATGTCGTCCGCAGCGTCGGATACTCCCTGGGCAGCGCCCTCGGCGGCCTGATCCTGGCCGCGGGCACCATTCCCGGCCGGCTGTTCCCCGACGACGGCGCCTACACCGCCGCGGCCCTCGTCGGCATCGGCGCCATGGCGACGACCACACTGACCTGCCTGGCTCTCGCCCGCCGGAGCCGGTCCGAGACCAACCCGTGAGTCACCATCTGTCGCAACAACACTGGAGGTTCCATGCCCAAGGGCTACTGGGTCAGCGTCTACCGCACCATCGACGACCCCGAGAAGCTGGCCGCCTACAACGCGCTGGCGGCCCCCGCCGTCAAGGCCGGGGGCGGCCGGGTCCTCACCTACGGCAGCCGGGTCGCCGCCCATGACGCCGGGATCGCCGAGCGCACCATCCTGATCGAGTTCGACAGCTACGAGCAGGCGGTCGCCACGCGTGAGAGCGCGGCCTATCAGGAGGCGCTGACCGCCCTCGGCGACGGCGTCGAGCGCGACTTCCGCATCGTCGAGGGCGTCGACTGACCGGGACGCTGCCCCCGCCGCGTCAGCGATCGCGCTCGGCGAGGTCCGCTCGCGCCGACACCCCGCGCAGCATGGTGCCCGCGAAGGCCGCCACCCCGACCAGGATCAGGGTGGCGATCCCGCCCGTCCAGGCCAGTGCGCTGGTGAACGACTCGGTCGCGGCGGCGGACAGCGCCGCACCGAGCAGGCCGGGCAGTTCCGCGGCGTGCAGCAGCGCGGCCCCGAGGGTCTCCTTCGCGGATTCGAGCACGCCGGCGGGCAGGCCCGCGGGGGCGGTGTCGGCGAGCGCGGAGCGAGAGAAGCCGAGCAGCGCGGAGCCGAGGATCGCCGTACCGAAGGCGGTGCCCAGTTCGTAGGCTGTCTCGCTGATCGCCGCGGGCCCTCGATGAGCCCGGCGGCGATGGCGTCCCGCAGGTCGAGCGTGTTGTCCTCGAGGTCGGCGGTCATCGGATCGCGGATGGTCGTGAAGCCGTTGTGCAGCAGCGCCTTCAGGACCGGCAGATTTGCCGGCGCGGTCGCCGCCGCCGAGCGCATGATCGCCGGCGCCGGGGCCGGTGTGAGGGTGGCATGGGTGTGGCAATCCATGAATCCCGGGGCGACCTGTGGCCGGACAGATCGACCACCGTCGCGTCGCCGGACACCTCCAGGTCGGTCCCGATCCGGGTGATCCGATCGCCCTCGACCGCGACGTCAGGCACCCGATCGGTCCGTCGGCGAGGCCTGGGCCGGCTCAGTCGCGGAACGAGCCGGCCAGCACCGCGATCCCGGCCCCGGCGAACAGCACGGTCAGCGCGACCGCGAGGAAGAACTCGAAATCCGGTTCCACCCCGTTGGCGAGCAGGCTCGGGCCGAACAGCGCGAGCGGCAGGAAGCCGGCGAACGACCACCAGGCCAGCCGCCAGGCGCCGACGACGACCCCTGGCGTCTCCACCACGCCGGTCAGCGCCACGCCGAGGCCCACGAACGCCAGCCACAGCCACCATCCGAGCCGGCCGGTCTGGCTCGGGTTGTAGAAGTCTGACTTCCCGTCGATCACGATGCCGACGACCTGGCTTCGCCAGATCCGCAGCGTGGCCTGGCCGCCCTCCCTGGCCCTGCCGAAGAGCTCGCCGTTCACCTCGTGCGAGCGCTCCTCCCCGTCACGCACCCAGCGGATCACGAGGTGATCGGTCGTGGTGGTGCTGGTCGTCCCGTCGCCGTTGAACTGGGTCGAGGTCGTCGCGTACGCGCGCTTGCCGGTGATGGTGACGACGACCTCGTCGAAGCAGCTCCCCACGTGCTTCTCGCAGGCCACCTGGTTTCGGTACTCGCGCGTGTGGTGGAACGGCTCCACGCTCTGCACCAGTGCCAACACCATCAGGCCGACCCCGGCCACGAACATCAGCACCCGACCGATCATCGCCCCTCCCACCAGGTTCCGATGACGCGTCTGCGGGCGAACTCCGTCCCGCCGCCTCCCCGAAGGACTCCGATTCTACCGCCCGGGGTCCGCCGCCATGCGCGATTTCCTTGCCCGGAGGAACGAATCCGTCTCTCGGTGGTTCGCAGCAGGGCCCGCGTCGGTCTCGCCGAAATATCCAATGCGGGACCATGTTCCCGGTTCGGTCCGTCTTCGCGCCGGGGTGATCACGACGGCCGACATCGGGTATCTCCGACAGGGCCGGAGGACCCGGCGCCGGGGGACGGTCCCACGGCCACCAGTTCAAGGGGATCCGATGACGCAACAGCCACGATTCGGCCGGCGCTACGGCAGGCCGCCGCTGCCACCGCGGCGGCACAGGCTCTGGCCCTGGATTCTGCTCGGCGTGGTGATCCTGGCGATCGGCGGCTGCTTCGCCGTCGTCGGCGTGGCGGGCAAGGAGGCCGGGCAGGCGGTCGACAGCGCGGTCTCGAGCCTGGAGACCTCGCCGCCGACCGCCCCCCGGATGCCGAACGAGCTCACGACGAGTCCGCCGGCGACGACGGAATCGCCGCTCGGACAGGGGAAGAACGTGGTCTACGAGATCACCTCCGACGTCCCCGCCCTGACCTCGGTGACGTACTTCGACGAGAAGGCCGAACGTCGGGAGGAGACCGGCGCCACCGCACCGTGGACCAGGACGGTGCTCTACAAGGCCACTTTCACGACGATCGGTGTCGGCGCCCGGACCGAGGGCGGTTCGGTGACCTGCCGCATCACGGTGGACGGCAAGGTCAAGGACGAGCAGACCGCGACCGGCGCGCACGCCACGGTGAACTGCACGACGAGTTCGTAGCCGGACGTCGCCCCGACCTGGATCCTCACCGGAAGGTGCGGAACGGACCGCGAAAGTGCGTACTTGTGGGCCTGCTCGCGCGCGCCGACACTCGGGTCATCGCGGCGGTCGACCGACCGCCGCACCCCGATCGGAGTCGCAGATGACCACAGCGCAACGACCGCCGGTGACCGTGCTCGGCACCGGATCCATGGGCAGCGCGATCGCCCACGCCTTCCTCGCCGCGGGCCACCGGACCCACGTCTGGAACCGCAGCACGGAGCGGACCGGCGACCTGGCCGCCGCGGGGGCCACCGCCCACCGCGACATCGCCGACGCGGTCGAGGCGAGCGCGGTCACCGTCGCCGTGCTCACCGGTTTCGACGCCACACGCGCCAGCCTCGCCGCGGCCACTGCCGTGCTGCCCGGCCGCGACCTGATCACGTTGAGCAGCGGAACTCCCGACCAGGCGCGGGAATTCGCGCGGTGGGCGCACTGCGTGGGCGCCCGCTACCTCGGCGGCGCGCTCGAGAACGTGCCCGCCGCGGTCGGCGCGCGGGACACGCTGCTGTACTTCGGCGGGGACCGCGAGGTCTTCGACGCCCACGCCGACACCCTGGGCGTCCTCGGCGGCGAGCTCGACTTCCTCGGTGCGGAACCCGATCTCGCCGCCCTCTACGAGTCGGCGGTCGGCGCGACGCTGCTGCCCGCGCTGCTCGGCTTCCTCGAAGGCGCGGCGATGCTGACCGCCCGTGGCCTGCCCGCGCGGACCATGGTGCCGTACTCGGGCAGGTGGCTGCGGATGATCGAGTCGCTGCTGCCGGTCCTGGCCGCCGAGATCGATGAGCGGGACTACACCCGGCTCGGCTCCAGCGTGGAGCTGTTCCGGACGGCTCTCGACGACGACGCGCGGCTGGCGGCCGAGACCGGGGTCGACCTGTCGTGGCACTCGACCATGCACGAGCTGCTACGCCGCGCCGTCGACGCGGGCCGCGGCGAGCAGAGCGTCACGGCGGTGTACGAAGTGCTCGCCGCCGCCCGCTGAACAGGCGACCAGGCGCACGTTTCCCGGCCCTGGTGGGCGGGTCCGCGCGCGGCGGTGTGGATCGGCACACCATCTCCACATCTTCCGCGCGGCCTCCACATCGCGCCTCGCTAGGTTGCGACCGTGTCGAGAAGGTGTTCGGCGATGCCGCCCGTGGCGGCCGCCGGTCTGATGGTGCTGTCGGTGGTGCTCGCCCTGCATCGCGGCTGGGTCCTGACCTCTCTGTGGCTGCTGGCCCTGCCGGTGCTCGCGGCCGCGTTCGTGGGGCTGGTGGTGGGCTTCGGGATCGCGCTGTGGCGGGCCGGCGGGCAGCGGCCGCGCTGGCCGCTGGCGACCACGATCGTTCTCGCGGCCGTGGGGATCGGGGTGCCGGTGCTGGCCCTCACCAGTCCGGAGGCCGGGGCGTGGCTGCGGTTCCACCTCGAACGGCCCGCCTTCGCGGCGGTCGCCGCCGCGGACCCGCCGCCGGCCTCCGACGGCCTGTACGGGCGGCCGCTGCCGGGGCATCTGTGCTGGGTGTCGGCCAACTGCCGGGTGGCCGACCTGGGTTCCGCCGACCGGCCCGTACGGTTCGTTCCGGACTTCGTCGGAATTCCCGATGGCGCGACCGGGTACGGGTATTTCACCGGAGATCCCGGGCCGGGCCCCTTCGACGGATTCGGCGACCCGATCTGCCCGAGGGTCGAGCTGGCGGATGGTTGGTGGTGGCTGGGCGGGTGCCCGTGAAGTGCGAGGAACGGTCGTGATCGAAACCTCGTGCGGCGGGTAGTTCCGCAGCACCGACGAAAGAGGTGATGAGCATGCCCGAGGAGAAGAGACGCACCGAGGACGACGAGAAGACGCGGGAACCCCGGGGCGGCAGGCCCGGCCCGGCCGACGAAGGCCGGGACGGCGGGATGGCGACCAGGGAACTCGCGCCCGAACTGGCCGCGACCGAGAACGCGCAGGAGCCACCCGACTGAGCCGGAGGGCGGGATGCGGCGGCCCGCGCACGCCGCAGGAGACCGGGCCCGTGCCATGTCGACCGGGCCCGGTCGTCCGCGCCACCGGTGCGGGGGACACGGGGGGCGCGCGTGCAGGGGCTCAGGCGCCCATCAGGCGGATCTCGGTGTTCAGGAGTTCGGCCTGCTCCGCCAGCGCGGTCGGGTCGGGCTCCGCGCCGACGCGGTCGCGCAGTTCGTCGCGGCTGACCAGTACCAGCCCGCCGGACTCCGACGTGACGCTCACGCGCCCGCCCTCGAGTACCAGGCCGGCGTCGGGTTGCCCGCTCGCGAGCAGCTCGCGCAGGGTGTCCGCGGTGACGAGGGCCGGGTCCGACCCCGTGCTCCCCGATTCCTGTCCTCCATCGATTCCCATGCCTGCCGGTTGCCCGCCCGTCGCCTGCCGAAACACCGCGGATTCGACCGTGGGTCGCGGGGTGGATCAGGGCGTGAGGTCGACCATGCCCCGCCCGGTCGCGATGTCGAGCGGCACCGAGACCTGGTCGTGCGCGATCAGCCAGGTGCCCTCGATCTTGCGCATGCCGTAGGTGACGCGCACCCACATGCCGGCGGCCTGTGTGCCGTCCCGCAGCGTGCCGCGCAGGCGGGCGAACGCGTGCCCGAACGCCACGTCCTCGCCTACGGTGAATGTCAGATCGCGGACTTCGTAGTCCACCGTTTCGAAGAAGTCGAAGACCCGGGCCCAGTTGTCGAGTTTGGCGGCGATCCCGACGTGCTGGAGCGGCGGCTCGGCGTCGAAGGAGACGACATCGGCCGTGTAGACCTGCCGCACGGCGTCGAGGTCCTTGGCCCGCAGGCCGTCGATCACCGTCGCGATCCGGCGGCGCAGCGGCGAGTCGTCGATGTGGGTGGTGTGCGCGGGGGTGCTCGATGTGGTCATGGTGGGGGTCCTCACGGGGTGACGAGGGTGGTGTCGGTGCCGGCCCGCAGCGGCGCGAGCGCGGCGCTCCAGGCCAGCAGCTGATCGAGGGTCTTGCCCAGGGCGTCGACATGGTGGTCACGCGGGGTGAACGTGGTGTGGTTCTCGAAATCGGCGAGCAACGAGATCTCCACCGGGCGGCTCACGTCGGCCATGCCGAGCGCGCCGCACACCATCCGCAGCTGCGCCACCGCGCGGGCACCGCCGCTGACCCCGTAGGAGACGAATCCCACGGCCTTGTCGGCCCATTCGGCGCACAGGTGGTCGATGGCGTTCTTCAGCACGCCGGGGACGCCGCCGTTGTATTCGGGCGTCACCATCACGAAGCCGTCGAACGGCGCGATCCGCTCGGCCCAGGCACGGGTGTGCGCGTGCGCCGACGGGCCGAACAGGGGTGGGGTGGCCTCGTCCAGGTGTGGCAGCGGGTGATCGCGCAGGTCGATCAGGTCGAACTCGGCGTCGCCGCGTCGCGTCGCCGTGTCCAGGACCCAGCGCGCGACCTGCGGGCTCTTGCGCGAGGGCCGGGTACTGCCGAGGAGGATGCCGATTCTGATCATGTCCGAACTCCTGGTTTGCTGAGTGTCTCGACATTCCCGACGACCCGGACGTGCGGAATGTCAGGTCGCCTCACAGATCCGGTCGGTGATTCGTCGGAACAGGGGAGACCAGGAGAGCGCAGGAGCCGACATGACCGACCCGCAGCTGAACACGATGATCGCCGAGCGCAGGCAGCTGATGAACCTCGCCTACCGGCTGCTCGGCTCGGTGGCCGAAGCCGAGGACGTCGTGCAGGAGACCTACGCGCGCTGGTACGCGCTGCCGGAGCGCCGGCGGCGGGAGGTGGCCTCGCCGGGAGCGTGGCTCACGACCGTCGCCGGGCGCATCTGCCTCGATCTGCTCGGCTCGGCACGCGTGCGGCGGGAACGATATGTGGGTGAATGGATTCCGGAGCCGGTGCCCGGCGACTCCGACTGGTTCGGCGGACCCGCCCCCGCCGATCCCGCGGACCGGGTCACCCTCGACGAATCGATCAGCATGGCCTTCCTGGTCGTCCTCGACGCCATGACGCCGGCCGAGCGGGTCGCGTTCGTCCTGCACGACGTGTTCCGCTTCTCCTTCGCCGACGTCGCCGAGGTGGTGGGGCGCACCCCCGCGGCCTGCCGCCAGCTCGCCTCGAGCGCGCGTCGCCGCATCGACTCCGCCCGGCCGGCGCCCGAGGCCGAACGCGCCGAGGTGGTCCGGGATTTCAAACGGGCCTGGGAATCGATGGACATCGAGGCGCTGATCGGCCTGCTGGACCCGCGGGCCGTCGCCACGGCCGACGGCGGCGGGTTGGCGCTGTCGTTCCTCGAACCGATCGTCGGCGGCGAGCGGATCGCCGACGCGTGGATGCGGATCGCCGCGCGCGGCCTCGCCCCCACCCTCACCGAACGGACGGTCAACGGGCAGCCCGGCCTGGTCGCCGAGATCGACGGCGTGGTCGTGTCGGTCTACGCCTTCGAGATCGCCGACGGCCGCATCACCCGCATCTGGGTGATCCGCAACCCGGAGAAGCTGCGGCCCTGGACCGCCGGCTGACGCGCGTGGCGCCCGGGACGGCGGAGGCGCCCCGTCAGAGCGAGGCGGCCGCCCGGCGGAGCGCGTCGAGAGTCGTCTCGGGGGAGGTGTTGAAGCAGAAGCGGATTCCCGGGGCCAGCTCGACCAGCGTGTTCACGACGCGCTCGAACAGCGGGGTGTGGTCGGGGAGGGCGCGGACCGCTCCGCCGATCATGACGAGGTCGAACCGTTCGCGGGCGAGGAGGGTCCGCAGCTCGGCCTCGGCGTCGTCGGGCGCGGCGCCGAGGAGACACGGGGTGACCTCGAACTCGGTGTCGCGCAGGGCGGAGTTGGCGGCCTCGATCCGGTCCGTCAGTTCCTGCTCGTCGAGGTCGGGGAAGCGGCGGTAGTCCATCGCCCGTGGATGCAACCCGATCGTCAGGGCGCGGGGACGGAGAGCCGGTTCGGCCACGGGGCCTCCTCGAGACACGGGACCGGGGCGACTGCGTGCGACCATGGGTTCCCGACACGGATGATTGCTTTGTCACCAAACATAATTTGGAGCCGAAGGGATATCAACGGAGCCCCGATCGGTTGGGGCCTTCTCACCATCCCCCGGATAGCGAACCCCCGACACCGTGGGTGCCGGGGGGTCGGACCTGCTGCATCTGGGTTACTCACCTCCTCTCGACCATCCGAAATCGCACTCGCCGACGGAGAACCGCCGCGAGTAGGTTCGTTCGGGCTCGACGACGTTCACGTCGACGACCGCCTCGAAGAGCTCCTGCGGGATCGCGCCGCCCTCGAACACCTCCAGAGACGGCACGAACACCGACTCGGCCTCCAGTTCGCCGATGATCGCGAGCAGCACCGCCACCGGCTGCTCGGCGCCGACCGGGTTCACGGTCCGCGCGTACAGGTAGCCGTACCGGTCGGCCAGGTCCCGCATCCCGCGGCGCTCGCGCGCGGACCGCAGATCGGCGACCTCGGTCCGCTGGTAGCCGACCGCCACCGGCGGCTTCGTGTCCGGATCGGGGTCGGTCACGAAGCCGCCGCCTGCCGCCGCGCCGGCGGGTACGGGTTCTTCTCCGCGTAGTTCAGGCCGTGCACGGTCGGCCGCCACTGGTTGCGCCCGCCGTGACTCGCCAGCCGCCGCTCGGCCAACCCCCGCAACAGCTTCCCGGTGTGGGGCTCGCTGTGGTTCATGAGCTTCGCGAGCATCTCCGCCGACTGGGGTTCTTCGTCGCAGTACTTGATGACCATCGCGAGCATCCACCGCTCCAACGCGCTCGGCTCCTTGCGGTTGCTCATCGCGCAACCCGCCCGGCCGGGCTCGCCACCCACGCGCCGGAGTGGTACTGGAAGACCAAGCCCTGCCGGCGCAGCGCGTTCGCGGCGCGCCGTACCCGCCGGCGTGGACGGTTCACGCAGCGCGCCAGGGCAGTCGAGGTCAGCTGGGCGCCGGACTGTAGAGCATCGAGTACTTCGCTTTCGAGGGTGGTCGTCATCTCGTCACCTCGTGGCTGGTGGGCTGTCGTGAAAACGACCTTGCCCGTGTGGTTCCCGTCCTCGAAAGGCGTGCGGCCGGGGCAGGTGTGTGCACAGGGGGTGTGCACCGCGACCGATTCATGGACTGCCCAACCCGCAAATGCCAAACTCGAGAAATGGGACGCAGCCCGAAGCAGCCCAACCGTCAGCTCGCCGATCTGATGGCCGAAACCACCGTCTCCCGAAAGGGACTGGCGCGGCGCATCGTCGACCGCGGCGCAGCGGTGGGAGTAGGCCTCGCATACGACCACACCTCGGTCGCCCGATGGCTCGCCGGAGAACAACCGAACGCCCCGGGCCCGGCCCTCATCGCCGAAGTCCTGACCGAACTCCTGGGCCGACGAATCACCGCCGAGGACTGCGGCATGACCGCCTGCGACCCCGCCGACATCGGTCTCGAATTCCCGCTGTCGCTGTCGGAAGCAACCGCGGCCGTGACCGCGCTGTGGCGCAGCGATGTCGAGCACCGCAAGTTCCTGCAGAATTCGTCCTACGCCGTCGCCGTGTACCCGGCGGCGAGCATGAGGTGGCTGACCTTGCCCGGTCCCGAGCGGCCGATGTCCACGACGGGCTACCGCCGCATCGGCGACGGCGACGTCGACGCCCTGCGGACCATGACAAGCTCCTTCGTCGACCTGGACAACCGGGTCGGCGGCGGCCGAGTACGCAGCACCGTCGTGCACTACCTGCACACCGCCGTCGCGCCGATGCTGCAGAGCTCCTTCACCGAAGCCGTCGGCCGGCGCCTCTACGCGACCGCGGCCGAGCTGACGAAACTCGCCGGCTGGGCCGCCTACGACACCGAGGACCACGGACTCGCCCAGCGCTATCTCATCCAGGCACTGCGGCTCGCGCGCGCCGCCGGCGACACCGGGCTCTCAGCAGAGATCCTCAGCGCCATGTCCCATCAGGCCACCTATGTCGGCCGGGCAGGCGACGCCGTGGATCTCGCTCGCGCCGCTCAGATCGCGGCGCGCACGGCCGGGTCGCCGAAGCTGGAGGCGGGATGTCTCATGGTCGAGGCCCACGGTCACGCCGCTCGCGCCGACCGCTCAGCCTGCGGCACAACCCTCGCCGCGGCGGAACGTGCGTTCGACCGCGAGGGGAAGGTGCCCGGCTGGCTGACTTACCTGGACACCGCCTACATGTCCGCGAAGACCGCGCACTGCTTCCGCGACCTCGGCGACAACAAGCGCGCCGCCGAACTGGCATTGAAGTCGCTCAACATGAGCGACGGCTACCAGCGCGGCCGCACCTTCAACCTCTGCCTCCTCGCCTCCTCCGTCGCTTCAGAGGACCCCACCGAGGCCGTCAGGATCGGGGACAAGGCACTCGAACTGGCAGACGGTGTCGCGTCCCGCCGAACCGGTGCTTACCTGCGTGAGCTCTGTGCTCACCTCGCGCCGCATGCAGGCATGCCGGAGGTCACCGACTTCCGCCGGCGCGCGATGGCCTACAGCGCCAAGGCGCGGTAGATACCCACCACGGTTGCCGCGCCGACGATTTCGCCACGCTCGATCATCGCGGCCGCCTCCTCGAGCGGGATCCAGCGAACCTCTTGCGCCTCGTTGATGTCGGGCGCTGCGCCGGTCGGCTCGGCGCCGCGGGCGAGGTAGATCTCCTGCGGCTGGTCGAGGGTGCCGATGGCGGGCTGGTAGGTGACAAGGCGCTGCATGGACTTCGGCCGCCAGCCGGTCTCTTCCTCGACCTCCCGGGCGGCTGCTGCGGCGACGTCCTCGGCGCCGTCGACGTATCCGCCGGGGACTTCCCAGACCCACTGGTCGATGATGAAGCGGTGGCGGCGCATCAGCAGGACTTCGCGGTCGTCGTTGAGCACGAGCGTCATTGCGCAGCGAGGCATCTTGGCTACGTACTGGGTGAACTGCACGCCGTCGGGCAGTTCGATGTCGACTGTTTTGAGGGTGATGTGGCGGTTCTCGTCGACCAGACGTTCGCCAAGGATCTTCCACTGTGTGTCGCTCACGGCTTCGACGGTAGCGGGTCGGCCCGTTACCGGCCGTCGAACGGTCGGTGGCAGCAGGCGTCGGTCCCGGGCGGCTACAGGATGACTGCGTTGCCTGTGCGGCATCGGTAGGAGCGGTGGCAGCCGGTGCTGGGCACGGGGGCACATGACCGAGCCGACGATGACGGCGATGAGGGCCGTGCGGGTGGCCGGCCGGCAGGTGGCGGGGGAGGGGCTGGCCCCTCCGCCGCGGACCCGGTAGAGCCGGCCGGGGTCGAGGCCGGTCGTGGAGCCGAGCCGCCACACGATCGAATTCGGAGGGTCCCCACCATCGCCATCCGGGAGGGCGCAGGGCGCGGGTCGCCGTCCGCGCCGTGGTAGCTCGCGGTGGCCGAGACGAATCCACGGTGCGGGCGGACCGCTGCGGCTCGTGACAGCGTTCGTGTCCGCTCCGCTATGAGTGGGCACAGAGTCGCGGCGAATTCGCTCGGGCGGCGGGCCGTGGGCCGAGGCTGATCACGCGGGCGCCGACGGTGCCCGGCTCGTCGGGCACGATCTCCCGGACACCGAAGGACACCATGGCCGCGCCGTTGACCGATCACGACATCCTGAGCGAGCTCGAACCGGTGGTGGAGGCGAGCCTCGACGATCACCTGGCCGCGGCCCGGGACTGGAATCCGCACGACTACGTCCCCTGGGACGAGGGCCGCAACTTCGCCGCGATGGGCGGAATCGACTGGGAGCCAGGGCAATCGCGGCTGGGCGAGGTCGCCAGGGCGGCCATGATCACCAACCTGCTGACCGAGGACAACCTGCCCTCCTATCACCGCGAGCTGGCCGACACCTTCGGCCTCGACGGCGCCTTCGGGACCTGGGTCGGGCGATGGACAGCGGAGGAGAATCGGCACGGCATCGTGCTGCGCGACTATCTGGTGGTCACCCGCGCGGTGGACCCGGTGGCGCTCGAACGCGACCGGATGGCGCACATGACCGCCGGGATCGCCAAACCCGAACCGGGATCGCAGTTCCTGCGCTCGGTGGCGTATGTGACCTTCCAGGAGCTGGCGACGCGGATCAGCCACCGCAACACCGGAACGTTGTGCAACGAGCCGATCGCCGAACGGATGCTGCAACGGATCGCCGCCGACGAGAACCTGCACATGATCTTCTACCGCAAGCTGTGCGCGGCCTCGCTCGACCTCGCCCCCGACGACAGCATGCGGGCGATCACGGAGGTGATCGAGCGTTTCCAGATGCCGGGGCTGCATCAGCCCAACTTCCGGCGCAACGCGGTCCTGCTCGCCAAGCACGGGGTCTACGACCTGCGCCAGCACCTGGACGTCGTGCTCAGGCCGGTGCTGCGCCTGTGGAACGTGTTCGACCGCGACGACTTCACCGACGAGGGGGAACGCGCGCGCGACCGGCTCGCCGCCCATCTCGCCGACCTCGAGACCAGAGCCGCTCGCTTCGAGGAGCAGCGGGACCGGGCGCTGGCGCGCGACGCGCGGCGCGCGCCCGTCCCGTCGTGATCGCGGGCAACGACGACTCCGGCGCGACGCCGTGCCAGGGCGCCGACGTGCGGATCGACCGCGTCGTCCGCGCCGAGGTCGCCCGGCTGCACGAGGACTGGCTGCGCGACCCGGCCGCCACGCCGGAGCGCCGCGCGCAGCTGATCGCGGCCGAGGCGCGCGAGCTCACGGTGCGGGTCCGCACGGTCGAAGCGGCCCTGCTCGGACAGCAGCTGCGGGACTGGCGCGCGCTCTACCGCCGCTACCTGCCGCCGCAGCGGGTGATGACCACCTTCACCGTGCTGGCCCGGAGCAACGCGCGCCGGGCGGTGTTGTGCGCCGACCTGTATTCCCGCCTGCCCGCCGCGGTGGTCGCCGACCGGCATCGCGGCGTCGACGGCCCGGCCCGGCGGGGGACCGGCGCCGATCCCGGCCGCTGGCGCGCCGCGCGCGAAGAGGGCAGAGCCGATCCCGAGGTCGAACGCATCTGGGGCCTGGTCCACACCGCCGACTTCGCGCTGCTCGCCGCCGCGCTGCTGCGGGTCCGCGCGGCGGACGGGCTGCCCCTGCCGCTGACCCCGCTCGACCCGCTGGCGGCGACGCTGACGGCGATGATCCACGACGAACTCCGCGCCCGCGGCCTGCCGCCGGTCTGATTCTCCGGTGCCGGAGATCGTCACGGTGGACCCCGCACGGCGGACGCGATTGCGGCAGTTCCCGCCCAGGGTGCTGTGATCTGTCCCAGGCGCGCGGCCGCGCGGTGTGTGAAGTGACACCAAGCGTCGGCGATACCGGTGCTCGCCCCCGGTCGAGGCTGGATATTTGCCTATCGCGGTACCGGTGCGCAGGCGGGGTGGATTCGGGTTCGGTGGGAGGTGTGTGGTGGCGGGCAAGCAATTGCCTGGTGGGCGAATGGCGCGTGGGGCCCGGCTGGGTCGCCTGGCGGCGGGACAGGCCGCGCGAGGACTCGGCACACGGGTGGCGATGGTCGGGCGCACCGAGCAGGCGAGGGCCCGGCTGGCCACGCGGGCGTCGATGCAGACCGCCCAGCAGATCGTGACCGTGCTGGGCGGGATGAAGGGCGCGGCGATGAAACTGGGGCAGATGGCCTCGGTGCTCGACCTGGATCTGATCCCCGAGGACTCGCGGGAGATGTTCCGGGTCAAGCTGGCCGAGCTGTGCGACAGCGCGCCCGAGGTCACCTTCGCGCAGATGCGCGCGGTCATCGAGGCGGACCTCGGCCCCCTGGCGCGCGCGTTCGCCGACTTCGACGAGCGGCCCGTCGCCGCGGCATCGATCGGGCAGGTCTATCGCGCCCGCCTGCACGACGGGCGGATGGTCGCGGTGAAGGTGAAGTACCCCGGCGTCGACCGGGCGGTCCACGCCGACCTGCGAAATCTGCGGTTCTTCCGCAACCTGCTCGGGGCGTTCCTGCCCTCGGCCGGTGACGTCGACGTGCTCGACGAGATCAGCACCAACATCGCCGCGGAGCTGGACTACCGGCGCGAGGCGCGCAGCCAGCACCGGGTCGCGTCGCGATACCGCGACCATCCCTTCATCCTGGTCCCCGACACGATCGCCGCGCTGTGCACCGACAACGTGCTGGTGACCGAATTCGTCGAGGGCCTGCCCTTCCATCAGACCCGCCACCTCGCCGAGGCCGAGCGTGACCGGGTCGGCGAACTCGTCTACCGCTTCTACATCACCGGCATGTTCCGCGACGGCGAGTACTGCGCCGACCCGCATCCGGGCAACATCATCCTCGCCGAGGACGGTCGCGTCGGGTTCGTCGACTTCGGGCTCTACAGCACGATCGCGCCCGAGGCGCGCGAGCTGGAACGGCGGGTGCTGCGCGCGGCCGCGGAAGAACGCCCCGACGAGATCGAGGCCCTGTGGCGCGGCCGCGGCATCATCACCGAGGACTCCGCGATCACCGGCGAGGACTGCCTGGACTACGTGTGGTCGGCCAGCGGCTGGCATCTGTTCGACGAGGAACTGACCGTGACGCCGGCGATCGCGACGAGCGCGGTGGTGCTGGCCACCGATCCGCGCGCGCCCGACCACCGGGCGGTGCGCCGGCTCATCCTGCCGCCCGAGCACGTCTTCTCCCGGCGCGCGGAACTGTTCACCCTGACCTGCCTCGGTCGGATCGGGGCCAGCGGGAACTGGCACCGGCTGGCCAGGGAGTGGCTCTACGACGAGGCCCCGGCCACCGAGATCGGCCGCGGTGCCGACGGCTGGAGCCCCGGGGCCCGGCCGCGCTGAGCGCCGTCGTGGACCGGCCACCCGCCTAGGATGTTCTCCCATGTCACACACCGCTCGGTTCCGAGGAGGCGACCATGCCACCGAAGGTGACTAAGCGACGGACCGTACCGAGCCAGGATCGTGCCCGCGAGACCCGCACCCACATCCTCGACACCGCCGCCGCGCTGTTCGGCCGCGACGGCGTCGCCCAGGTCTCGACCAACCGGATCGCGGCCGACGCCGAGGTCAGCGTCGGCACGCTGTACCGATACTTCTCCGACAAGGCCGTGATCGTCGACGAACTCACCGAGCGGCTCATCGCCGAGGTCGAGGACCGGTTCACCGAGCGGGCTTTCGAGTTCTCCAGCCGGTGGCGCGCGGGATCCGTCGAGGCGTACACGGCCGTGCTGGAAGAGATCCTCGGCGTCTTCAGCGAGGTGCTCGTCCCCAACGCCGCCCTGCTCCGCGCGCTGGTCGGCGGCGTGCAGTTCTACAGCAGCGGGCTGCCGGAGCTGGAGAAGCGGTTGCGGATCATGGTCAAGGTGATCCTGATCCAGAACCTGGGTCCGCGCGAGAACGAGTACCTCGACACCGCGACACGGGTGTTCATCAACACCGGCTTCGCGGCGGTGGTGCGCAGCGCGGTGGAGGGCGTCACCGACGAGGACCGCGACCGCGTGATCACGATGACCGCGCACATGATGGGCGCCTGGATGGCCGCCGAGACGGACCCCGGCGTCACCGGCGCCCGCCACTGATCACTTCTCGCAACGGGTTCGGCCCGCTCTTGTGGCAGCTCCCAGCAATCGGCGCCGATCCGGCCGGACCGGGGTCCGCGGCCCGGCGATCTCGGTATGGTCTGCACGTCGTCGGCTGCGGTCGTGTCGGGGCCGCCGGGCGGAAGCGTCGTTCCGCCCGGTCCGACCGCGGCGGGTCGGCAGGTGTGCCCGCGGTCGGGGCGGGCTCGTGTCCTCGATGCAGAGCGGAGGTGGTGATGGCGCCGAAGGCGTCGAAGGGGGGACGCAGGCAGCCGCAACAGGATCGGGCCGAGGCGACTCGCACCCGGATCCTGTCGGTGGCGGCGGCCGCGTTCGGTGCGGCGGGTATCGCGGAGGTCCCGATGAGCCGCATCGCCGCGGACGCCGGGGTCTCGGTGGGGACCCTGTACCGGTACTTCTCGGACAAGTCCGCCATCGTGGCCGAGCTGACCGAACGGCTCCTCGAGCAGATCGAGAACGACTTCACCAGTCGCGCGTTCTCGCTGTCGATCTCCCACGACGAGGCCACCCCGGAATACGCCACGTCGATCGCCGCCGAGGTGCTCGCGGTCTTCGCCACGATCCTGGAAACCCAGGCCGGACTGGTGAACGCCCTGATCCGGTCCCTGCAGTTCCCCGAGGCCGGGCTCTCGGAGTTCGAGCAGCGGCTGCGGCTGCTGGTGAAGGTCATCCTGATCCAGGCGCTGGGCCCCCGCGACGACCGCTACCTCGACACCGCCACGGATCTGATGATCAACACCGGCTTCGCCGCGGTGCTGCGGACCGCGGCCCAGGACATCGGCGCCGAGCAGCGCCGCGAGGCGCTGGAGACCACCGCGCGCATGATCGGGGTCTGGATCATCGCCGAGAACTCAGCGACGGCTCGCTGACCGGTCGCCCGCCTCGTCGGCCAGCCAGGCGCCCATCATGCGCGAGGCCATGCCGAGGGCGGCGGCGCGGTCCTCGGCGGTGAGCGAGGAGGCCGCCGCGCGGACGACGACGGCGAAGGTGGTGTTGACGAAGACGAAGGTCACCCGTTCCAGCTGGGCGTCGTCGCGGGGACCCAGCCAGTCGCGCAGCGCGGTGGCGGCCAGCGCGCGCAGGCGGTGTTCGAATTCGGGCAGCGTCGAGGAGTAGTACTGCACGGCGCTGACGAAGGCACGCAACAGCGGCGCGTTCTCGACCAGGACGTCGGTGAACGCCGCGAGGGCGCGGGCGACCCGGTCGGTGAGGCGATCGGCGAGGTCGCGATGATCGTCGGCATCGAGGGCGCTGAGGTCGGGCAGGTGCGCGCGGAACACGCGTTCGACGTCGTCGAGGAGCCGGTCGAGCAGTTCGGCGACGATGGCGTCGCGGTCGGCGAAGTACCGGTAGACGGTGCCGATGCTGACCTCGGCGTCGGCCGCGATCCGGTTGGTGGAGGTCTTGGCCACGCCCAGCGTGCCGAACAGTTCCGCGGCGGTGTCGAGGATCAGCTCACGCGTGCCCCTGGCGCGGTCCTGCCGAGGCTGCCGACGATGGACTGGCTTCGCCACCTTGTGGATCCTCCTACTGAACTCGACCGGGCCGGAGGCTCGCTGACGTCGCCGGAGCCGTCACCACTGTCGAGACTAGTGCCGAAACGGCGCGATCCCCTCGGTGACTCGTACCAATCGCGGCCCGGCGTGACGGTGATCGTGCCGGGCCGCCTGCTGTGCCGTCAGCGGTAGTAGCCCCGCAGGACCGCGGCGTGGGCGAGGGCGAGCAGCTCGGCCCGCGCCGCGGCCGTGTCGATCGCGTGCGCGCCGGTGGCCCGCGTGGAGCACTGTCCCAGCGCGGTGGTGAGTTCGCGGCCCACGTCCTCGTAGACCGTCCGCAGGCTGATGCCGTCGTCCGCGCACCGCGCGGCGGCCTGTTCGAGCAGCCACAGGGTGCGGTGCAGGGGTGTCTGCGCCTGCGCCCCGGCGGTGCCCGCCCCGTGCTGCGGCAGTGGTGACATGGCTGGACCTCCCCCGACGACCTTCCCGGACAGGTCGATCGTAGGGGAGCGGCGACCGGGCGGCTACCCGGCGGCAAATTCGGTGCCCGCGCCCGAATGTCCGGCGGGATCGCTGTGACGGCGGACAGTCGATCGCGATGTATGGGACCCGCTATCTCGGATATCTTCGATCGGGTCGGACGACGCGCGCCCCGTGGCGTCGAGGCGCGCGTGCGTCGGGTCCCGGCCGATATCGGATACGGCTAACAGGCGGCAATCATGGAGGCGGCCGGGCGCGCCCGTCGCGTCAGCGGTCGGTGAAGTCGGCGACGATGACGGTGACGTTGTCGGGTCCGCCGTTGCCGAGGGCCGACTCGATGAGCTGATCGGCGCACTGCCCGGCGTCGGGGACGGTGCTCAGCGCGGTGTGGATGCTCTCCGCGGACACCACGTCCGAGAGTCCGTCCGAACACAGCAGGAAGCGATCGCCCGGCTGCGCGACACCGGGAACGAGCGCGGGACTGACCGTCCGGCCGGTGAGCGCGCGCAGGATGAGCGAGCGCCGCGGATGGGTCCTGGCCTGCTCCTCGGTGATGTAGCCGGCGTCGACGAGGGTCTGCACGAAGGTGTCGTCGGTGGTGAGCTGGGTGAGCTCGCCGCCGCGCAGCAGGTAGGCGCGCGAATCCCCGACGTGGGCCAGGCCGTAGCGCGCGCCGTCGAACAGCATCGCGGTGAGCGTGGTGCCCATGCCCTCGGTCTCGGCCGCCTGCTCGGCGTGGGCGGCGATGGCGGCGTTGCCCTGTCGCACCGCGTCGTCCAGGTCGGTGAGCAGGTCGCCGCTGCGGGTGGTCTCCAGCTGGGCCAGATGCCCGATCATCAGCGCCGAGGCGACCTCGCCCGCCGCGTGGCCGCCCATGCCGTCGGCGAGAGCGAGCAGATTCGCGCCCACATGGACGCTGTCCTCGTTGCCGTCGCGGACCAGCCCGCGGTGGGTGCGGTAGACACCGGCGGGGCGGTGCTGCCGGGTGGAAGTCTCATCGGTGGTCCTGTCCGATGTCGGCTCCGTAGGCACGATGGTTCGGTTCCTTCCTGTACTGCCTATGCTGTTGTCACAGTAGGCCCCTCGGCGGTCGGCAGCAGCCGCGCGAGGATATCGATGCGGGCGACCGGGCCGTCCGGGGCGGTGTCCGTGCCGGTCACCACCGCGCGATGGCCACGGCTCGCGCGCGTAATGAACAGTGCCTCGTGGACGGGCGCGACGATATCGCCCAGCGGTTCGTCCGGTCCCGCGCCGATCGGCAGCAGGGCCGTGATGCCCGACAGAATGCCCGGTACGGTCAGCATCGCGTGATTCCTCGCGGGAACGAGATGGTGACGCCCTCCTCGTCGGATCCGTCCTCGGGCATGGCGTTACACTAGCACGTAGCACTGTATGGTATCCGGACGGTGCGCCGGCGTCGCGCGGCAGCGGGAAAGCCCCTGTCGCGCACCCTGTTCGGGCGGACGGCGCGGGAGAAGGACGGGCAATGGGCGCAGGCGCGATGCGCATAGGCGAACTCGCCGGCCTCGCCGAGGTCTCCACCAGGACCGTGGACTACTACACCGGCCTCGGCCTGCTCACCCCGCTCGCCCGGACCTCCGGGAACTTCCGGCTCTACGATCCCGCCGACGCCTCGCGCATCCGGCTGATCAGGAGCCTGGAGGCGCAGGGCATCCCGCTCGAGGAGATCGCACGGGCCTTCTCCCAGCGCCCCGGCGACCTCGGCGCGACCCTCGACCAGCTCGACGACGCACTGCGGACCCTGCACGCGGCGGCGGACGCCGCGCCGGAGGCGATGCGGGGCGTGCTGGCGGTGATCACGACCCGCATCCAGACCCTGATCACCATCGCGCTGCATCTGCCGCCCGACCTTCCGGTCCTCTAGCCCGCCCCATCCGGGGTGACGATCTCGAGCTCGCCGGGCTGCCAGCGCTTGTCGAACCACGGCTGGAGGGGCCCGTAGAGCCGCAGCATCGGGAACCAGCTCTTGCCGGGCACCGTGCGAATCCAGTTGGCCTGCGCACCCGGCGGCGGGGTGGGGCCGAACCAGAGGACGATCGAGCCGTCGGTCTCCGCCGTGACGGTGCCGCTGAGGCTTGTGAGGCTCGGATACGGATTGTCGGTCCGCAGCAGGGATCTGGTCTGGGTGTCGTAGAGGTCGATCGACCAGAAGTTCTTCGCGGGCGGCTCCGGGGGCAGGGTCAGCCGGTAGGTCCGGCCGCCGTCGAGGAGGGCTCCGTCGGCGTCCTCCGCGGTGTAGGCGTAGGCGGAACCGGCCCCGACCTGGGCATGCGCCATCGCCGGGGTGATCACGGTGGCGAAGTAGTGGAACTGGGTACGCGCGTCGAGCAGCCGCGCGTGATCGCGCAGGAACTCGTAGCTGCCGCCTACGAAGGCCTGCTTCCACGAGGAGTGTTCGAAGAGGTACGCCTCGGGATCGCGGGGGAAGTAGACGAGTGCCCGGCTGATGCCCGCGGCGGTCCTCGCCGCGGTGTCGAGGATCGCGCGGAGCCGATCGTCGGGGGCGAACCGCGCGCCGTGCACGATGCCGAGGGCGGCGAGTTGCCCCGTGCGCTCGGGGTCGAGGGAGCCGGGCGGTTCCTCCTGCACGATCTCGTCGACCTCGTCGAAGAAGCTCGCGTCGTTGGCGTGCACGGTGTTGAAGACCTCGTCGGCGAGGTTGACGAAGGTCAGCGCCGGCGGGTCGGCGGCCTCGGCGAGCCGGTAGACCCGGGTCCGCCGGATGGCCTCGACCCCGCCGAGGGCGCGGAAGACCGCCCACAGGGTGTAGGTGGGCGGGCGGTAGACGAAGTAGCCGTCGGGCACCTCGCCGTCGTAGCCGGGCGGAAGGTAGAGGTAGGCCCCACCCGCGCCCTTGTCGGGTCCGGCGATGCCCATGTCGGCGACGTAGCGGAACCAGAAGTCGTCGACCACGCACAGGGACTCGGTGGGCGGTTCCACCACGACCGGCCCGTCCCGCAGGTCGATGAACATCGTGGCGTAGGTGGTCTCGGTGTTCGGCGTGAGGAAGAAGCTGCCCGAGTTGGCCCTCGGGTCGGTGTAACCCATGGTGCGCAGCCCGTCCACGCCCACCCCGCGCAGGCCGCGGCGCAACGCCACGAGCGAGGCGCCGGGGACGGTGTCGAGGAAGACCTCGACACCGCGCAGGAAGTCGAGGCCGTCGTAGAGTGCGCGCACCGTGTCGGGCAGCGGGACCCCGTCGAAGAACTCGAAGGTCCCGATCGGGGTCCGCACGCGGTCGGGCACGCCGATGGCGGTCAGCGCCGAGGCCAGCGGATCGTCGTCCTGGTTCACGAGGGCTCCTGTTCTCCTGGTGTCGCCCCGGACTCTGGCCCGCCCCGGCGGGCTGGGCATCACCCGAACCGGGTGAACTCGCGCCCGCGGCGGGCGGCCGGGCGCGGCGTCCGTCGGTACCCTCGAACGGGTGGGTGGGGAGTTGCTGGTCCTGGCGGCCGTCGTCGGCCCGTTGGCGCTGCTCGGCTGGGCGGCGGTGCGGGCGAAACACCGCGGGCTCGGCGGCACGTTCGCCGGGCCGTTCCAGGAGATGTTCGATCCCGGCGCGGCGCGGGCGCGGATCGTCGCCGAGGAGCGGGCGGAACTGCCCGGCCCCGCGGACTCCGGCGAGCCCGACGGCGACGACGAAACGCCGAACATCGTGGAATACCAGGGCATTCGGCTCTACATCGACCCGGAGAAAGCGCGGAGAAGAGCGCTGTCCTCCCGGTCCCGGCCCGGACGGCCCTCGGGTGCGGGGAGGGACCTCGGAGGACGTCCGTAGCTGGGCGTCGCCCCGGGGTCGTGTGCGGGGCCGCAGATCGACGCCGTCGACCACCGCTGCCCGCTCCCGTGCCGGCCGGGGTGATCACGGGACGATCCGGGGATCCCAGCGGCAGTAGGTGATCGGCGGGTCGAGGACGATCAGGTCGGTGACGGTGAGCAGGTCGGCGGGCACCCGGTCGTCGAGGTGGGCGAAGGACGGGCACAGCACGGCGTCGACGGCCAGTTCGCTGGCGAGCACTCGCAGGCGTTCGAGCGGCGGCGCGGTGGGGAAGATCAGCGTGCCGAGCAGGTCGTAGCCGATGGCTTTCGCGGCCGCGCGGATCCGCGGTTCCCACCGGATGCGGTCGGTCCCGGCGAGGTCGGTGCGCAGGTAGCCGATCGCGGTCCGGACCGGAGCGCGACGAGCCCTACGGCCGAAACCGAGGCGGGTGCGGCCCCGGGCCGCCGGGGAGGGGATGCGTTCGGTCATCGGGTGTCCTGCCGTCGGGCGGGTGGGCCGGGGCAAACGGACGCCTGCGCACAGCAATTGGTCATCTGAACACCTCCGATCGTCGCGGGCGGAGCCCGTCGCGGGCCTCCTATCGCATCACCGCAAACCGCAGGCAAATAGGGGAGAAGGGCCCCGCAAAAAGGTCCGGTCGGCGCCCCCGGACGAGAGCGCGGACGACGGGCCGCCGGTAGAGTCGGATCGTTTCCGTCCTGCGCAGGGGGCGCGCGAATCGAGGCGGCGTCCACCGTCGGTGCGTGGCACGCGCCGTCCCCATCACGGTCGGGCGACGAATGCCGTCCCGCCGCCCGATGTCCTTGCCGATCGGGTCGGGGCGAACTAGTTTCGGGCCGGCGGTAGGCAGGAGAAGGGACACCCACCCGAGGAGCGCTGACCGATGGACCGAGCACCTGACCTCGATACGGTTCGCGCGGTCTTCGCGCGCGCGGCGCGGGCGCCGTCCCTGCACAACGCGCAGCCGTGGCGGTGGCGATGGGACGGCGCCGAGGCGGAGCTGACCATGGTGCAGAGCCGCTCGATGCCCGAGACGGACATGCTCAACAACGAGAGCGTCATCGGGTGCGGGGTCATGCTCCACCACGCCCGCGTCGCCTGGGCCGCGGCGGGATGGGACACCGGCGAGGCGCGCTTCCCCGAGCCGACCCGTCGCGCGCACCTCGCCACGGTGCGTCCCCGGCACCCCCACCCGCCGACCGAGCCGGAACACCTGCTCGGCTCGGCGATCGACCGGCGCTTCAGCGACCGGCTGCCGATGGATCCGCCCCACGAGTGGCCGGTCGTGGTCGAGATCCTGCGGCACCTCGCCCGCGACACCCGCACGACCGTCACGGTGCTCGACGAGGCGCGGCGGAGCGAACTGGGCCGGATCTCGGCGGTGGCCACCGGTTTCCGCCGCTACGACCCCGGCTATCAGCGCGAACTGAATTGGTGGACCGCCGTGCCCGACGAGGGCGGCGCCGGGGTACCGCCCTCGGCCCTGCCGGACCCCGCCGACCGCGCAGCCGTCCCGGTCGGGCGCGAATTCCCGCCCGGCACGGCGGGTTCCGCCGCGGCGGGCGCGGACGACGCCGTGGTGATCGCGCTGTCGACGCTCGACGACACGGCGGCCTCGCTGCTCGACTGCGGCAGCGTGCTCTCGGCGGTGCTGCTGGAATGCACCAGCCGGACGCTGTCCACGTGCCCGGTCACCCACGTCACCGAGCTACCGTCGACCCGGGCGATGTTGAGCCGGCTCGTCGAGCAGCGCTACCCGCAGGCGCTGGTCCGGATAGGTACCGCCCGGCACGACCCGCCGCCGCGCACACCCCGGCTGCCGCTGGACGCCGTCCTCACCATCGAACCGGGCGCGTCCGCGCCGCCGACGGCCCCGGGCTGATCACCGGAATCGACCGCGACCCGAAATCGGTTCCCGATCAGGCGAATTCGCCGCGCAGGCCGGCCGTGTCCCGGCCCACCCGCAGGGCGCTCTCCTCGCGCCCGCCGACTCCGGTGGCGAACTCGCGGACGCGCCACGGCCCGCCGGCGTCGGCGGCCAGCGGCGGGGTCGCGCCACCGGTGCCGGTGCGGAGCCCGGCCAGCATGTGACGCAGGGCTTCGTCCGCGGTGAAGCGCGGGGTCCAGCCGAGATCGGCACGGGCGCGGCCGGTGTCCATCAGGGGAAGGCGCATCATGGCGTCGAACAGGTCCGGCGCGGCCGGGACCAGGCGCGCGTGCCATCCCGCCGCGAGGGCGCCGCGCACCAGCCCGGGCGGCACGGGCACGGTGCGTGCCCCGAATATCGCGCCGAGCGCCGCGCGGTCGATGACCGGTTCGGCCGCGAGATTGAACGGACCGCGCACGTCGGAGTCGACCGCAAGGGCGTAGGCGGCGCCGACGTCGCGGCTGTGCACGGCCTGGAAGCGCAGCCCCCTCGGCACCGGCAGGAGGGGTACGAGGTCCGGCCGGACGAGCCCGTTCGGCAGCAGCGGACCGCCGAACAGCCGCCGCTGCTGCTCGGCGGATTCGCGGCGGAAACTGAACGCCGGCCGCATGCGCACCACGCGCCGGTCGGGATGCTCGGCCTCGAAGCGGTCGAGCAGGCGTTCCACGTAGGCCTTCTCGCGCATGTACGCCGCGCTGGGCCAGCCGTCGGTGGGCCAGCTCTCCGGCACCGGCCGGTCGTCGTGGCGCGGGGAGTAGGCGCCGACGGAGGACGCCTGGACGAACGCGGGCACCTGGGCGGCGTCGACCGCGCGCAGCACCCGCTCGGTGCCGACGACGTTGGCCTGCCAGGTGGTCAGCGGACGGTGGGAGGGCTGGAACAGCCACGCGAGATGCACCACCACGTCCGCGCCGTGGAACACGGCCTCGAGATCGTCGACGCGGATGTCCGCGGACGCCCACCGCACCCCCGGGCGATCCCGCGGCACCCGGCGCGCGACGCCGATCGTCTCGATCCCCGGCCGGTCCGCGAGGGCCTCGAGCAGGCTGGTTCCGATGTTGCCGGTCGCACCGACGATCACGACGCGCATGGTCCACTCCTCGGGTCGGGCGCCACGCGCCGGCGTCGGCCGCCGTGCGGCGCATCGCTGTGCGCCTGCGACGTACCCCCGCCCACGCGACCGAAACCGGGCCCCGCGGCACAGCGGCGGGCGGATGTCGGAACTCGGTCTGGTTTGTCCGATTGAATGCGGGTATCTCCCGGCAGTGAGGGGCGGGCCCGACGGATCGTCTGACAGCGCTGTATTCGACCACCCGCTCGTCCATCGCCTCGTCCCACGCGCGACGGGCGGGCGGTGTCCTCACCATCCGGCGTAACCGTATTCGGAGACTGTCATGATCATTCTCGTAGGCGTTGTCCTGCTCGTCGCCGCCGTCGTGGTCGGCGCGGCGGCGGTGTCGAGCAACACCGGGGCCGCACACACCCTGACCGACGATTTCACCGTGCTCGGCTATCACGCCACCGGGACGACGGGCATCCTGTTCCTGTGGGCCGCGGTGCTGGGCGCCGTGGGCATGCTCGGGCTGATGCTGCTGGTCGCGGGCACGTTCCGCTCGTCGCGGCGGCTGCGCGAGGCGAAGG
>NZ_BAGK01000305.1 GCF_000308795.1 Nocardia thailandica NBRC 100428 | reverse complement strand
CTGGGTCCACACGCCTGCGCCGAGCCGTCCGCCGTAGCAGCCCCGGGTGTATTCCTCGGCCGTCCAGTCCTGTTCGGCGTAGTCGATCGGCTCGGCGGCCTGGGGCCCGAACAGGTCGACCAGGGTGGCCACGGCGACGGCGCGCCGCTCGGCGGGCGTCCGGGTCCCCGCGATGCGCGCGTGCGCGCCCTCGAAGAAGCCGACCAGGACGCCGCAGGACCCGTCCGGCGGCGAGTTGTCGAGCGTGACGCCGAGCGCTCCGTCGAGGTCGAAGGCGAAACCGCTGAGTCCCGCCGCGCGCCAGAACGGGGTGGGATAGGCGATCTGGACCTTGATCACCGAGCCCATCGGCATCTGCTGGGTGAGCCCGTCGCGGGCGGCGGGCAGGGCGGGGCGGTATTCGAGGCGGCCCGCCAGCGTCGGCGGCACGGTCACGATCACCGCCTCGGCGGTCACCGACCCTCCGGCATGCGTCACCGTCACCCCCGCGTCGTCGTGGGCGATCGACCGGACCGGCGCGCCGAGGACGACCGCCTCGCCCAGGTCCTCGGCCAGCCGTTCGGAGATCCGGTGGGTGCCGCCGACCACGCGCAGCTCCTGGGCCCCGCCCGTGACCCCGACCAGGATGTCGAGCGTGCCCGCCGACTTGATGTAGAACAGGAAATGCAGCAGTGACAGCTCCGCCGGTTCGGCGGAGAACAGCGCGGGCACCACGGCACCCCAGAACGCCAGCGCCTCGGCATCGTCGGTGTTCGCCCGCAGCCACTCGTCCAGGGTCCGGCGATCGAGTTCGGCGGCCGCGGGCGTGGTCCAGGGCGCGGCGAGAGAGACGGTGGCCGCCAGCGCCTCGAGCTCGGCCTGGAGCCTGCCCGACTCGAGGGCCGCCGCGCCGGACAGGCCGAAGGTCTCGTCGCCGTAGCGGGTGACAGTGCCGCGGTACCGGGTCAGCGCGTCGCCGGCGTCGTGGGTCGGAAAGGTCTCCAGCCCGAGTTCGGCGACCAGGGCGAGGATTTCGGTCTGCGTGGTCCCGATCCACTGCCCGCCCAGCTCGACCGGCACCCCGCCCGCGACGGAGCCGCCGAGCGTGCGGCCCGCGACCCGGTCCCGGGCTTCGAGCACTCGCACGCGCCGGCCCGCGGCCCGCAGTTCCCGCGCGGCGGTCAGGCCCGCGAGACCGGCCCCCACCACCACGACGTCGACGTCGCTCATCATCGGCTCCTTCTCTAAACTCGGTCGGTTGTACGACTGTAATGTAGGTCACCGGGCGGGGGTGTGCAAGAGTTGACGCCGGAGTGGACAGCCGGTGGAGCGAGGAGAACCCGTGGTTTACGTCAAAGCGTCCGAACGCGAGGAGCAGATCGTCGCCGCCGCGATCGACGTGCTCGGCGAGGTGGGCGTCCCCGCCACCACCCTGCGCGCCGTCGCGACCGCGGCCGGCGTCCCCCTCGGCACGCTGCACTACGTCTTCCCCTCCAAGGATCAGCTGCTGCGCGCGGTCATCACCACGCTCATCCGCGACATCTCCGAGGCGCTGCGCGCGGAGCTCGAACTCGACAGGGGCGTCGAACACGCGCTGCGCCACGGGGTGCTCAGCTTCTGGGATCGCCTGGTGGAAGGGCGCGTCGGACTGCAGATCATGCAGTACGAACTGATGGCGTACTCGCTGCGCAGCGACCCGGGCGGCGCCCTGGCCCAGCTCCAGTACGAGCGCTACAGCACGGTGGTCAGCGAGTTCTGCGAGCAGGCCGCCCAGGCCGCGGGCGAGCGCTGCGCGGTCGGCTTCGACACCCTCGGACGCCTGGCGCTGGCGCAGATCGACGGCCTGATCCTGCAGTACGTCGCCAAGCCCGATCCCGCCCGCGCACGCCACGACCTCGAGCAGGCGGTGGACATGCTCGTCCTCTTCGCCGACCCGCAGCCGGTCGCCCGCCGCCGCGGGCGCGGGCGCGCCGCCGACTGATCCCCCGATCGGCCATTGCGCCCCCGATCACTCTCGACGTATCGTGATTCGTACGGCTGACCGACTTAGTTTTATCCGTCGCGGCCGCCTCGCCAATCCATCGTCGGGAGTGAGCCGCCATGACCGATCACGACAACCCTCCACCCGCCACCGCCGACGTGGTCGTCGTCGGCGCGGGCATGTCGGGCCTCGTCGCCGCCCGCGCCCTGCACCGGCGCGGTGTCGACGTGCTCGTCCTCGAGTCCGCCGGTCGTCCCGGCGGCCGGATGCTCGCCGAGACGACCGCCCTGGGATCCCGCGTCGACCTCGGCGGACAGTGGATCGGCGCGGGCCACCACCGCTTCGCGGCACTCGCCGCCGAGTGCGGGGCCACCGTCTTCCCGATGCGCACGCCGAAACGACCGGCGATGCTCGACGGGGACCGGGCCATTTCCCAGGTCGGCCCCACCGCGCTCACCGCCCTCGCGGTGCTGGCGGTGTGGGAGATCGCGGCGAGGACGGGCGCGCCCCTCGGCCGTGACCACACCGTCGCCGACTGGGTGCGTCGGGTCCCGGGCGCCCGCGCGCGCAGGCTGCTCGAGGTCGTCGTCGGGATCGCCACCACCGCCGACACGGACCGGCTGTCGATGGGCACCTTCCTCGACGCCGTCCGCTTCCAGGGCGGGCTGCCGACGATGCTGACCACCGCGGGCGGCGCCCAGGACAGCCTCGTCGCCGAAGGCGCGGGCAGCCTGATCGAGCACCTGGCCGCCGGACTCGCGGGCCGCGTCCGCTACGACAGCCGGGTCACCGCGCTGCGCCGCGACGACACGGGCGTGACCGTGTATTCGGCCGCGGGGACCGTCCGCGCGGGCCGGGTCGTCGTCACCGTGCCGCCGCCGGTCGCGGCGGCCATCGAGCACGAACCGCCGCTACCCGGGTCCCGGATCCGGTTGCAGGACGACACCTCCATGGGTTCGGTGTACAAGGCGATCGCGGTCTACGACCGCCCGTTCTGGCGCGAACGCGCCCACGCCGAACTGCTGTCCACCGACACCGGCGCGGCCGTGTTCGACACCTCGCCGCCCGACGGTCCCGGCCATCTCTGTCTGCTCGTCGCGGGACCGGACGCCCGCGCCCTCGACGCGCTCGACCCGGCGGCCCGGCGCGCACTGCTGCTCGGCCCGCCGGCCGGCCGGCTCGGTCGCGGTGTGCTCGACCCCCGTGACTGGCACGAGAAGGCGTGGCACCGCGACGAACACGCCGGCGGCGGCTACACCGCTTTCCCGCGCCCCGGCTACGCGCCCGGTCTGCCGTTCCCCGCCGAGCCGCTCGGCCGCCTGCACTGGGCGGGCACCGAGACCGCGAGCGCCCACGCCGGGTACATCGAGGGCGCCATCGAGGCCGGGGAACGCACGGCACGGGAGGTCCTGGCCGCCCGGGGCTGACGCGGGACCTAGCGGTCCCCCGCGCGCAGCAGGCCCTGCGCGTCCACCGAGGCCACCAGTTCGCCCGTGCGCGTGAAGATCTGGATGCGGCCGAACATGCGGCCCGCGCCCGCGAAGGGGCTCTCGCAGCGCATGAGCAGCCAGTCGTGCACGGAGAAGGGGCGGTGGAAGGTGACGGTCTGGGCCAGCATCGCCGATCGCCCCCGGCCGCCACGCGCGTCGATCTCGGCGCGCGGATACGGGCGCAGGGCGACCGGCCCCAGGAATCCCTCGCTGCCGTGGGCCAGCAGGGCCCGCGAGTAGACGGGCGCATCGGGCGCCTTGTCGCAGCGCATCCACACGTCCAGCGACGGCGGGCCCGCGAGGTCGGGCGCCAGGGCGGCCGCGCCGCCGGGCGTGCGGACCTCCCAGGGCAGCAGCGCGCACGGCAGTTCGGCGCAGTCGCCGGGCCCGGGCACGTCGGCGGGCGGCGCGGCGTGGTGGTCGAGGAAGTCCGGCTCCTCGACGCTGAGCATGGCCAGCACCCGGGCATGTTCGCGCCCGTCCTGCCGGAACGAGACCTGCGCCGTGGCCAGGGCGCGCCCGGACTGGACGACCTCGACATCCACCTCGACCCCGCGCTCGGCATAGCCGCCGCGCGGGAACACCCCGTGCAGCGACTGCACCGCCATGTGCGGCACCGTGCGTTCGGCCGCGATCACCGCCTGCGCCAGGGTCTGGCTGCCGAGGGTGGTCGGCAGGGTCGAGGTCACGTTGCGCGCCCGGAATCGTCCGGGCCCGGCCTCGTCGAGATCGAGGGCGTCGAGCAGGTCGGCCAGGTCGACGACCGGCCAGGTATCGGTTCCACCAGCCATCGCGGCATGCTCGCATACCGCGCGGTCTCCCGGCGAGCCACTGCGCGCTCAGTGGGACGTTCTCTCAACCGGCCACCGGGCGACCCCGGCCGCGGCCTTCGGAAACGCGCTCGGCCGCCGCCCTTTCGTCCACTTCCCCGACGGCGACCGCGACAGCGCCGCCCGCCTCGTCCCGCGACGGCTCGGCCCCGGAGCCGAAGTCGTTGCCGCCGAGCGCCTTCCGGTGAAGCGGCCGCCGGGACGTGTTCCGCGCCACAGCGATCGTTTCGCCTCCGGGAGGCCGGGTAGATCCTGACCTGTCGAGGTTTCCGACAACGATCGAGGTGAATGATGACCGACAAGTCCAAGACCGTCACCGAAGGCGCCGAAGGAATCATCGAGAGCGCCAAGGGCAAGATCAAGGAGACCGTCGGCCGTGTGGTCGGCAACGACCGGCTCGGGGCCGAGGGCGCGGCCCAGGACGCCAAGGGCGAATCGGAGCTGTCCGCGGCCGAGCACGAGGCGGCCGCCGAGCGCGAGCGCGCGAAGGCCGAGCTGCACCGCAACCGGGAACGCCTGCACGAGCGCGACGATCGCGTCTGACGACGTCGCACGCCCCGGGCCCCATCCGCGCACGCGGGTGGGGCCCGGTCGCGTCCCGGCAGTTCTCCTGATAGATTCGCGCGCTCGATTC
Source organism: Nocardia thailandica NBRC 100428 (assembly GCF_000308795.1). GTDB lineage: Bacteria > Actinomycetota > Actinomycetes > Mycobacteriales > Mycobacteriaceae > Nocardia > Nocardia thailandica. The sequence goes on along the minus strand of NZ_BAGK01000305.1, from coordinate 32,315 downwards.
ACAGGATCGTCTCGTCGGCGAGGCGTTGTAGGTAGCAGGCGAATCGGTGGCGGTCGTGTTCGTTCCACTCCGCGGTGAGCTGCTCGAAGCAGCGGCGTTGCCAGTCGTGGGATGCGGCCAGCAACTCGTGTCCGCTGTCGGTGAGTCGAACAACGGCCCGGCGGCGGTCGCGAGTGGAATCGCTACGGGCGAGGTATCCGGCCGCGACGGCGTCCCGCACCATGCGGCTGGCGCCGGAGTGGTCGAGACCGAGCTGCTCGGCGACATCGGTGACCGCCGCTTCCTCGTTCGCTCGTAGCGCGGCGACGGCTTCGACGACCTGGATGTGCTGCACGCGCCGCCGCTCCGCGTCCGGTTCCCGGGTAGCTCGCGTGAATGCCTGATTGCTCCAGCGGCGCGACCAGAAGCGGACCAGCCGGAACAGGGCCGTGCCACCGTCGGCTGCGGTGTTTCGAGCGTCACCCGTACTCACACTCGACATTGTATGCGATACGCACCTATATTTGTATGCGTATCGCACGCAAATGGTTCATTCGGGGTCCGCAATACAGGAGGTGGCGATGTCCATCGTTCTCAATCACACGATCGTCCCGGCAACCGACAAGTACGCCGCGGCAACGTTTTTCGCCGAACTGACGGGGCTGACGGTTTCCGCTCCGAGCGGACCGTTCGTGCCCGTGCAGGTCAACGACGATCTGACACTCGACTTCGACGACCGCGGGCGGGTCGAGCCCGGTCACTACGCCTTCCTCGTCGACGACGACACCTTCGATGCCGTACTGGGACGGCTGGCGAAGTGGACTGCCGTGGAGTACGGCTCCGGCCCCGAACGCGGGTGGGACCGGCAGATCAACCACGTGGCCGGTGGGCGCGGGGTTTATGTGCACGCCCCCGACGGCCACAGCTACGAGCTGTTCACCGCCGTTCCCTGAGCCGCAGAGGTCGACGGCGGATGTGGTCGAACGCGCCGTCATCAGGATCGAGCAGTGGCGCGCCAGCGCTACCAGGTACGACAACTCGCCCCTGGCCTACGGCGCCGGGCTTCTCCTGGCACCGATCATCGAATGGCTCCGACCATCTGGAGACACTGCCTAGAGCTTGCCGAGCAGGTCCTCGAGGTGGATGGGGAGGTCGCGGACCCGCACGCCGGTCGCGTGATGCACGGCGTTGCCGACGGCCGCCGCCGAGCCGACGATGCCGATCTCGCCGATTCCCTTGCTGCCCAGCGCGTTCACGTGCGGATCGTGTTCCTCGATCCAGGACACGTCGATCTCGCCGATGTCGGCGTTGACCGGGATGTGGTAGCCGGCCAGGTCGTGGTTGACGACCTGGCCGAGGCGGGTGTCGAACACGCTCTCCTCCAGCAGTGCCATGCCGATGCCCATCGTGATGCCGCCGATGAACTGCGAACGGGCCGTGCGGGGATTGATGACGCGGCCGACGGCGAAGACGCCGACCATCCGCGGCACGCGGATCTCGGCGGTGTCGACGTCGACGCGCACCTCGGCGAAGTGCGCGCCGAACGCGTGGGTGGAGAACTTCTCCCGATCCGGATCCGGTTCCGGGCTCACGGTGATCTCGGCGCCGTCGGCCGGGTCGGCGCCGTGCCGTTCGCGGAACGCGCGGGCGGCGGCGACCACCGCCGAACCCCACGACGCCATGCCCGTCGAGCCGCCCGCCACGGTGCCCGCGGGCAGCGCGGAGTCACCGATGCGCAGGTCGATCTCGCGCGGATCGACCGCCAGCGCGTCGGCGGCGATCTGGCCGAGCGTGGTCCAGGTGCCGGTGCCGATGTCGGTGGCGTCGATGGCGACCTCGTACCGGTCGCCCGTGCGACGCACGCGGGCGCTGTTGCCGGGCGACACCTGGGCGGGATAGGTCGCGGCGGCGACGCCGGAACCGATGAGCCAGCGGCCTTCTCGCCGCGTCCGGGGCGCGGGGTCCCGGCCCGCCCAGCCGAAGCGTTCGGCGCCCGCCCGCAGGCACGCGAGCAGCCCGCGGCTGGAGAAGGGCAGGCCGGACTCGGGGTCGACCTCGGGCTCGTTGCGCAGGCGCAGCTCGAGGGGGTCCATGCCCAGCGCGACGGCGAGTTCGTCCATCGCGGTCTCGCCGGCGAACATGCCGGGGCAGTGTCCCGGCGCCCGCATCCACGACGAGACCGGGACGTCGAGGGCGGCCAGGCGGTGCGAGGTCGACCGGTGGGGCGCGGCGTACATGACGCGGGAGGAGACCGCGGTCTGCTCGGCGTATTCCTTGACGGTGGAGACCTGTTCGGCCACGTCGTGGGCGAGGGCGGTCAGGGTGCCGTCCGGCCGGGCGCCGAGCCGGACGCGCTGGATGGTCGGGGTGCGGTAGCCGGCCAGGGAGAACAGCTGCTGCCGGGTCAGCGGCAGTTTCACCGGCCGCTCCCCCACCAGCTTCGCCGCCATCGCCGCGAGCACGATGTGCGCGTGGGGTTCGCCCTTGGAGCCGAATCCGCCGCCGACATAGGGCGCCACGACGCGCACCTGGTCGGGCTCGAGGCCGAAGAGCGGGGCGATGGTCGAGCGCACCACGTGCGGACCCTGGGTGGAGTCGAACAGCGTCAGCGCGCCGCCGGTCCAGTGGGCGACGGTGGCGTGGGGCTCCATGGGGTTGTTGTGGACCATGGGCGTCGAGTAGGTCCGGTCGACGGTCACCGGCGCGGCGGCCAGGGCGGCCTCGACGTCGCCCTGGCTCGTGTCGGAGTCGAAGCCGCCGTCGAGGCCGTCGGGGGTGTAGAGGTCGTCACGGCCGGGATCGAGGACGAGGTCGGCGGGGACCTCGTCGTAGGTCACCCGCACCCGCGCCGCGGCCTCGCGCGCCACCTCGGGCCCGGTGGCGACGACCGCCCCGATCAGCTGCCCGCGGAAGGCGACCTCGTCGTCCTGCAGGATGAACAGCTCCGCGTCGTCGTCGCGGGCCAGCCGCGGCGCGTTGCGGCGGGTCAGGACCAGGACGACGCCCGCCATCCCCTCGGCCTCGGCGGTGTCGATCTCCCGGACGCGGCCGCGCGCGATGGTGGCCTGGATCGGGAAGGCGTGCAACGGGTCCGGCTGCGGGTGTTCGAGCGCGTAGGGCGCGCGCCCACGCAGCTTGGCCGGGCCGTCGATGCGGGTCGGCGAGGTGCCGACGGACCGAAAACGCAAGGGCTCCATCACGTCTCCTTCTCGGCCAGGCCGCCGAGGGTGGCGACGAGGACGGACCGGGCCAGCGGGATCTTGAACGCGTTGTGCCCCTGGGGACGCGCGGCGGCGAGTTCGGCGTCCGCGGCGGCGCCGAAGGACGCCGGGGTCGCGGGCGCGCCGCGCAGGGCCGCCTCGGCGGCGGAGGCCCGCCACGGTTTGTGGGCGACCCCGCCGAGGGCGATGCGCGCCTCGCGCACGACCCCGTCGCCGATCCGCGCCACGGCCGCCACCGAGACCAGGGCGAAGGCATAGGAGGCGCGGTCGCGCACCTTCCGGTAGGCCGACACGGCGGACGGTTCGGGGGCGGGCAGGTCGACGGCCGTGATCAGGTCGCCGTGGCCGAGGACGGTGTCGCGTTCGGGCGTGTCGCCGGGCAGCCGGTGCAGATCGACCAGCGGGACGGTCCGTTCGCCGTCCGGGCCGAGGACCCGGACGACGGCGTCCAGCGCGGCGAGGGCGACGGCCATGTCGGAGGGATGGGTGGCGATGCACGCCGCCGAGGCGCCGAGGACGGCATGGTCGCGGTCGTGCCCGCCGATGGCCGAGCAGCCCGTGCCCGGTGTCCGCTTGTTGCACGGCACCGTCGGGTCCTGGAAGTAGGGGCAGCGGGTGCGTTGCAGCAGGTTGCCCGCCGTGGTCGCCACGTTGCGGATCTGGGCCGACGCGCCGGCCAGCAGCGCCTGCGACAGCACCGGGTAGCGGGTGCGGACGAGCGGATGCGCGGCGAGGTCGGCGTTGCGCACGGCCGAGCCGATCCGCAGCCCGCCGCCGGGCAGCTCGGTCACCTCGCCGAGCGGCAGGCCCGCCACGTCGACCAGCCGGGCGGGCGCGGCGATCCCGAGCTTGAGATGGTCGACGAGATTGGTTCCGGCGCCGAGGAACACGGCCTCGGGATCGGCGTGGACGGCGGCGACCGCCTCGGCGGCGTCGGTGGCGCGTTCGTAGGCGAATTCCCTCACGGCCGCACCTGCCGGATCGCGGCCACGATGTTCGGATACGCCCCGCAGCGACACAGGTTGCCGCTCATGCGTTCCCGGATCTCCTCGTCGTCCAGCTCGATCGGCGAGTCCGGGTCGCCGGTCACGTGGCTCGGCGCGCCCGCGGCGGCCTCGGCGAGCATGCCGACCGCCGAGCAGATCTGGCCCGGCGTGCAGTAGCCGCACTGGAAACCGTCCTGGTCGAGGAAGGCCCGCTGCACCGGGTGCAGCTCGTCGCCCTCGGCGAGCCCGTCCGCGGTGACGATCGTCGCGCCGTCGCAGGCGACCGCGAGGGCGAGGCAGATCAGCGCGCGACGCCCGTCGAGCAGGACCGTGCAGGCGCCGCACTGGCCGTGATCGCAACCCTTCTTGGGACTGGTGACACCCAGCTGCTCGCGCAGGACGTCCAGGACGGTGGCGCGGGTGTCGACCTCCACCTCCCGCGGGTCTCCATCGATGGTCAAACTGATCCGCGCGCGCATCGGACGGCCTCTCGTCTGTGGGACATCGACTCCATCGACCTACGCGGCCGTCCTCCTCGGGACGGCCACCGGCATCCACGCCTGTGCTGTACCCCCGGGCACGGTCGCCACGCTACCCAATCCCGGCCCGATCGCCGGGGCACGCCGCCGGGCGGGTCTCCGGCCGAGGCGGACCGACCGCAACCCGCCTGCGCCGCTTGCGCTCTCGGGGCGCCGTACGACCGGCAAGAAAATCTAGCGTCGCTAGACAAGCTAGCGCGACGGTGCTACCTTTGCTCCAGTTCCTAGCGACGCTAGGACTCGGAAAAAGGGAGAGCCGACATGCTCATCGTCACCGGCCAGATCGTCGCCATCGCCGCTGTCCTCAGCAACGCCGTCGTCTACGGCACCGACGTCTGCGCGGCCGTGATCACCCGGTCCGTCTACCGCAAGCTCGACGACGCGACGGTCACCCTGAGCGCGGGCTGGGGCCACTACTACGGGGACCGGCGCATGCCGATCGTCGGCGTGGGCGGCGTCGTCACCGCCGTGCTGACGCTGGTGATCGCGCTGGTCGCCGGGCAGGCGGGCGCGGCGGTGGCGGCGGGCATCTCGGTCGCCGCACTGCTGACCTGGCTCGGCTTCTACGTCCGCATCGCCAAGCCGATCAACGCCCGCCAGACCGCCGCCGCGCTGAGCGGCGTCGTCCCCGCCGACGCCCGGGCACTGCAGGACGCGTGGGACAGCATCCTGATCTACCGCGTCACCCTGCAGTTCGTCGCCGTCGCGGGCCTGTGCGCCGCCCTCGTCCTGCTCTGAACCACCACCGAATCGACCCAGGAGAATCCCCCATGACCTTCACCGACAACGAACAGCGATTCCTCGCCGAAGCCGGCCTCGGCAGGCTGGCCACCGTGTCACCCGACGGCATCGTGCAGAACAACCCGGCCAACTATCGGGTCAACCCCGACGGCACCATCGACATCGGCGGGATGCGGATGCGGGCCTCCCGCAAGTACCGCAACGTCGAGGCGGGCAGCCGGGTCTCGTTCGTGATCGATCAGCAGGTCTCGCTGGAGCCGTACGTGATCCGCGGGATCGAGGTGCGCGGCACCGCCGAGGCGCTCACGGACGAGGAGCCGCCGTTCCCGCCCCAGGAACGCGCGGTCATCCGGATCCACCCCGAACGCGTCATCTCCTGGGGCATCGATGGCGGCCCCTTCGACTTCACCGGCCGTGACGTCCGGTAGCGGGCCGAGGCCACACCCGGAGCACGAGACCGGCGGCCGCCACGGTCAGCACGGCGGTGATCACCATCGTTGCGCCGAGTCCGTGCGAGAAGGCGATCACCACGGCGTCGGTCACCATGCGCTGCAGGTCGGCGGGCAGGCGGTGCAGGGCATCGGCATAGGACGCCGAGTTGACCAGCGCCGCGCGGGCCTGGTCCACCTCGTCGGAGGTCAGGCCCGCGTCCCGCACGGCCCGATCGGAGTCGGCGATGGTCAGGCCACGGGTGATGGCGCTGAGCAGGGCGACGCCGACCGCGCCGCCCACCATGCTCGACATCTTGAACACCCCGGCGGCCGTGCCGGACAGCGCGGACGGCACCGTGCCGACGGCCGTGTTCGACACGGGCGTCGACAGCAGGCCGAGGCCGCAGCCGATGACGACCAGCGCCGCCGCGAGCTGCCACATCGAGGTGTCGGCGTGCAGCGGGCCGAGCACCGCCAGGCCCGCGGCGAGCACCAGCAATCCGATCACCACCGGGGCCCGGCCACCCCACCGGCTGTCGAGCCGCCCGCCGACGGGGATCAGCGCGAAGATGCCGAGCGTGGTCGGCAGCAACAGCAGGCCCGCGGTCACCGCGCTGAAACCACGGGCGTTCTGCAACCACAGCACGAGCAGGTAGCTCATGCCGGCATAGCCGAGGTTCATGGTCAGGTTGGCCGTCAGGGCGCCGTCGTAGGCGCGCAGCCGGAACAGCGACAGGTCGACCAGCGGCACCGCGACCGTCCGCTCGATCGTCACCCAGACCAGCGCGAGCAGCAGCGCCGCCACGAACAACCCGATGACCAGTGGGTTCGTCCAGCCGACCGTCGGCCCGTCGGTGAGCGCGTAGAGCAGGGCGAACACGGCGAGGCCGATCGCCGCCAGGCCCGCCCAGTCGATCCGCCGGTCCGCCCCCGCCACCACCGACTCCGGGGTCACCAGCCGGATGACCACGAACGCCGCCGCCGCGAGCGGCACGTTGACCCAGAACAGCCACTGCCACCCCGGCCCGTCGGTGAGGAGGCCGCCGATGGCCGGGGCCAGCGCCTGCCCGCCCCAGGCGACCGCCTGCCACACCCCGAAGGCGGCGAGTTGCGCGCGACCGGAGAACTGCGCGGGAATCAGCGCCAGCGTCGCGGGCAGGATCAGCGCCGCCCCGACCCCCATCAGGCCGCGCCCGGCGATGAGGGCGGGCACGCCGGGGGCGAGGGCCGCGATCACCGAACACGCCGCGAACAGCACGACCCCCACCTGCAGCACGCGCCGCTGGCCGAAGATGTCGCCGAACTTGCCCGCCGCGATCACCAGCGCGCCCGCCGCGAGACTGAAAGCGTTGTTGGCCCACTGCAACCCGCCCGCGTCGGCGTGCATCTCGTCGGCGATCGTCGGCGTCGCGACGCCGAAGTCCGCGAACGCCAGCCACACGAGGCCGGCGGCGGTGCAGGTCGCGGCCAGCGAGATCCAGCGGCGCGATCCGCCCGCCCCGGACACGGGCCCCTCCTCGTCCACGGCACCCCGCTGCGGCGGCGGTCGACCGGCCATCCCTCACCTCGCGTGTTCCAGGCCGGTTCCCGCGGAACCGGCCACCGGGTCGGATGACGCAGGTTCGCAGTCCGGCGCGCGGCGGGCATCACCCGTTGCGGGTGAATTCGGGGTGTTCGCCGTGTCTCTACGGGCCTCCCGTCAGCAGGCCGCCGCGGTCGGGGTGTCGGTGTCCTCGTCCGGCTCGCGCGGCTCGACGCCGATCCGGCGGGCGACCAGCGCCGAGCGGATGCGCCAGAGGCCGTCGGCGCGCAGGGGATCGAGCCCGGTGATCTCGGCGATCCTGTTCAGCCGGTAGTCGATGGTGTTGGGGTGGACGTGCAGCGCCCGCGCGGTGCTCAGGCGGGTGGCGCGGGACGCGAGGTGGGCGGCGAGGGTGTCGAGCAGGACCGGATGCGCGTCGAGGGGGTCCAGCAGCGCGGCCAGGTGCCGGGCCGCCGTCCCGGGGCGGGTCAGCTGGTATTCCAGCGACAGTTCCTCGAACCGTTGCAGCCCGACCAGGCGCAGCCGCCGCATGATCTCGAGCACCGCCTTTCCGCGTTCGACGGCCTCGGGCACGCCCTCGACGTCGGCGTGGACGAAGGTCGCGCGGATCCCGGTCCGCGCCGCCGCCGTCAGCCGGTCGACGAATTCCTCGGCCCCGGCGGGATCGAAGTGGTCCCGGTCGACGAGCAGGACCCCGCCGTCGCCGTCCAGCCGCATCAGCACACGGTCGCCGCACGCGCGCAGCACCTCGGCCCGCACCCGGCGGGCCGTGCGGTCCGCGGCGATCCGCCGGTCCGGGTGGGGGTCGGGCTCCTCCTCGCCGGGCGCGAGGTCGAGCACGAAGACCAGGTAGCTCGCGGCGAGCCGCACCCCGCGTGCCCGGGCCGTGGCCGCCACCGCCGTTCCGGTCACCAGGGCATCGGCCACCGCGTCGGTGACGTCGCCGGACGTCACCCGCACCTCGCTGAGGTAGGCACGCGAGATCACCGGCGCCAGCCGCAGAGACAACTCCACGAACGAGGACGCCGCCGCCGCGACGACCGCCCGGTCCCGGTCCGTCTCCGCCTGCGCCGCACAGTGTTCGAACGCCATGCCCAGGCTCTCGCGGACCACCCGGTGCAGCGTGTCGACGGGGACGCCCGCGTGTGCCCATTCCATGACACCCGCGGCCAGGTCGGCGAGCGGTTCGGCGGCCGCGTCGCCGCGCAGCAGCCGGGCGAGCAGGTCGAGGCAGGCGGTCACCATCGCGGTGACGTCGCGGCGCAGGACCGCGAGCGGGATCCGGCCGGGGAGGTCGCTGCCGACGACGAATCGGCTCATGACGCGGCCCGAGATCACCGACGCGGCGGGGAGGCATTCGGTCACCGGCCTGCCTGCCACCGTCGCGATCCGGGTCGGGAGGACGCTGTCGGTCATGCGCTGTCTCCTACTTCGGGTCACCGCGCTCCCCGTGCCCGCCGCCGTCCGGGCTGCCGACGCGAGGCGCACGCGCTTTCCGCGTGGTGCACCACGACGGACACAGAGGAGCTTCACCTGTACACCGAATTCTGACCCGGATCGGCCCGGATACACAACCGTCGGACACCTCACCCGGCGGCCGACGCGCCCGAACCAGCGGACGCCGGAGACGATAATCCCAGTACAGGCGGGCACAGGCGGCCGGTTACAGCGCGAACACGCGCCGACGAACGATGTCACGGGCCTGACGGCGGGCCCGGGGGCGACCGGTGGAGTTTTCAGTGAACGGATGTGTACCATTCTGCCGTGAGCAGCACGGGCGCACCGCCGCCGAACGGTCCGATCACCCACGGCGCACCGGCCGGTCGCGGCCGATGACCGCTGTCGTCATCACCCTGCTGGCGATCCTCGCCGCGGGCGAGGCCGCCGCCGTGGTCACGCTGTCGGTGCTGCTGGCCCGCAGCCGCCGCGCACGGTCCCGCCGGCCGCGACCCACGACGACGCAACGGCTGGTCGTCGGCGGCCGCGAGGCCGTGCGCACCGCATGGCAGGCCGCCGACCTGGTGCGCGCCAAGGGTTTCCGCGGCGCGGTCCGCACCTCCATCGAGGACCTGGCCGGCTGGGCGCAGGTCGAGCGCCCCGACCTGGCCCGGCTCGCGCCCGACGGCAACGTCGTGATCATGTTCTCCGACATCGAGCAGTCGACCGCGCTGAACGAGGAACTCGGCGATCGCGCCTGGGTCAGGCTGCTCGACCGCCACCACCGGCTCGTCGAACGCTGCGTGCGCGAGCACGGCGGGCACGTCGTCAAGAACCAGGGCGACGGCTACATGATCGCCTTCGCCGCGCCGGACCGGGCCGTCGGCTGCGGGCTGGCGATCCAGACGGCGCTGGACAAGGACGCCGCGGCCGGGCGCGGGACCGCCTTCCGGGTCCGCATCGGCATCCACCAGGGCAGCTCGGTCCGGCGCGGCGACGACCTGTTCGGACGCAACGTCGCCATGGCCGCGCGGGTCACCGCCCAGGCCGACGGCGGCGAGGTGCTGGTCAGCGAGCCGGTCCTCGACGCGCTCGTCGGCGATCCCGAGTTCGCGTTCGGGACCGGCCGCGACGTGACCCTCAAGGGCCTGCGCGGCACGCACCTGCTCACACCGGTCTCGGCCGCGCGGTAGCCGGTCACCCGGCGGGCGGACCGCTAACGGCCGGTCCGGTCCGGCGGCGTCGGGTCGGTGTCCCCGCCCCGCTCCTTCTCGCCGGAGCCGACGCGCCGGGGCGCGATCCTCGGGCGGCCCCCGCGCGCACCCTCTCCGCCGGCGCGCTTCCGGCGCGACGGATCGAAATCGAGGACCTTGTTCTCCCGGGCGGGCGGCGGGTCCGCGGGCGGGGTGGCCTCGTCGGCCTGCCACGTCCCGGTCTCGGCCTGCAGCTCGGCCCGGGTCACCGGGCGGGTGGGGGCCGGATCGACGACGGCATCGGGCGGCCCCGGCCGGGGCCCCGGCCCGGCGGCCTCCCCTCCGACGCGCCGCGGCGGGCGCGGTAGCCGCACCACGTTCGACGGACCGGTCTCGGGCGTTCCGGAGTCCTGCTCGGCCGCTTTGATCGCCTCCCACTTGCGGCGCAGCCGCTCGACCGCGTCGAATCGGTTGTCCTCGAACTCCGTCACGACCCTGTCCCCGGCCCTCGTCGGTGCGACATCGGACTAGGCGCGAACAGGCGTCGTGACTGCCGTCGTCCGCACAGTCACCACCACCCCGGATATCGTCTCAGGTCCACCGTCCATCTTCACATTCTGGACCAAACCCGCCACCGGCCGCCGCCCCGCCCCCGGATGATGGCGTCTTTGTCCAAGACCGGCGGGTGTCCCGGCTCGTAGGCTCGCGGTAGCCGATCCGAAGGAGTTGAGTGCGATGACCGGATTCGTTGCCACCGTCGAGATCGATGTCGAGGCGCCGCCGGAGCGGGTGTGGGCGGTGCTGACCGATCCGGCGCACATCCGGGAGTTCATGTTCGGCGCCGCGGTCGAGACCGACTGGCGGCCGGGCAGCCCGATCACGTGGCGCGGCGAATTCCAGGGCAGACGGTACGAGGACCGCGGGCGGATCGTGACGGTGCGGCCGGGCCGGTTGCTGGAACTCACCCATTACAGTCCGCTGAGCGGCGCGCCGGACCTGCCGGAGAACTATCACACCCTCACCTACGCGCTGACCCCGCGCGGCGCGGGCACCCGGCTCTCGCTGAGCCAGGACAACAACGCCGACGAGCCGGCGGCCGAGCACGCGCGCGGCATGTGGGCGAGCCACGTCGAAGGGATCAAGCGGGCCGCCGAGAGCGACTGACGACCGGCGACGGGCGCCGGGTCGCATTCCTCCGGCGCGTTCGTCGTCGGCGGCCGTCCACTGCCGGGTCGAACCGGGACGGTCGCAGGCCCTGCCCACGAGGCGGGAAGCGGGGGACCCGATCCGCCCGCACCGGGCGGGCGCGCGTGCGACAGTAGCCGGCGTGGGCAGGCGTGAACCGGGAAACCTCCCGGCGGAGGTGACCAGCTTCATCGGCCGCGACGACGATGTCGCGGCGGCGAGGAAGCTGCTCGGCGGCACCCGCCTGCTGACCCTGACCGGGCCCGGTGGCGTCGGGAAGACGCGGCTGGGCAGGCGCGTCGGCGCGGTCGCCCGGCGGGCGTTCCCCGGCGGGGTGTGGCTGGTCGAGCTGGCCCACGTCGGCGATCCGGACCTGGTCGTCTCGACGGTGGCCCGCGAACTCGGGCTGCGCGACGACACGAGCGACCCGCTGACCGCGCTCACCGCGCACCTGGCAGACACCGATCTGCTGCTGATCCTGGACAACTGCGAGCACCTGATCGGCGCGTGCGCCGCGTTCGTCGACCGGGTCGTGCCCGCGACGACCGGGCTGCGGATCCTGGCGACGAGCCGCGAGCCGCTCGGCGTGCCCGGCGAGCAGGTGCTGCCGGTGGCCCCGCTGCCGGTGCCCGGTCCCGGCCATCCCGACCCCGACGGGCCTGCCGTGCGGCTGCTCGTCGATCGCGCCACCGCCGCGGACCCGGCCTTCGCGCGCAGCGCCGCCGACCCGGCGACCCTGGCCATGATCTGCCGCAGGCTCGACGGGATCCCGCTCGCGGTGGAACTGGCGGCGCTGCGGTTGCGGATGTTCACCCCCGAGCAGGTGCTCGCCCGTCTCGACGACGCCCTCGGCCTGCTCACCGGCGGGTTGCGGGCCGCGCCCGCGCGCCAGCAGACCCTGGCCTCGGCGATCCGCTGGAGCTACGACCTGTGCACCCACGACGAGCAACGCCTGTGGGAGCAGCTGTCGGTCTTCGCGGGCGGGGTGGGTCTCGACGCCGCCGAAGCCGTGTGCAGGGTCGGCGCACCGCAGACCCTGCTCGCGGCGCTGAGCGGTCTCGTCGACAAGTCCGTGCTGGCCTACGGTCCCGGCGCCGACGGCACCGGCCGGTACACCATGCTCGAACCCCTGCGCCAGTTCGCGGCCGACCGGCTCCGGGAGCGCGGCGACGACTACGCCGTGCGCGTCCGCCACCGCGAGTACTTCTACCGGCTCGCGCGCCGCGGGCGCACCGACTACTGGAGCGCCGCCGACACGCGCTGGTTCGCCGAGGTCGCGCGCGAACACGCCAACCTGCGCGCCGCCCTGCAGTTCGGCCTCGACGATCCCGCCGGTGCCCGGCGCGCGCTGGGGATCGCGACCGAGCTGTGGCCGTTCTGGGAGCACTGCCACCTGCTGCTCGAGGGCTACCGCTGGCTGCGGGAGGCGCTGGCCGCGAACGCCGAGCGCACCGTCGACCGGGCCAGGGCGCTGGCGGCGTGCTCGGTGATCGCGGCCATGCTCTCCGAGACCGACGCCGCGGCGGAATTCGCCTGGGCGAGTGCGGAGATCGCCGCCGAACGCGGGTCGGAACGGGTGCGGGCCGAGGCGGAGATGGCGCGGGCCGTGCTGGTCTTCGGCGGCGGCGATCCCCGCGAAGCCCTCGACATCGCGGTGGCGGTGGCGCAGCGCGCGGGCGCCTGCGCCCACCCCCGGGTGGAGATGGAGAGCCTGGCCTTCGCCGCCGTGTGCGCCCAGGCCATCGACGACCCGCTCGCCGGCGCGCTGGCCGAGCGGCTGATGTCGGCGGCCACCGACCACGGCTCGCACCTGCTCGGCGGTCTGGCGCACTGGGCGGTCGGCACCCAGCGCCACCGCGCGGGCGACCTGCCCGGCGCGGTCGCCGCGCTGCGCCGGTCGATCGAGTTGTTCCGGCTGTTCGACCGGTGCGCCTGGATCGCGACCAGCGTCGACGGCCTGGCCTGGGCGGCGGCCGCCGACGGCGACGGCGAGCGCGCGGCGCGGCTCATGGGCGCGGCGTCGGCCGTGCGGCGGGGCAGCTCGCAGCGGTTGGCGCACGCGATGACCCAGCTCATCGGCCGCCGGGTCCGCGACCGGGTCGCGGCCGAGCTCGGCGAGCCGCGGTTCACCGAGTGCTTCGACGCGGGCGCCGCGCTCGGCGTGGAGGACGCCGTCGACTTCGCCATGGGCGCGCCCCCGGCGGCCGCCGCCATCGACGCCGGACCCGAGTTGCTCACCCGCCGCGAACGCGACGTCGCGCGCCTGATCGCCCAGGGCTACCCCAATCGCCGGATCGCGCGGGAACTGGTGATCTCGGTCCGCACCGCGGAGAGCCACGTCGACCACATCCTCACCAAGCTGGGCTTCACCTCGCGCACCCAGATCGCCGCGTGGGCGACCGGCCGGTCCGTGTGACCGCGCCGCGAGATCCGTAGCGCCCGGCGGCGGTCTCCGTAGTTTCCGGGATTCCCCCGGCCCGCCGCGGCGGCAGGGTTGGTGCCGAGAACGACGGCGCACAGCAGCGAGGTGATCCATGACGGTCCACGGGCGCGTCACGACCCGGCCGGTGTCCCGCACCGGCGCCATCCCCGTCTCGATGATCGAGCGGATGACCCTGATCCTGGACACCTTCGACGGGCCCGCGCCGGTACGCACGCTGCTCGATGTGGCCGAACGCACCGGCCTGCCCCGCTCGAGCGCGCATCGCATCATCGATCAGATGATCCGGTTGCGCTGGCTGGCGCACGCCCCCGGCGGCTACCGGCTCGGCACCCGCGCCCTCGAGCTGGGCGGACTCGCCATCGAGCACAACGAGATCCGCGACGCGCTCGGCCCCCTGCTGCACGAACTGTGCGGGCGCACCGGGATGATCGCGCACCTCGCGGTGCTCGACGGGCCCCGGGTCCTGCTCATCGACAAGGCCGTCGGCCGCGGCGGCGACAGCCTCCCGACGCGGCTCGGCGGCCGGATGCCCGCGCACTGCACCGCGGTCGGCAAGGCGCTGCTGGCGGCGCTGCCGCCGAGCGTCGTCGAGCTCGCCCTCCCCGACCGCCTGCCGAGGTTCACCGACCGGACGATCGACCGTCGGGCGGATCTGCACCGGGAGCTGGACCGGGTCCGGTGTCATCGCGGGGTCGCCGTCGATCGCGAGGAGTCCCTCGACGGGGTCGTCTGCGTGGCCGCGCCGCTGCGGGACGGCCGCCGCGGCGCGGTCGCCGCGCTGTCGCTGTCGGGTCGCACCGGCGCGACCCGGCCGCCCGGGTCGTCCCGGGCGGCCGAGCTCCTCGTCGAAGCCGCCGAGGAGGCCGCGCGGGCCGGGATCAGCCGACGAGGTTCTTCCGCAGTTTCACCAGGGTCGGGCCGTCGATTCCCAGGCCCTCGGTGAGGAAACGGCCGAAACCGCCGTAGCGCTGGTCGATCTGGTCGACGGCGGTGTCGAGGTAGTCGTCGCGGACCTCCTGCAGCGGGATGAGCAGATCCGGGTTCGCCATGTACCCGGCCTGTTGGACCTGCCGGCGCAGGGCCGCGTCGGCGGCGGCGCGGAACTCGTTGGAGCGCAGGTAGTCCTGGCGCGCGGTCTGCTCGGGCACGCCGACCGCGCGCAGCACCACGTAGGTCAGGAAGCCGGTGCGGTCCTTGCCGGAGGTGCAGTGATAGAGCACGGGGCCGTCGGTGGCCGCGAGCTCGCGCACGGTGGCGCCGAAGGCGGCGCGTGATTCGGCGGTGAGGAAACTGGTGTAGACGGCGGCCATGATCCGCTCGGCACCCCCGTTGCCGAGGACCTCCTGCTGCCGGGCCGGATCCTTGGACTGGATGATCTGCATCATCTGGACGAAGAGCCCGGTGTCGTCGACCGGGCGGGCGACGAGCGGGACGCCCGCGGGCAGGCGGTCGGCGCCGGAGAACTGCACCTCCGCCGGGGTGCGCAGGTCGACAACGGATTTCGGCTTCCGGGTCGCCAGCACGGCGACATCGGCGTCGGTGAGGGTGGACAGGGCATCGGCGCGGATCACCTTGCCCGGCTTGACGGTGGCCCCGTCGTAGGTGCGGAAACCGCCGAGATCGCGGACGTTGACCGCGCCCTCGAGGACGATGCGTCCGCCCGCGGCGGGGGCCGCGCTCGCGGGCGCGGCCGGTAGCGCGGCGGTCGCGCCGAACGCGAGGGCGGCCAGGGCGGTGGTCAGCAGGGAGGCGACGGTGCGTGTCGTACGAAATGCTTTCACGCGCTGGGACGCTAACGATCCCGACGGCGCCCCCGAGCGGCAGAATCGTTGACCGGGACCGGCGTTGACACCGGCGGACGGTGGTGTCGATTTCCCGCCGGTACCGCGTCCGCGACGTCCCTACCGTCGGTCGGGTGCGAACTCTTCCCGGCGCCGTGGCGCCCCCTCGACTCTCCGGACCCGTCGTCGCGTTCATGTCGTTCGCGGCCGGTCTCGGCACCTCGACCGTCTATCCGCTGCAGCCCGCGATCGCGGAGGTGGCGGGTTCGCTCGGCGCCGGGGTGACGGCCGTCGGCGTCGCGCTCGCGTGCGGGTCCGTCGGGTACATGGCCGGGCTGGCCCTGCTCGTTCCGCTGGTCGACCGGTTCCCGCCGGGACGGGTGCTGTCCGCGCAGTTCGCCGCGCTCGCCGTCGTGCTCGCGGCCGCCGCCGCGGTCGGCGAGGTCGCGGCGCTGGGGGTGGTGCTCGCGGTGATCGGCGCGTGCTCGACGGTCGGGGCCGGGATCGGGTCGGTCGCGGGACGGCTGGCGCCGCCGGGGCGGCGCGCGGTCGTGCTGGGAACCGTGACGGCGGGCATCTCGGCGGGCATCCTCGCCGGGCGGATCGTCGGTGGCGGGCTCGCCGACGAGCTGGGCTGGCGGGCGATGCTGCTGGTGTTCGCCGGGGCGTGCGGGCTGGTGGCGGTGTGCTGCCCGGCGCTGCTCCCCCACGCACCCGGCAGGCCGGGAACCGACTATCTGGCGACCGTGCGCTCGCTGCCCGGGCTGTTCGTCCGGCACCCGGCGCTGCGGATCGCCGCGCTGCGGGGCGCCCTGTGGTTCTTCGCGTTCTGCGCGGTCTGGGCCGGGATCGCCGTGGCGCTGTCCGCGCCGCCGTTCTCGTATCCGGCCGACCGGATCGGCCTGTACGCGCTGGCGGGACTCGCGGGCATCCCGGCCACCCGGGTCGCGGGTTCCTGCACCGATCGAGTCGGCGCCCGCCGGGTGATCCTGCTCGGCCTGGCGCTCGCCGGGGCGGCCACCGTGGTCCTCGGGTTCGGCCTGGCGGACACCGTGGTGACCCTGGTCTGCCTCGCACTGTTCGACGCGGGACTGTTCGCCGCCCAGGTGGCCAACCAGAGCACGGTCCTGGCGCTCGATCCCGAGGCGCCCGCGCGGTTCAACGGCGCGTACATGCTCGTCTACTTCGTCGGCGGCAGCCTCGGCACGGCGTTCGGCGCGGCGGCCGTCGACTGGTTCGGCTGGCCGGTGACGATCGCCGTCGCGGCGGCCGCCGTCGCGAGCGCGGCGGCGCTCACCGTCGTCGCGGGCCCGCGGTCGGCCCGGTCGGCGTCGTCGCCCACCCGGTGATCACGCGACCGGGCGCGGAGCGCGCGATCGCGATCGTCATAGCGCCCGCGACGGTGCGCGCCGACGGCTACACTCCTGTCGATGAGCTGGTGGGGTTCCTTCCCTCCGCAGCGTGCGTACGGGCGACGGTGGGCGACGGGGCGGGGATCGTGGGCGCGCCGATGAGCGGCGTCCGGACGCTGCGCGCCTGGTGGAAGGACCCGGTGGACTACGGCTGGCTCGTCCACACCCTGGCCGCCCGCTCGGCGCTGGTCCCGCTGAAGATCCTGGTCGGACTCGCGGGCGCGGTGATCGCGGTGATGGGCGCGGTGATCGCCGGGACGCCGGTGGGGCCGCCCGGCGATCCCGGGCTCGCGTCGATCGTCGGGGTGTCCTCGGGCGCGCTGTGGGCGGCGCGCTGGTGGCTGCTGCCGTGGCCGGGCCGGACCGAGTCGCTGCTGCTGATCGCCGGCGCCGACGTGCTGTTCACGGTCGAGTTCCTGCAGCTGCCGGACCGCCTGTTCGGGGCGATGGGCGCGCTGCTGCTGGTGGTCACCGGCAGCTATCTGTGCGTCTTCCACAGCGGGCGGGCGCTGGCGGCCCATTCGGTGTGGTCGCTGCTGTCGGTCGCGGTGTTCTCGGCGCGGATCGCGACCGGCGGCGCGGACATCCGGCTGGCGGTGGCGGTCGCGCTGCTGCTGGCCTCGGTGGTGAGCGCGATCCCCGCCTTCCAGATCCTCACCGGGATGCTGCGCTCGGAATCGCTGACGGATCCGCTCACCGACCTGCTGAACCGCCGCGGCCTCGACCTGCGGCTGCCGCGGCTCATGGACCGTCATCCGGCGGTGTGCGTCCTGTGTGTCGATCTCGACCGGTTCAAGAACGTCAACGACACGTGGGGGCACGGCATCGGCGACCTCGTCCTTGTGCGGACCGCGCGGCGACTGCGGGCCGCCGCGGGCGAGCACGCGGTGGTGGCGCGCACGGGCGGCGAGGAATTCGTCGTCGCGCTGCCGCTGCCCGTCCCGGCCGCGCGGCACGCGGCCGAACGGCTGCTCCGTGTGATCGGCGAACCGGTGCGGACCGGCGTCGCGGTGACGGCGAGCGTCGGGGTCGCGGCCTGCGACCGGATCGGGTCACCGCGCTGCCCGCGCCTGTCGCCCGACCGGCTGCTGCGCGCCGCGGACGCGGCGATGTACCGGGCCAAGCGCGCGGGCGGCGATCGGGTGGTGGTCGACGACGCCGTCCCGGCCGCCGGTGACCGCTGACGCCGCGCTCAGCGCGTGGGCGAGGAGGTGAGGAAGGCCGCCAGCGCCGCGCCGACCTCGTCGGGGGCTTCCACCTGCGGGTAGTGCCCGACGGCGGGCGGGGTGTCGAGGACGGTGATGTCCGCGCCGGGCAGCCGCTCGCG
The DNA here is from genome assembly GCF_000308795.1 of Nocardia thailandica NBRC 100428. Lineage (GTDB taxonomy): Bacteria > Actinomycetota > Actinomycetes > Mycobacteriales > Mycobacteriaceae > Nocardia > Nocardia thailandica. Next base: position 14,097 of record NZ_BAGK01000305.1, on the reverse strand, counting down.
CAGCCGGGGCAGGACGTGGCCGCCGCTGACCGGGTCGGCGGGACCCCAGAGGAACAGGGTGGGACCGGAGTAGGACTCGAGCGCGTCCTGCCAGCGCCGGGCGTGGATCCGCCGCTCGTCGATGTAGCGCAGCAGGCCGGGCTGGACCCGTCGGCCGTCGTGCAGGGTGATGGTGCGCCACATCGCCGACAGTTCCGCGTCGGGGACCTCGCGCCCCATGATCTGCCCCATCACCGCGCGGAACCCGCGCTCGCTGCCGAGCCGCGCGAACACCGGGCCGAGCCGCCCGTGCAGCAGCCGCTGCATGAGCACCGGCCGGTGCAGATCGGGGTAGAGCCCGCCGTTGAGCCAGGCCGTCGCGACGATCCGGGACGGGTCCCTTGCCAGCAGTTCCTGGGCGACGCTGACCCCGTAGTCGTGGGCGACCAGCGCGGTGCGCTCGATCCCGAGTCGCCGCCACAGCGCCTCGGTGAGATCGGCCTGTTCGGTGAGGCGGTAGTCGTGGCCGCGCGGCTTGTCGCCCGCGCCCATGCCGAGGAAGTCCAGGGTCGTCACCCGCAGGCCGGCGCCGGTCAGATACGGCAGGACCGCGGCCCAGTCGTAGGAGGAGGTCGGGAAGCCGTGCAGCAGCGTCACCGGCGCCCCGTCGGGCGGACCGTCCTGACGGTGGAAGATCGTGTGGCCCAGCAGGATCGACGTCGATCCGCCGGCGATCCAGTCGTCGAGGGATTGCGTCATCGCCCCGCTCCTCCCGTGCGTTCGCCTCGGGAGCAGCCTAGTCCGTGATGTCCAGGGCGGCGGTGGCGCGCGCGATCCGGCGGGCGCCGACCCGGTCCGCGTCGGCGAACCGCTGCGCGGCCCGCAGGTACGCCTCCTGCAGACGCATCGCTCCGTCGACGAGCTGGGCGACGACCTCTAGCCCGTCGCTCGCCTTGCGCGAGAAGCCGCGTCGCAGTTCCTCGGCCGAGGGGACGGTGCCGAAGCCGGCGGCGGCCTCGGCGTCGCGGAGCCGGGCGGCGACCTCGTCGAGTTCCTCGATCATGGTGCTGTACGAGCGGACGACCTCGTCGACCGCGGCGGGGTCGAAGTGGAAGTCACCGGCCCGCGCGGCGCGGCCGAACGCCTCGATGTGGCGCAGGCCGTAGTCGATCGGGGTCATGGGGGTGCTCCTCCGGGGTGTCGGGGTGTCGGGCGAACGGGGTGGACGACCGCAGGGACGCGGCGAGCTGCGCGGTGCCGACGGCCCGGACGAGGGTGACCGCCTCGTCGACCTCGACGAGATAGCGACCGGCCGCGCCGCCCTCGGCGACGTCGATCCAGCTCAGGTAGCGCGGCGGTGACCGGCGATCGGCGCGCAGCCGCGTCTCGACGACGAGATGTCCCTCGGCCCGCCGGGGTCGGCGGAGCAGGTCGCGGATCCGCTCGTCGACCGGGATCCGGCCGCGCCGGTCGCCGAGCCACGAGGCGGGCGCGGCGGTGCCACGGACGCGGGCGGTGTCACCGCGCAGCGTGCCCGCGCCGCCCGGTGCCGCGGGCGGGAGTGCCAGCGCCACGTGGTGGGGCACCGCGTCGGGCGGGAGCGCGGCCAGGGTGATCGCCGCGTCACGCTGGATCGCCACGACGCCCGCGTTCCCGGCGCGGGCGCCGACCACACGCAGCGCGGGACCGGCCCCGGGTGCGCCGAAGCAGCGGATGCGGCTGTCGGGATCCGCCAGGGCGGCGACGGCGCCCGCGAGCCCGGCGTCGGCGCCGCCGTACCGCGCGGCGATCTCCGCGGTCAGCCGGTCGTGGTCGCCGACCTCGGCGGCGGTCTCGCGGATGCGCAGCGGGTCGGGGTGGGTGTAGGCGTCCAGACCCGTGTGCCGCCGCCACAGCCAGGCGAACTCGTCCGGGGACACGGTCCAGGCGCGGTCCCCCTCAGGCGACGGCACCCGTGTCCTCGGTCGGGGCCGCGGATCCGGGCGTGGCCGCCGTCGGCCGCCGGGAATCCGGCGCGGCGGTGCGGCCCGGCAGGGCGGCCGCGGCCGAGGCGGTCCCGCCCCGCCGGTCCGTGCCGCTCGCCGGCACGGCCGGAAAGGCGGGCACGCCCGAGCCGTTCGGGGGGAACCCGGGCTTGTAGATGTTGTTCATCGCCGCCACCGCGTCGAGCCGGGCCCGCTCGGCGGCTTCGCGCTCCGCGGTCGAGGTCGCCGGATTCGGCAGGCCGGGCAGGATGTGCGAGGCCGGGTCGTCGGGGTCGGCGGGCGGCGTGCCCGCGGGCGCGGGGACGGCCAGCCGGGTGGCCTCGGCGGCCCAGGCCAGCGCGTCGAGGCGGTCGGCCGTGGCGGCGAACACCTGCGCGACGAGGTCGGCCGAGCGCCCGAACGCCGTGGACGCGGCGCGGGCGGCGTCGCCGGAGGCGCCCGCCCACGCGCCCCGGCTCAGCAGGCGCTCGATGCCCAGCAGGTGGAAGGTCGCCGACCGCGACAGCTGCGCGTAGGCATCGAACCACGCCTGGCGGGCGGCCTGGAGCCGGGCGACGTCCATGCCCGCGGGGCCGTGCACGGCGTCGTGGATCTGCTCGTGCGACCACGCCTCGAAACGCTCCCGCGTCCGCGCGTAGTCGGGGTCGACCCCGACGCCCTCGGCCAGCAGGGCCTCGTCGGTGCGCCCGGACCGCGCCCGCGCCCGGTCGAACTCGGCGGCGGTGTGCGCCGAAGCGGCCGAGGGGGCGGCGTCGGCGAAACCGGGCAGTATGCGTTGTGGATCGCCCATCGGTTCTCCTTCCGGTTGCCCGACAGACTGGCAGGTCCGGCCGCGCGCCACGCCGGAGTCATGACGAGTCACATGCCAGCGCGGGGAAGTTCGTCGCCGGCACGCGGACGGCGCGCGCCCGCTTGTGACCAGGACCGGGGCCGCCACCCTCGCGGGCGGTCGCGCTCACCCGAACCAGAGCAGCGGCACCCCGTAGAGGCCGGGTTCGGGAACCCGCTGGAACGAGGGCGCGGCGGCCTCGACGACGATCAGTTCGGCCGAGAACTGGACCCGCGCGTTGAACAGGTGACTGGCGTGCGCGGTCGCCGAATGCTCCTTGACGCCGAGGGCCACGTGCAGGTGCGGACGCACCTCGCCGGTGGCGGGGTCGAGCGCGACGGTGCCCGCGCCGACGCCGTCGGTGTTGCGCAGATGCACCGCCGAGCGGACCGGGGCGCCCGGGTTGTCCAGGCGCTGGCAGGTGCCCACGATGTCGGCCTCGCTGAAACTGGCGACGAAGGTCGGGATGTAGCCCGCCCGGACGGCGTTGTCGTGGCAGAACCGGCTCAGCGACGACAGCAGGTCCTCGCCGTGGTCCACCACGAGCGCGAACGTCCGTCCGATGGTGAGTTGATGAGAGCGCACGGCAGGTCCTTCCCTCGGGCCCGCACCGGGAGCTCGCTGTGCGCGGCACCGGCACCCAGATTAGCCAGAGGGATGCGGAAAGGACGTGCCCGGAGGACGCCACGGGCCCCCGCCGGGGGAATTTCGTGGTGGCGACCGGTCGCGGCGGTGGATCACTGGGGCAATCGACAATTGCGGCCGGATCACCGGTGGTGTGCGTCCGGTGCCACGGCCCGGGTGCGCGGGCGGCCCGGAAGGGCATGTCCCGATCGCCCGCGCACCCGGCACGGTGTGGAAACCGTCCACCCTGAGGTGGCCAGCCGAGCGTAGGACGACGGCGGCGACCGCCACCAGCGCACCGGAGCAGGACTACCCGACCTCACACACCCCGCGCGGCGGGGGTTGTGACGGGGACTCAGCGCGGCGCCTCGGTCCCCGTGTGCCGCCGCCACCCGGCGTCGAGGGCCGCCGCGGCGAGGGCGTCCAGCCCGAACGCCTCGACCGGACCGAGCGCGCCCACCCCGAGCAGGCCGCCGTCGAGGGCGGTGTGCGCCGCCCAGGCCATGATCTTCGCGGTGAAGTCGTAGGGGTCGCCGCCGGCCAGCGTCGCGCGGGCCGTGGCGCCGGTGCCGTCACGCACCTCGGCGACCGCCCAGCCCCTGGTGCGCGACCGCGACCGGGCGTCCGGTCCGCCGCCGGATCCGGTGATCGTGCGGGCCAGCACGGCGTCGAGTCCGTGCCGCAGCGGCGGCACCCTCCCGGCCAGGCCGGCCAGCCGCGCGGCGGCCTGCAGGCCGCGGGCCGCGCCCCCGGGCAACCCGAGGTAGACGTCGACCTCGCGCAGCCCGGGGTGGGTCCGGCGCAGCGCGAAGGGTTCCGAGGCCGGGATGGACACCCCGCTCCGCGCCGCCCCCGCCACCGGGAAGGACCGCACGCGCGCGCCGGTCTCCTCCGGGGTGATCCTGCCCTCGCGCAGCGCGAAGCCCGGCTCGAACAGCATCCCGGCCATGGAGGCGCGGGTCCCGGCGCTGGTGCCGGGCCGGTCCATGAAGTAGCCGATGTCGGCGCGGGTCGCCGTCGGCAGGTCGCGCAGGGCGAGGCCCGCGGCCAGATTGCCCGGGACGTAGTCGAAGCCGAACGCGGTCAGCAGCGCCGACCCGGCGGCACGGGCCTGCCGATCCCGGTCGAACACCGCGCGGATGAACGGGCCTTCGCCGGTGGAGTCGATGTAGTGCGCGCCCGCGTCGATCGCCGCGGCCAGCGCGGCGGCGCCGTACCGCAGGAACGGGCCGACGGTGGTCACCAGGACGTCGCCAGGTGCCAGCAGCGCCCGCACCGTCGCCGGATCGGTGACCTCGGCGACGGCGGTCGGCAGCCCGCCGAGTTCGCCGGCCAGTACGGCCAGCGCGGCCGGGTCGCGCCCGGCCAGCACGGGCGCGGCGCCCCGGGCGACGAGCGCTTGCGCGGTCAGGCGCCCGGTGTATCCGGTCGCACCGAACAGCACGATGCTCGGCATCACTTCCCCTGTCCGGTGGGCAGTTCCAGCAGGGCGGCGACGGCGCGCTCGGCGCTCTGGGCGGCGCTCTCCATCGTGGCCGACCAGTCGGTGCGGGTCCAGTCGCCGGCCAGGACGAGGTTCGGGACGGAGGTGCGCTGACCGGGTCGCAGGTCGTCGGTGCCGACGACCTGGGAGAAGGTCGCCTTCGGCATCTTCACCACGTGCCCGGCGACGACCTCGGCGTCGGCGGCCTCCGGGTAGTAGCGGCGGATGAGCGCCATCTGTTCGGCGACGATCTCCTCGTTGCTCTTGTGGATCTGGGTGTAGGCGCCGCTGGTGGTCAGGCAGTACAGCCAGGCGCCGTCGGGGGTCCGTCCGTGCATGCGCTGGCGGTCGAAGACCTCGTCGATGACGCCGGTGCCGCCGATGAGGGCCTCCATGGCCGACTTCGTCCGCAGCGGCCGGTCCAGGTACAGGTTCGTGCTCACGATCGGGGTGACGCCCAATTTGTCGGCGGCGGCGTAGATCTCGGGGTGTTCGGGCAGCTCGTCGAGCAGGCCGCCGATGGCGGAGTTCGGCACCGCGCACACCACCGCGTCGGCGGCGACGACCGAGCCGTCCGCCAGGAGCACGCCGGTGGCCCGGCCCTCGGTGACGACGATCCGCCGGGCGACCGCGCGGTGGCGGACCTCGACGCCGTGGCGCCGGAAGACCTCCTCCGCGCCGGAGACGTAGAGGGTGTCCAGGTCCACGGTGGGATAGCCGATGGTGACGGCCTCGCGGTCGCGGATCCCGATCCGGATCCCGGTGGCGAGGACGTCGGCGAACACCTTGGCCGATTCGCGGTCCACCGGTTCGGCGGCGATGCCCAGCGCCAGCCAGTCCCACAGGGCCTCACGGGCTTTCGCGGGCATCCCGACCCGCTGGAACCACTGCTCGGTGGTCAGGCCGGCCAGGTCGGCGGGCTGCCGGAGGGCCTGGCGCACCAGGCGCAGGGTGGCGCGCAGCGCCCGCAACCGGTCGAGCGGGCCTGCGTCGGGGTGCGCGCCCAGCAGCGTGCGCCATGCGCGGAAACCCCTGGTGTGCAGCATGACCGTCCGGCCGCCCGGCCAGCGCAGGCTGCCCGCGCCCGGAAACTCCAGGTGCTCCCGCGTGCCGACGCTGTCCAGATACCGCCACAGGCTGCGGTAGCCGCTGGCGACCACGTGCTGGCCGTTGTCGGCGAGGTCGTCGACGCCGGCCACGCGCATCGCCTGCGTGCGGCCGCCGAGCCGGCCGCGCCGTTCCAGCAGGGTCACCCGCTCGCCCGCCTCCGCCAGCCAGACCGCGGCGGCCAGGCCGGCCAGTCCGCCCCCGATGACGACGACGTGGCGCGGGTCGCGTGAGTCCATCATTGAGATAATGTAACGCGAACTCTCTCTTTGTTGCGAGGAACGCGGTCCGTCAGTCCCGGTACGCGGGAACCGGCAGGTCGTCGCCGAAGATGTCCGGGTAGGCGGCGGCCACGCTGTCGGGGAACGTCGCGGGCCGCTTCTCCAGGAACGCCGAAACACCTTCGCGCGCATCGGCGCTGAGCCCGCGCCGATGGACGCCGCGCGACTCCACCCGGTGCATGATCATCGGATGCTCGGCGCCGAGCCCGCGCCACAACATCTGGCGCGACAGCGCCACCGACACCGGCGCGGAGTGCTCGGTCAGCCCGCGTGCGAAGGCCGTCGCCTCGGCCAGCAGCGACTCGGCGGGATGCACCGCGTAGAACAGGCCGGCGGCGTGAGCCTCGGCGGCCTCGACGAGCCTGCCCGAATACACCCAGTCCAGCGCGGTCTGCATCGGCACCAGCCGGGGCAGGAACCAGCTCGAGCAGGACTCGGGGACGATCCCGCGCCGGTTGAAGACGAACCCGATCTTCGCCTCCGCCGCGGCCAGCCGGAAGTCGGCGGCCAGGGTGAGCGTGATGCCGACGCCGACCGCGGGCCCGTTGATCGCGGCGATGACGGGTTTGCGGCATTCGAACATGCGCAGCACGAGCTCCCCGCCACCGTCGCGCGGGGTCTCGTCGAGGTCGGGCGCGGCGAAGGTGTCCGCGCCGCCCGCCAGGTCGGCGCCCGCGCAGAAGGCGCGCCCGGCGCCGGTGAGCACCACGGCGCGGATCCCGTCGTCGGCGTCGATCGTGTCGAACGCCGCGATCAGCTCCGCTCCCATCGCGAGGGTGTAGGCGTTGAGCCGCGCGGGGCGGTCGAGGGTGATCGTGGCGACGGAATCTGTGACGTCCAAGCGAATATCGGCCATACCGGACAGACTGTCAGTCGACCGGTCGGGCTGCGACCGGTTCTGCGTCCGCACTCCCGGGCGGGGGTACGTGCCGCAGCCACTCGTCCGGTTTCAGGTGGGTGATCGCCAGGTCGCGGCGCAGGGCCCCCGGCCCGGTGACGCCGGGCAGCGCGCGCAGCGCGGTCAGGACGTCGAGGCAGGTCAGGTGGTCGGCCGGGTGGAGGTCGCCGTCGAACGCGAACCGCACGGTCGCCTCGCTCGCGGCTTCGGCGGTGGTGGTGCGCAGCCGGTAGCGCAGCGGCTCGGGGTCCCCGGTGTGCCGGGTCCAGGCGGAGCGGTAGCGCAGCTGGGGACCGAGGTCGCGGTCGACCTCGACGTGCTCGACGCGGCCGTCGGCGTCCGCCTCGGTCCGCACCGACACCGACAGGGGATGGTCGTCGGCGGCGACGCCGCCGAAGGCGGCCGCGTCGAGCACGCGCAGGCCCGCCTCGTAGTACCCGTTCACCAGCGCCGCCGCGACGGCGGCGGCGCCGGGGTCGGCCGACCCGATCCCGGTGTCGGACAACGCCGTCCACGGATGGACCCCGGCGTCGGGCAGCGCGATCTCCTCGACCAGCTCGATCCGGCGGATGCCCCGGCTCGCCGCGGCCAGCGAGCGGGTGACGCGCGCGGCGACCGCGCTCTGGAAGCCGCCGCTCGCGTGGAAGACGGTCCCGCCCGCGCGGCAGGCCTCGTGGATCTCGGCCGCGGGCGGTCCGTCGCCCGGCGGCAGCGTCGTGACGACGTCGACGCCGCCGCGGAGCAGCAGCGGCAGCAGCGTTCCCGGGAGTTCACCGCGCAGGTCCTCGGCGGTGGGGACGTAGACGGCGCAGTCGGCACCCGGCGGCGGGGTCGGCCCGGGCGGGCCGATCTGGACGCACCGGAAATCGGCGGCGGCGTCGATCCGGGCGGCGAGACGTTCGGCGAGCGGTCCGCTGCCGAGGACGGCGACGGCGAGCGGGTGCGAGGTCATGCGGTCTCCACGTGGTAGCGGGGGCTCGGGTCGGGCGCCAGTACGCCGGGCGCCGCCGCGCACACTTCGGGGATCACGCCGAGCATGGCGTTGACGGAGATGTCGGTGACGGCCGACCATTCCGGCGAGGCGGACTCGTCGTCGATCTCGTTGCGCAGTTCGACGCTGCCCGGGCTGCCGTCGAGGGTGATGACGTGTCCGCCGGCGAGGCTGCGGGGATGGTCGGGTCCGAGGTGCGCGTTGCCGGGGCCGACGTGCCAGCATTCCTCGTTGGTCATGAACAGCCGGTCGCCGAGGTAGCCGCGATAGGTCATGTGGATGGCGCCGACCGAACCGGGCTCGATCACGGTCCCGCCCGCGCGGACCCGCACCCGGGCGGGTACCGGATAGACGTGGCGCTCGACCCGGACCTGGTCGGGCCGCCCGCCGAACAGTTCGGCGGCGACGGTGCCGAGCACGGCGTCGAAATAGAAGTGCTGCATGAGCGCGATCGCGTGGTCGGAGTCGACGGCCCGCAGCGGGGTGCCGAAGCCGAGGCTCTCCAGGCCGCCCCACATGCCGTCGGGCGCCGCGAACAGGTCACCGACCTCGAGGAACCGCACCCGGTGTACCTCGTCGAGCACCGAGGCCAGGCGCAGCAGGACCTGTTCGACCATGAGCCCGGGGTGCAGCCCGGTGCCGTGCAGCGAGACGCCGCCGGCCAGGCAGGCGCGTTGCAGGCGTTCGCCCGAGGCGCGGCGCGGGATGACCGCGTCGATCACCGTGCCCGCCAGCCGGTCCAGGCCGCCGCGCAGCGGGCGCGCGAGCGGGGAGTCGACGCCGCGCATGCCGAGTCGCAGGGCCGACAGGGCCGCTTTCACCTCGGCCCCGAAGGCGTCGCCGGTGACCTTCATCCGCGACACCGTGCGCAGGACGTCGAGGGGTTTCCTGGTCTCCGAGAGCCAGGTCGGGACGGCGGGATTGTGGTAGGACGCCGCCGAGACCACGTTCTTCCCTGACTCCAGCAGGTCGATCACGTCGGCGTCGGCGCCGCGCACCAGGGCGGGCGTCGTCGGGGTGTGGATCACGACGTCGGCGTCGAGGGCCAGGATCTCGTCCTTCGACGTCGTCGCGTGCACGCCGACGGGCGCGAGGCCCGCCAGCTCGCCGATGTCGGCGCCGTGCTTGTGCGGGCTGAAGACCTTCACGCCGACCACGTCGTGGTCCGGCGATTCGAGGGCGAGCCGCAGCGCGCGACCGCCCATGTCGCCGGGCCCCCAGATGATGAGCCGGTAGGGACGGGTCACAGGGTCCTCCTCCTCGTCGGGACCATGTCTAGCACGGCCCGGCCCGGTCGGGCGGCACCATCGGGCGCGGCCCCGCGTGGCGAATCGTGGAGTTCGGCGTGGGTTTGCGAGGCGGGCCCGCGGCGGGTCAGCTGTCGACGTGCACGTGCGGGCGGCGGGCCGGGTCGGGTTCGGCGCGGCGGATGATCTCGCGGGTCACCGGCGCCACCTCGCCCTCCCCGACGAAGAGGAACTTCAGCAGGTTCACCATCGGATTGCCCTCGGTCCATTCGAAATACACGTGCGGTTCGAGGCCGGTGCGGTCGCGGACGGCGAACAGGATCGCGGCGATGGAGTTGGGGACCGCGCTGGCGTCCACGCTCAGGATCCGGTGCCGTCCCACGGTGACCGCGGTGACGTGCAGCTCGGTGGAGAACTCCGAGGCGTCCGCCACCACGACCTCGAGGAACAGGATCGAATCCGACGCCGGGATATGGCTCTCCCCGCGCTGCTCGGCCTCCTTCTCGTCGTACTCCTCCGGGCGGCGGCCGTCGATGTCGTGCGTGACGATCCGCACGACGCCGGTCGCCGCCGCCTCGTCGATCAGCGCGGCGGCGTGCTCGTCGAATTCGACGGTGATGGCGCGCAGTTCGAACGATCGGTGGACGCGCGAGGCCAGCGACACCACCACCACGGTCACGATGAACAGCGACGCCAGCTGCACGCCCTCGGGCCGCTCGATGACGTTGACGACGGTCGTGTAGACGAACACCGCCGCCACGATCCCGAATCCGAGGGTCCGCGAGCGCTGGCCGCGCCGGTGCGCGGAGAGGGTGACCGCGGCGGCGGCGGAGGTGATCAGCACCAGCACGCCGGTGGCGTAGGCGGCGCCCTGGGCGTCGACATCGGCGTCGAAGTACCAGGTGATGCCGAAGGCCACCAGCGAGAAGACCAGGACGAGCGGGCGCACGGCGCGCGCCCATTCCGGCGCCATGCCGTAGCGGGGCAGATAGCGCGGGACCAGGTTGAGCAGTCCGGCCAGCGCGGAGGCGCCCGCGAACCACAGGATGGCGATGGTGGCGATGTCGTAGACGGTGCCGAAGGCGTTGCCGAGGTACTCGTGGGCCAGGTAGGCCAGGGCCCGGCCGTTGGCCTGGCCGCCGGATTCGAACTCCTTCTCCGGGATCAGCACGACGGTGATGAAGCTGGAGACGATGAGGAAGCAGCTCATGATGAGCGCGGAGGTGGTCAGCAGCCGGCGCGCGCCGACGATGCGGGCGCGCGGGCGCTCGGCGGTGTCGCCGGGCCCGCCCCGGATCAGCGGCATGACGGCGACGCCGGTCTCGAAGCCGGACAGGCCGAGCGCGAGCTTGGGGAAGACGATGAGCGCTATCCCGACCATCACCCACACGTTGCCATGCTCGGCGAACAGCGCGTCCTTCCAGTCGACGACGAGCTGGGGTGCGGTGAAGACGTGCCACAGCCCGGTGACGGCGACCACGAGATTCAGCGCCAGGTAGGCGCCGACCAGGACGACCGCGACCCCGATGGCCTCGGCGAACCCCTTGAGGAAGACGGCGGCGAGCAGGGCGAGCAGCACCAGGGTGATGGCGAGCCGGTGATCCTGCCAGCCGGCGGGGGTGAACGGGTTCTCCACGATGTGCGCGGCGCCGTCGGCCGCCGACAGCGTCATGGTGATGACGAAATCGGTGGCGGCGAAACCGAGCAGGACCAGGATGGCGATCTTGCCGGTCCAGCGCGGCAGGAACGCGGCGAACATCGCCAGCGATCCGCCCCCGTCGGGGCTCTCGGCCGCCACCCGCCGGTACACCGGCAGCGCGCCGAGCAGGGTCAGCCCGACCAGCACCAGCGTGGCCAACGGGGACAGCACGCCCGCGGCCAGCGCCGCGATGCCCGGCTGATAGCCCAGCGTCGAGAAGTAGTCCACCCCGGTCAGGCACATGACCTGCCACCAGGATCGCTGGTGCTCGGCGGTCTCGACCTTGCGCAGGGGCCCCGGATGCTGGGCGTGGCGGGTCTCGTCGGTCCCCGACAGCAGCCAGCGGGTGAAGGCCGAGCGCGGCCGGACCTCGGTCGCCGTCATCGGGTTCCCCCGCCGCGCCGCGGCGTCCGGCGCGCCACCCGCACCGGCCCACGGCACAGCACCGGAGGGGTCGATCGTGTCACGAGTCCGTCCTTCCGCGTCGCCGGCCCGCGCCGACCGTTGCCCGGACCGGGACTGTACCGACCGTTCACCCCGGAACCCGGGGCACACGACGATCTCTACGGAATCTTTACGGCGGGTGGGCGGCGGTTCGGGGGATCGGCGCGCACCCGGGCGGGTACTACTCTGGCCCGGGTGACGATCAGCGCATTGCCTTTCGGGTCCTGGCCCACGTCCATCACCTCCGCGAGCGTCGTCGCCGCGGCGGTGCGCCTCGGCGAGGTCCGGGTGGACGGGGACGACGTCTACTGGGCGGAGGGACGTCCCGCCGAAGGCGGACGCACGCAGCTCGTGCGGCGCTCGTCGGACGGCACGGTCACCGATCTGCTGCCCGAGGGACGCAACGCCCGCACGGCGGTGCACGAGTACGGCGGCGCGGCGTGGTGGGTCCGCGACGGGGTCGTGTACTTCGTCGACTGGGCCGATCAGCGGCTGTACCGGCTCGAGCGGGGAGGAACGCCGGTCGCGCTGACGCCCGAACCCGCAGGCCCCCGGGCCGACCGCTACGCCGACGGCGCGTTCGCCCCGGACGGCGCGACCGTCGTCGCGATCCGCGAACACCATCCGCCGCACGGACGCGGCGCGGTCGACGTGCGCAACGAGATCGTGCGCCTGTCGGCGACCGAGCCCTCGGAGCCGGAGGTCCTGGTCACCGGACCTGATTTCGTGGTCGCGCCCCGCCCGAGCCCGGACGGCGCGCTGCTGGCGGTCGTCACCTGGGACCACCCGTCGATGCCGTGGGACGACACCGTCCTGCGCGTGCGGGACCTGGCCGCGGGCACCGAGACGATCGTGGCGGGCGGCGTCGGTGAGTCGGTGCAGGAACCGCGCTGGCAGGAGGACGGTTCGCTGTTGTTCCTGTCCGACCGCAACGGCTGGTGGAACCTCTACCGCTGGACCGCCGCGGCAGGCGTGACGCCCGTGATCGAGCTCGAGGCCGAGATCGGGGTCCCGGCCTGGCAACTGGGTTCGGCCCGCTATGCCGTGCTCGGCGACGGCGCCATCGTGTTCGCCCGCAGGCGCGACGGCTACGACGGGCTCGCCGTGCGCCGCCCGGACGGCACGGTGACCGAGCTGGACCTGCCCTTCTCCGCGATCGGCGCGGTGGAGCGGGCGGGCGAGCGCGCCGTGGTCGTCGTCGCGGGCACGCCGACCGCCGAGACCGGGATCTACCGCATCGAGCTGGACGGGACGCGCGCCGCGATCGAAACCCTGCGGGAACCCGGCGATCTCGGGCTCGATGCCGCCGATGTGTCCGTGCCCGAACCGATCTCGTTCCCCTCGACCGACCGCGACGGTGCGCCACGCACCGCGCACGCGCTGTTCTATCCGCCGGCCAACAGCGGGTACCGCGGCCCCGACGGCGAACTGCCGCCGCTGCTGGTGCTCATCCACGGCGGGCCGACCTCGCAGGCGGTGCCGGTGCTGTCGCCCGGCATCCAGTACTGGACCAGTCGCGGATTCGCCGTCGTCGACGTCGATTACGGCGGTTCCACCGGCTACGGCCGCGCCTACCGCGAGCTGCTCCGCGACGGCTGGGGCATTGTCGACGTCGCCGACTGCACCGCCGCCGCCCGCTGGCTGGCCGCGCAGGGCCGGGTCGATCCGGCGCGGCTGGCCATCCGTGGCGGCTCGGCGGGCGGGTACACGACGCTGGCCGCCCTCGCACGCGCCGACACCCCGTTCGCCGCGGGCGCCGACCACTACGGGGTGGCCGACCTCGAGGCGCTGGCCGCCGAGACCCACAAATTCGAAAGCCGCTACCTCGACGGTCTCGTCGGGCCCTACCCCGCCGCGCGGGAGCGCTACCGGGAGCGTTCGCCGATCCATCACGTCGACCGGTTCCGCCGCCCCCTGATCGTGTTGCAGGGCAGCGAGGACAGCGTCGTGCCGCCCAACCAGTCCCAGATGATCGTCGACGCGCTGCGCGAGCGCGGAATCCCCGTGGCCTACCTGCTCTTCGAGGGTGAGCAGCACGGTTTCCGTCGGGCGGAGAACATCCGCAGGGCCCTCGACGCAGAACTCAGCTTCTACGGACAGGTGTTCGGCTTCGCGCTCCCGCCCGCCGAGGGAATCGAGCCGGTGACGGTGGAGAACCTGCCGGTGGGATCGGCGCGACCCTGACGAGGGCCGGCTTCGACGTGGCGGCGTGCACCGACGAACTCGTCGCCACGGTCGCCGCCGCGGCGTGAGCGGACCACCGTCGACGACACCCGGCGTGGCGAGGTCGACCGCGGGTCGGCGTCGCGGCCCGGTCGACCGCGACGGGTAGCGGCGAGCGCGCAGGCCGCGCGCTCTCGGCGGTCAGGCCACCGCCAGCAGGTCGCGGACCAGCGCGGGGCGGGCGCCGAGGCGCAGCAGGTCCTCGATCTCGGCGACCACCGCGGGCAGCAGGCCGCGCCGCACGTCGAGGGGGTGCACGGTGATCACCGGCACCGCGCCGGGCCTGCGCCGCACGAGCCGCCCCACC
>NZ_BAGK01000306.1 GCF_000308795.1 Nocardia thailandica NBRC 100428 | reverse complement strand
CCCGGCCGCGGGCGGCGGGCTCGCGGGACGGTGTTCGGCCAGCACGGCGTGGGCGTTGGTCCCCCCGTAGCCGAAACCGTTGACCGCCACGGCCATCCGCGCGACCTCGGGTCCGATCGCCCGGGCGTCGCGTTGCAGTTCGAGCCCCAGCTCGGCCAGCCCGAGGTCGGGGTTGAGCTCCTCGTCGACCCACCCCTGGGGCGGCAGGGTGCGATGGGTGAGGGCCAGCGCGGCCTTGATCACGCTCGCGATGCCCGCGGCGGCCTCGGTGTGCCCGAGGGTCGCCTTGATCGAGCCGAAGGCCAGCGGCGTCGTGCGGCCGGTGCCGGCGCCGTAGGCCCGGCCGATGGCGCGCAGCTCGAGCGGGTCGCCCACGGGGGTGCCGGTGCCGTGGGCCTCCACGTAGTGGATGTCGGCCGGGGCGATGCCCGAGCGCAGGCAGACCGCGCGGGCCAGCTCCTCCTGGGCGTCGGGGTTGGGCACGGTGATCGCGGTGGTGCGCCCGTCCTGGTTGGATCCGGTGGCCTCCACCACCGCGTACACCCGGTCGCCGTCGCGCTCGGCGTCGGCGAGGGCCTTGAGCACGACCACGCCCGCGCCTTCGCCGCGCCCGTAACCGTCGGCGCCGGCGCCGAAGGACTTGCTGCGCCCGTCCTCGGCGAGGAAGCCGCCCTTGCACATGGAGACGAAGGTGCCCGGCTGGAGCATGAGGTTGACCCCGCCCGCCAGCGCGACCCGGCAGTCGCCGTCGGCGATCGCCCGGCATGCCAGGTGCAGCGCGACCAGCGACGACGAGCACGCGGTGTCGACGGTGACGCTGGGGCCGCCGAGGTCGAGCGCGTAGGAGATCCGGTTCGACAGCATGGTGTAGGACGTGCCCGCCGAGGAGTGCAGGTCGATGTGCGGTACCGCGGCGCCGGTGAACCCGACCGCCAGCTGGTCCAGGGTGAACGCGCCGACATAGACGCCGACCGGCCCGGCGGCCGGGCGCGCGGCGGAGCCGGCGTCCTCGAGCGCCTCCCAGGCGACCTCGAGGATCAGCCGCTGCTGCGGGTCCATCGCGGTGGCCTCGCGGGGCGAGATGCCGAAGAAGTCGGGGTCGAAGGCCCAGGGGTCGCCGGTGAGGAAGGCGGCGCGGCGGGTGTACATGCGGCCGGGGGTGCGCCGGTCCGGGTCGTAGTGGCGGTCGACGTCCCATCGGTCGGCCGGGATCTCGGTCACCGCGTCCCCGCGGCCGGTCACGAAGTCCCAGAACGTCTCCGGTGAGTCGATGCCGCCGCCGTAGCGGCAGCCGATCCCGACGATGGCGATGGCGGACATGGCTCAGCTCCTCGGGGAGGCGGTGGGGGCGTTGGCTGTTCCGGCGGGCTCGGGTGGCAGCCACATCAGCACGTTGACCTCGGGTCCCTTGCGGCCGAGCCGGATCCGGCCGACGACGCGGGCACCGTAGCCGCGGTAGTAGGCGACGTTGCCGTCCTTGGCCAGCCCGAGCAGCGGCACCCGGGCCGCGCTCACCCGCTCGAGGCAGGCGCGGGCCAGCGCGAATCCCGCGCCGGTGCCCTGATGGTCGGGATCGACGCCGAGGGTGACGCCGAAGACGTGCGGCAGCCCGGGGGCGAGCTTCGCGATGGCGGCGTCCACGGCCAGCGCCCGCGGGCCGCCCGCGCCCATGGCCCACACGAACTCCGGGATCGAGGCGAGGTAGCGCAGCGGGCCGAACCGGTAGTCCGGGCCCTGTTCGAGGCTGGCGCCGACGATCCGGCCGTCCACCGTGGCGACGTGGGCGCCGCCCGCGGGCAGATACTGGTGGCGGATCATGGCCCGGGTCAGGCGAGGATGGTTGCGGGCGCGCCGGGCGGGGTCGGGGAACATGTACTCCCCGAAGGGGTCGTCGGTGCGGAACGCGCGATCGAGCACCTCGACCATGCGGGGCAGGTCGGCGCGGACGGCGGGTCGGACAGCGATGTCCACGGCGGATCCGGACACGGGAAGACCTCCGGTGACGGGCACCGGTTTCGGTGCGCAACAGGGTGATTCGGGATTCAGTGACGGAAGGTGGCCTGCATCAGCAGCGGCTTCTCCGGCGCGCCGATGAACGACATCTGCCTGCGGACCGGCTCGTCGGTGACCGGGTCGAGGTCGAGGGCCTGGGCGATGGTCGCCAGCGCCAGCACGGCCTCCATCATCGCGAAGCCCTGCGCGACGCAGATCCGCTTGCCCGCGCTGAAGGCCAGCGACGCGTGCCGCCGGTCGGCGGTCTGGTTGCCCGGCAGGTAGCGGGTGGGATCGAAGGTGCCCGCGTCGTCCCACACGCGCGGGTTCAGGTGCACGCCGGGGATGCTCACGATGACCGTGGTCCCCCGCTTCACCCGGTAGCCGCCCAGCACGTCGTCCGCGCGCGCGACCCGGGTCAGCCCGACCACCGGCGGGTACAGCCGCATGGCCTCGCGGAACACCGCCGCGGTCCACACCAGCTCGTCCACGTCGGCCGCCCGCGGCGCGCGCCCGGCCAGCACGGTGGCGATCTCGTCGAGCATCCGCGACCGCGCGGCCGGGTGGTCGGCGAGCAGCTTCCAGGTCCAGGTGAGGGCGGTGGCGGTCGACTCCATGCCGGCGCCGATGAAGGTCATGAGCTCGTCGTGGATCTCGCTGTCGCTGTAGCGGTGCCCGGTCTCGGGATCGCGCGCGGCCATGAGGAGGCCGAGCAGGTGATCCTCGCCGGTGATCCGGCCGGCCCGGTGGTCGGCGACGAGACCGTCGACGGCGCGTTCGATCCGGCGCAGCTCGACCATGATGTGCGGCGCGGTGATCCAGGTCAGCAGGCGCATGGCGCGGATGGGCAGCCGGGACCCCGGCTGCCGTTCCGGGGCCTCGACCCGCCGCGACACCCAGGTCGACAACGCGCGCAGCGGCCGGCTGACGTTGGTGGCGAAGCCGATGCCGAAGTAGGTGAGCAGTCGTTTCAGGTCGATCTCGGCGATCGGCCCGGACAGGTCGGTGCCGAACATGGTGCGCGCGAGGATGTCCAGGGTGAGACGGTTCATCTCGGCCCCGATGTCGACCGGGCGGCCGTCCTCGTCGGCGGCGCGGATCCGGCGCACCGTCTCCTCGGCGGCGGCGACCATCGGCGCGTCGAAGCGCTCGATGGTGGTGCGGGAGAACAGCGGCTGGACCAGGCGCCGGTTGCGCTGGTAGCGCTGCTCGTCGGTGTCGGTGACCAGGCCCTGGCCGAAGGTCACCGCCATCATGTCGTATTCGGCGCTCTTGCAGTAGTTGTCGACGTGGGTGACCAGGATGCGCCGGGCGAGTTCGGGGTTGCGCACGACGACGAACCGCTGGAACGGCAGGCGGGTCACGAGGACGTCGTCGTGGCCGGGCAGCCCGGCGCCCAGGTAGTCGATCAGGGTGCGGTCGCGCCAGCGCGGCACGATCTGGGCGGCGTGGCGCCAGGATTCGCGCCAGGAGACCCGGGTGGCGTGCCAGCGCATGGGCGCGGGGAGCAGGCGGGAGGGAAACAGCGTGCGGTCCCCGGCGGCGGACGAGGTCATGGCACCCTCACCATCTCGAAAGTTCTTGCACCCGAAGGGTATTGATACCGGACGGTAACCCCCGCCCGGAGCGGGCGCACGGTGGCGGCCCACTTTGGGTACAAGACTGTTCACCGAAAACGACCGGCGGACACCTTCGTTCGCTGATGGACCTGCGGCGACCCGCCCCGTGACCGCGCCCGGCCGCCGTCAGTGGGGCTTGACGGCCCGCGCCGCGCGGACACATCCGCGTCCCGGGCCCGCTCGCCGGACGTCGCCCGATATGTAGGGCACACACCCGCGTGGTAAGAGAGTGGTCATGGATCGGCCAGCTCTCGTTCACCGGAAGACAGTTCACGATCGTCCGATGGCGGCGGCGCCGATCCCCGCCGCCGCGAAACCCGGGTTCCGAGGCGATCTGGAGGGGCTGCGCGGGCTGGCGATCGGGCTGGTCGTGGTGTTCCACGTCTGGTTCGGGCGCGTGTCCGGCGGCGTGGACGTGTTCCTGGTGCTGTCGGGGTTCTTCTTCACCGGCATGCTGGTCCGGCACGCCGAGCGCGAGACCGACCCGCGCTGGTGGCCGGTGGTCACCCGCACGCTGCGGCGGCTGCTGCCGTCGATGGTCGTCGTGCTGGCCGCGGTCCTGGCCGCCACGGTCGCGCTACGGCCCTACACCCAGTGGTCGGCGATCAGCGAGCAGGTGCTGACCTCGCTGCTGTGGGTGCAGAATTGGGAGCTGGCGCTGACCTGGGCGGACTATCTGGCGGCCGACCCGTCGGTGAGCCCGCTGCAGCACATGTGGTCGATGTCGGTGCAGGTGCAGTTCTACGCCGTGACGCTGCCGGTCGTCGCCGTGGTCGCCCTCGCCTGCCGCCGGTGGTTCCCGGCCGTGCCGCCGCGCGCGGTGACGGCCGCGCTGGTCGCCGCCACGGCGGCCGCCTCGTTCGCCTACGCCGGTGCCGGGCTGGCGACCCACCAGGGCTGGAACTACTACGACAGCCTCGCGCGGGCCTGGGAACTGCTCGCAGGCGCGGCGCTGGCGCTGGCGCTGCCGTGGATCCGGCTCCCCCGCGCGGTGCGCGTGTTCCTCGGCACGGTCGGTGTCGCGGCGATCGTGCTCTGCGGATGGCTGATCCTCGACGCCGCCAACCGGTTTCCCGGCCCGGCCGCGCTGCTGCCGGTGGGGGCGGCGCTCGCGGTGATCCTGGCGGGCGCGGGCGCCGACGACCGGCCGGTCCCCACGGCACGCCTGCTCGGCGGTCCCGTGCCGCGCACGCTCGGCGAGATCGCCTACCCGCTGTACCTGTGGCACTGGCCGGTCCTGATCTTCTACCTCTCCGAGACCGGTTCCGCGCAGGCGGGTTCGATCGACGGCGCGGGGATCGTCGCGGTGTCGCTGGCGTTGGCCTGGGCGACGCACCGCTGGGTCGAGACCCCGTTCCGGTCCGCGACCGCGACCGGCGGGTGGGTGCGCCGCGCGTCCCGGTGGCTGCCCGCCGTGCTCACCGTCGGGGTGGTGGCGGCGTCGAGCGCCTGGCAGTTCGCCGTCCTGCCGAGCGGTCGGACGCAGACCGCGGGCGCGCTGGAACAGGACCTGTACCCGGGCGCCGAGGCCCTGGCCTCCGGCGGTGTGGTGCCCGCGGCGCCGTTGCGCCCCACCGTCTTCGAGGCCGCCACCGACATCCCCCCGCCCACCGCCGACGGCTGCATCGCCGACTGGGACACCCGCGCGGTGGTCACCTGCGTGTACGGGGACCCCGAGGCCGAACGCACCATCGCCCTGGCGGGCAGTTCCCACGCCGAGCACTGGCTGCCCGCGTTGCAGGTGCTCGCCGCCGAGCGGTCCTTCCGCATCACCGTGTACCTCAAGATGGGCTGCCCGCTCACCCTCGCCGCGGACGCGATGTACAAGGGCGAGGCCAACCCCGACTGTCGCGACTGGTCGGCCGAGGTCCTCGACCGGCTCGCCGCCGACCGCCCCGACTGGGTCTTCACCACCGGCTCACGCCCCCGCGACGAGGGCGGCGACGAGACTCCCGACGACTATCTCGCGGTCTGGGCCGCGCTGTCGGAGCGGGGCCTCAACGTGCTCGCGGTCCGCGACACCCCGTGGCTGCGCCGCGGGACCGTCCGCTACAAGGCCGTCGACTGCCTGGCAGGCGGCGGGGATCCCGTCGGCTGCGGCATGCGGCGCGAGGACGCGCTCTCCCCGCGCAATCCGCTGACCGAGCCCGCCGCCGGGTTCCCCAACGTGTTCCCGATCGACCTCAGCGACGCGGTGTGCGAACCCGACCGGTGCCCGGTCGCGGCCGGCAACGTCCTCATCTACCACGACGAGCACCACCTGTCGGCCAGCTACTCCCGGTCGCTGGCGGGGCCGCTCGGCCGGGCGCTGCGGCCGATCGTCGGATGGTGGTGAACCGTGCCGGTCAGCGCATCAGCCGCACCAGGCCCAGCTCCTCGTCCAGCGCGCCGTCCTGGCCGAGCGCGGTGAAATCGGCGGCGACCTCGGCGAAGTCGAGCCGGCCCGCGCGCACCGCGCGGTAGCGCACGACGGACCAGAGGAAGACGTCGAGGTTGTCGAAGCGGGTGCCGCCCTCGAGCACCTCCTCCTCGTGGAACCACACCGCGACCTGCCCGCCGGTGAGCACCACGTAGAGATTGCCGCCGCCGTCGGCGCCGATGGAGAACCCGTCGTCGTCGGTGAGCTCGGTGGTGTAGTCCGCGTCGAGCAGGCCGCAGTCGTTGCCGGCGAAGTCGAAACCGTAGGACCAGTCGAAGATGTCGAGGAACCGCGGCAGGCGGCCCGAGCGCACGCGCCGGTCGAAGGCGGCGAGCGCGGCCGCGTGCGCGGGGGCGAGGCGGGCGAGGAACGGCGCCACCGGGCGGGTCGAGGCGGGCACGACGACGGGTTCGGCGTCGGGGAACCAGCGGGCCAGGTCGGCGTCGAGCGCGCGGTCGGTGTAGCCGACGAGGTCGGCGAGGGTGAGCGTCACGCGGGGATTCTAGGAACCGGCGCCGACATGCGCAGCGCGGCGGGATGATCGGGTCCCGGATGCTCGCGGGCGCGATCCCGCGCCCGCGGGCCCGCATCCGGCCGGGATGCGCGCCCGGCCGGATGCCTCCGACACCGCGGGATCAGCGCGGCGCCATGCGGATGGCGCCGTCGAGACGGATGGTCTCGCCGTTGATCATCGGGTTCTCCACGATGTGGCGGGCCAGGGCGGCGTACTCGGCGGGCTGCCCCAGGCGCGACGGGTGCGGCACCTGCGCGCCGAGGGACTGCAGGGCCTCCTCCGGCAGGGTCTCGAACAGCGGGGTCCGGAACAGGCCGGGCGCGATGGTGACGACGCGGATCTTCAGGCTCGCCAGGTCGCGCGCGATCGGCAGGGTCATGCCGACGATGCCGCCCTTGGACGCGGAGTAGGCGGCCTGGCCGATCTGGCCGTCGAAGGCGGCGACCGAGGCGGTGTTGACGATGACGCCGCGCTCCTCGCCGACCGGTT
Organism: Nocardia thailandica NBRC 100428; assembly: GCF_000308795.1. Classification (GTDB taxonomy): domain Bacteria; phylum Actinomycetota; class Actinomycetes; order Mycobacteriales; family Mycobacteriaceae; genus Nocardia; species Nocardia thailandica. Next base: position 32,432 of record NZ_BAGK01000306.1, on the reverse strand, counting down.
CGGTGGCCGCGATGCGCTCGGCGGCGAGCCGGATGACGTTGAACGTGCCGACCAGGTTCACATTGATGATCTTGGTGAAGTCGGCCAGCGGGAACGCGCCCTTCTTGCCGACCGTCTTGATCGCGTTGCCGATGCCCGCGCAGTTCACCACGATGCGCAGCGGGGCCAGCGACTCGGCCACGTCGAGGGCGGCCGACACCGCGGCCTCGTCGGTCACGTCCGCGGGCGCGAACGCGGCGCCGTCACCCAGCTCCTTCGCGATGGCCGCGCCGTTGGACGAGGGCAGGTCCACGATGACGACCTTGGCGCCCTTGGCGTGCAGTTCCCGCACGGTCGCCAGGCCGAGGCCCGAGGCGCCGCCGGTGACCAGCGCGGACGAGTTGACGAAATCCATTCTGTTATCTCCTGTTTCGTGACGTGACAGTGTTCCGCCGACGAGTCGGCAAGCCGATGTGTGACCCTGCGGCCGTTCTGTTCGTAAAGTTCATAGCTATGACTGCATCCTCGAACGTCCCCGCGCTCGCCGGCGAGCTCGCCCTGACCGCGGTCCGGCTCTCGCGCCACCTGCGGGGCAGGCGAACCGAACAGCGCCTGTCCTTACCGGAGGTGTCGGCGCTGACGACGCTGGCGCGCGAGGGCGCGATGACGCTGGGCCGCCTGGCGGGCCGGGAACGGGTGCAGCCGCCGTCGATGACGCGGGTGGTCGGTTCGCTCACCGCCATGGAGCTGGTCGCCCGGCGCCCGCATCCCACCGACGGCCGCCAGAGCATCGTGGACATCACCGAGGCGGGCCGCGCCGCGGTCGCGGAGGAATCCGACGCGCGCGAGACCTGGCTGACCGAGCGGTTGTGCGAGTTCTCCACCGAGGACATCACGGTGCTCACCCGGGCCGTGGCGATCCTGGGCCGCATCAACGCCAACACCCTGAACCCGGCCGGCTGATCGGCCCGGTCACGCCGCACCGCCCGTGCCGGAACCACGGAACCGGCGCAGATAGCCCGGCAGCGCGCGCCACGGGACCTTGCGCGGCCAGTCGTCGGCCCGGAACAAGGCGTCGCTGCCCCCGTCGACGAAGACCACGCTGCCGCAGAGGAATCGGGCCGAGTCCGAGAGCATGAACACCGCCCAGTCCGCGAGGTGCCCGGGATCGCCGAACCCGCCGATCGGCACCGGGAAGCGGCGGATCAGCCGGGCCTCGGCCGGCGTCGCGAGCTGCTTCTCGAGCAGCGGCGTCAGCACGGCGCCGGGAGCGAGGACGTTGAGCCGGATGCCCGCCCCGGCCCAGTCGGCGCTCACCGCCCGCCGCCGCGCCCAGCGGGTCACCGCGATCTTGGACGTGCCGTAGGCGATCGAGGGCGCGTTGCGCCCGAACAGCCGCAGCGCCCGCAGTGCCCGGTCGGGCCGGTCCGCCAGCAGCGCCCGCACGGCGCGCGCGGGGATCGCCGGGGTGGTGGTCGCGGAGTTGCTGCCGAAGACGACGACCTTGGCCTCGTGCGCCGCGGCCAGGGCCGCGCGCCAGCCCTCGAGCAGCTCGACCACGCCGCGATAGTTCACCTCGAGGATCAGCCGCGCCTGCCCCGCGCCGGGAGTCGGGCCGACTCCGGCGGCGAGCACCGCGCCGTCGAGGCGCCCGCCCGACACCGCGAGGACCCCGGCCACCGCCGCGCTCCGGCCCCCGGGCGTGGACAGATCCGCCACGACCTCGGCGTCGCGCAGGTCGACGCCGACCACCGTGTGCCCGGCGGCGCGCAGCTTGCCGACCACGGCCCGGCCCATCCCGGACGCCGCTCCGGTCACGACGTACACACCCACTGTCTCGCCCGCTCTCCACTGCCCGTCGATCGACTCCGCGCAATATTGACACACTTCGCCAAAACTGTTTGGCTTTCGCGGTGACCCGGCCCGTACCCCGCCGCCCCGGCCGCCCCTCCGTCCTGGACACCCGCGCGGTCGCCACCGGCGCGCTGCGCCTGTGGTCCGAACGCGGGTTCGCGGGCACGGGCTGGAGCGAACTGGCCGAGGCCACCGGCGTCAGCACCCGAACCCTGTTGCGGCACTTCTCCTCCCGGGCCGACATCGCCTGGCTCGGGGTCGCGCCCGCCACGGACCGGTTACGGGAGGTGCTCACGCGCGCCGCCGGCGACGAGCCGGTGGCGGTGGTCGTGCGGGCCGCGATCGTCGAGTCGGTCTCCCACGACCCCCGCATCCACGAGCTGGCCCCGGACTGGCTGCGGCTGATCTCCTCCGAGCCCGAGCTCGCGGCGACCGCGCCGCAGGTCTACCGGCCCTGGATCGACACGCTCGCGGGCTATTTCGCCCAGCGGCTGCCGGACGCGCCCGCGGCCATCTGCCGCGCGCTGGCCACCGCGTATCAGGGCGCGACGTTCGCCGCCCTGGTCGAGTGGGCCGAGTCCGGCGCGCACGGCGACTGCGCCGACTCGGTCGACCGGATGCTGCGCTGGATGGACGTGGTGACCCCGGCGACGGCCACGGACTGACCGCGCTCAGCCGAACAGGCCGCCGTCCGCGGCGAGGTCGGCCAGGGCGGCGAGCTGATCGCAGTAGTGTCCGGCCGAGGAGGCCGCCAGCGCGACGCCCGCCACCGTGGCCCCCGCCCGCGCCAGCCCCTCGAGTCGCGCCCGCGTGCCCGCGCGGTCGCCGAGCGGGTCGAGCGGTCCGGTCGAGAGGGCGACCTCGAAACCGGCGGGCAGGTCGTGACGGGCCAGCATGGCCGCGACGGCCTCGGGTGCCAGGCCGAACGGGGTCCACCCGTCGGCGAGCTCGCACGCCCGGCGCAGCGAGCGCGCGGTGCGGCCACCGATCCACAGCGGGACGCGGCCCTGCGCCGCGTGGGGGTCGACGATCATGCCGGAGAACCGGTGGAAGGCGCCCTCGTAGTGCGGTTTCCGCTCCGACAGCGCCGCGCGCAGGGCGCGCAGGGCGTCGTCGGCGCGGGCGCCCCGGTCCGCGAACGCGGCGTCGAGCAGCGCGAATTCCTCGCGCAGCGATCCCACACCGAGGCCGAGGATCAGCCGACCGCCGCTGACCGTGTCGAGGGTGCCGTAGCGTTTGGCGATCGCGAGCGGGTGGTGATAGCCGAGCACCAGCACCTTGGTGGCCAGGCGGATCCGTTCGGTACGCGCGGCCAGGTATCCCAGCGTCGCGAGGGGGTCCCAGTACGTGGCACCGCGGACCTCGGCGGCGTCGGCGGGAACGGCGACGTGTTCGCTGCAGGTCAGGTGGTGGAAGCCGAGCCGGTCCGCGGCGACGGCGACGCGGGCCAGCTCGGCGATGCCCGCGGTCTCCTCCCACGCGCTGTGCGCGCCGGGCACGCGGGTGACGATCGGGGTGTCGATGCCGATCCGCATCACGGGGTGTCCCCGGGGTCCGGCGGGCCGAGCAACCGGCGCGCGCCCGCGCGGGCGCCGAGCAGCAGCGCGGAACGGTCGGGGCCACAGGCACGCTCGGCCGCGGCGGCGAACTCGCGGACGACGACGACCGGGCCGTCGGCCAGGCTCGCCAGGCCCTGCGCCGCGACGTCGCGCGGGTCGGAGACCCGCATCCCGGGCGCGTCCAGCGTCAACCCGGCCCGCTCCATGGCCGGGGTGCGCGTGACCCCGAGCACCAGTTCCAGCACGTCCACGTCGTGGTCGCGCATCTCCAGCCACAGCCCCTCGGCGAAGGTCCGCGCGAACGCCTTGGCCGCGGCGTAGACCCCGATCCGGGCGGCGCCGAGATACCCGCTGAGCGAGCCGACCAGCACGATGCCGCCGCGACGGCGCGCGCGCATGGGCGCGCCGAAGTGCTGAACCAGTCGCAGCGGCACGGTGACGTTGAGGTCGATGACGTCCCGGAAGCGGTCGAACTCCCCGGTGACGAACTCGTGGCGATAGGTGTTGGCCCCCGCGTTGTAGATGAGCAGGCCGACGGTGAGCCCGTCGGTGATCTCGGCGATGCGCGCGACCGCGTCGGGGGCGAGCAGGTCGACCGCGAGCGTGCGCACCGTGACCCCGTGCGCCCGGCAGGCCGCGGCGGTGGCCGCCAGCGGTTCTTCCGTGCGGGCCAGCAACACCAGGTCGAACCCGCGCTCGGCCAGCTGCCGGGCGAATTCCGCGCCGACGCCCTCGGACCCGCCCGCGATCACCGCCCACGGACCGTATTTCGCGACGTCCACGGCTCAGCCCCGCGCTTCGTCGCCGCCGAGCAGGGCACGCGCCTCGGGCCTGCCGTCGAGCAGCCGCGCGGTCCGCCGCTCGACCTTCCAGCCCGCCTCGGTGCGCACCAGCTCCCATCGGTTGGCGGTGATGCGGGCGACGGTGAACTCGGCGGCCGTGCCCGGCTCCTTGAGCACCAGCTGGGAGTGCCCGACGGCGACCGCGCGGTCGCCGTCGACGACCACGTGGGGCAGGCCGAGCAGGTGGGCGGACCCGTTGCCGATGAAGTGCTGGTGCGCGTCACCGCGCACCATCGCGCGCAGCGCGTCACGGCCGTGCAGCGCGCCGGTGTCCACGTCGTAGACGCCGTCCTCGGTCCAGACCCGCGCGGCGGTGTCGGCCGATCCGCTGTCGACCGCGGGTCCGTAGGAGGCCAGCAGCTCGAGGATCTGCCAGCGGTCCTCGAGCGCCTGGACACGCCGCAGCAGCGTCGCGTCGTCCCCGGTGGGTTCTGTCATGGGCACCTCGTCTCGCTCGGTTCGGCTCCGACAGTAACCACGCCCGATCTGACGGTGTAAAAACTTCTCCCGCTCAGTGGAACACCGATCTCGGCGATCAGGAGGTCCCACCCCGCCGGGCGGCCACCCGTGCCCACACCGCCGGGTCGGTGCGCGGGCCGCCGGGAGTGTCGGCGCCGTAGCGGGCGATCTCCGCGGCGAGGTCGAGGGGCCCGGTCAGCGACGTGCCCGGCGCCAAGGCCTCGACCACGTGCTCGTCGGGGACGAGCCAGCAGACCTCGAACTCGAGGCCGTCGGGGTCGCGGGCGTACACCGCCTTGGTCGAACCGTGGTCGCCCGCCCCCGTGAGCGCGTCCGCGCCCGCCAGCCGCTCGGCCACCGCGGCCAGGTCGGCGAGGGTGTCGACCTCCCACGCGACGTGGTACAGCCCCACCGAGCCGGCCGGACCCGCGGCGGGACCCCGCGCCTGGAAGAGCCCGAGGTCGTGGTCGTTGGCCGAGCCCGCGCAGCGAAGGAACGCGCCGCCGGGGAAACCCTCGGCGAGCGGCTCGAATCCGAGCACCTCGGTGTAGAACGCGACGCTGCGCGGCAGATCCGCGACGAACAGGACGATGTGGTTGATGCCCCGCATCCGCGGCGACCTCCTCGATCGATGGGTACCGGTCGTTCACGCTCTCACGCCGCGTGGGCCGCGCGCGGCCCACGGCCCGCCCGGTGGGACGTTCACGGCACGAACCGCAGGCGCAGCATCATGTCGTGGTCCTCGTGATCGAGGATGTGGCAGTGCCAGACATAGCCGCGTAGCTCCCCCGCGCCGTGCGCCGCGTGCTCGTGGCCCGCCGTCGCCCGGGGGAACGGCGCGTCCGGATCGAACCCGAGCTCGCCCGCGGTCGGGAACCGGACGACGATCCGGGTGACCGTGCCCCCGTCGACGCGCACCACGTCCTTCCACCCCGCCTCCCAGGCCGCGGCGGGTACCGGCGGGCCCGCCAGGAACGCGCGCGGGTCCGGCGCCCAGCGGGTCCCGACCGGCGGCTGCGGATGCGCGAGCTGGTACTCCACGGTGCGCAGCGGGGCGCGGTCGAGCACCCGGAAGGTGACCAGGTGCAGGTGCACCGGATGCGGGTCGGGGGTGATGTTGACGATGTTCCACACCTCGACGGCGCCCTGGCGGGGTGTCTCGATGTCGTCGTCGGCGTAGCGCAGGTTGTTCAGCGTCATGATCGAGGGCGGCATCCGCGCCTCGTAGGGCTGGCTCAGCGTCACGGTGCGGGTCGCCACCGGCGACTCCGGGACCGGAAGGGCGGCGGGCAGTCCCGGCCCGCCGCGCAATCGCTCCGGCACCGGCCCGGCGAAGCCGACCCGGTCGCGGACGCGGAACCGGCAGAACAGCGTCATCGCCACCTCGCCCAGGACCGCGGCCTGGAACGGCGGCGCGAGGTCGTTGCGCAGCTCGACGGTCTCCCCCGGCGCCAGGCCGGCGAAGTCGACAAGCAGGTCGGCGCGCTCGCCGGGCGCCAGCAGGAATTCGGTCACCGGGACCGGGGCGTCGAGCAGCCCGTGATCGGTGCCGACGACCCAGAACCGCATCCGGTTGCCGAGGAACAGATTCCAGACGCTGTAGGACGCGGCGTTGAGGACCCGGAACCGGTACAGCCCCCGGTCCACGTCCAGTTGCGGCCAGACCTTGCCGTTGACCACCCCGACGTCGCCGACCCCGCCGCCCTCCCAGGAACCCTCGGGCACCACCGGCGTGGTGCGCAGGCTCTGACGGCCGTCGGGCCGGAAGATCTTCTCCTGCAGCACCAGCGGCACCTCGTACTCGCCCGCGGGCAGGCCGACGGGGTTGTCCGCCGCGCCCGTGTCGTACGCGTCGCGCAACAGGACCGTGCCCGCCAGCCCCGCGTACACGTTCGCGCGGGTGATGCCCATCGCGTGATCGTGGTACCAGAGTCCGGCCGCGTGCTGGCCGAACGGATAGTCGTGCACCGACCGCCCGCCCGGGTGCACCAGCTGCTCGGGGTGGCCGTCGGCGGCGGGCGGGGTGACCCCGCCGTGCAGGTGCAGCACCGTCGGCGGCGCGTGCCGGTAGGCGTCGTGCACGCCGTGCACGGTGACGTCGAGGTCGGCCGAGAACGGGTGGGGGCCCAGGTCGTTGGTGAGCGTCACCGTCAGCGGCGTGCCGGCGCGGTGCTCGATGGTCGGGCCCAGATAGCTCATGCCGGCGTAGCCGAAGGCGGGCGACGGCGGCAGGTCGCGGTGGAAGCGGTGGGTGGTCGACGCCGCGACCAGCTCGAGCGACCGCCCCGAGACGACCGGCGGCCGGGGCAGTTCGTCCACGAACGGTGTCAGCGCGGGGGAACGGAAGACCAGCGGGCTCGCGGGCCCGCCACCCGCGCGCCCGCCACCCGACGTCAGCGCCAGCGCCGCCGCTCCGACGCTCGCGCCGCGCAGCAGCGCGCGGCGGCCCAGTGTGTGGTCCATCCACCACCCCTTCTCGGGCGTGGCACGACCCCACGCACTTCCATACCATCGGGTACGGTCAACGGTACTGTCAGGGATGGTACGCGGCGGGCCGCCGTCCGGCTACACCTAGCGCGGGTTCAGCCGACCCTGGACGACCTGGAGCACCTGGATGAAGGTGCCGACGAGATCGTTGACGTCGGCCAGCGTGTAGAACCGGCTGTGCTCGGGGTCGGTCAGCAGACCGATGTCGAGGTTGGTGAGGGTGGCGAACACCGACAGGCTCTTGCCGCGCAGGCTCGCGTCCGCGCCGGGGCGGATCAGGTGCAGCTGCTCCATGGTGTAGCCGAAGCTGTCCCCGGAGGCGGCGAGCGCGTTCATCAGGTCGGTCAGGCTGGTCAGCAGCGACGAGAGCTGATCGCCGGTCGTGGCGGAGTAGTCGCCGACCGCGGCACTGGCGACCGAGACCTTCGCCAGCAGATCGGTGATGGCGTCGGTATTCTCCGCGATCGCGCCGATCGCCTGCGGCAGGGTGTCGGCGACCTGACCGAGCTGTACCTTGCTGTCGTCGATCGTGTTCGCCAGGGTGTCGAACTCGGTGAGCACACTGTCGATGCGGGCGCTGTTGGCGTTGAGTTCGCCGATCACGCCGGTCAATTCGGTGATCAGGTGGGCCAGGTTCCCGCCCTGGCCCTTCAGGATCGCGCCGAGCTCGGTGCCGAGCCTGCTCAGGCTGGACACCCCGCCGCCGTTGAACAGCATCGACACCGAGATCAGCAGTTCCTCCACGCTGGCGCCCGCCGAGGTGGAGGCCAGGGTCAGGGTGTCACCGTCCTCGAGCCGCCCGGCGCCGCTGGCGGTGCGCGGTTCCGAGAGCGCGACGAACACGTCGCCCAGCGGCGTGGCCTGGCGCAGTTCGGCCGTGCTGCCCTTGGGCAGCACGATGTCGGTGCGGATCTGCATGTCGATCACGGCCACGAAGTTCCGGGTCGTGATCGCGCTGACCACCCCGACATCGGAGCCGCCGATCTTCACCTTCGCCTGGTCGGGCAGGTTCAGCGCGTTCTCGAACTCGGCGTGCAGGGTGTAGGTGTCGGCGCCCGCGCCCGGCTCGGGGAGCGGCAGATCCTCCACGGTGATGCCGCACCCGGCGGCGAACAGGACCGTGACGGCCAGTGGCGCCAGCGGTTTCACCAGGCGCCCCACCTGCGGCCACCTGCGGCGATCACCCGGGTCGTGTCTCACAGCGCTCCTCTGTCGCGAGCTGATCAGGGCTACGGCATCGGTTCTCGTGAAGCGGTGACACACCGTAACGCCCGAGGAGCGGCGCGAGGCGCAACGCGAGAACGTGTCGCGGGCGCAACCTCGACGGGGCCCGGCGAGGCAGTCGCCTTTCGGACGGCGGAGGGCGGATTACCGGGTCGACCAGCTGATACCGAGAGACGAAATGATCTCAGCCCGACCGGACGACCGCACGGACCGCCGTCTCGGCCACCTGCTCGTCGGTCAGGCCGCTGTCGCGGATGAGCGCGTGCGACAGCACGATCCGCACGACGACCTCGGCGGCTTCGGTGGCGGGCAGCGCGAGGTCGTCGCCGCCGCGCAGGGCGACGACCGGCGCCGCCAGCGCGGCGACGGTGCGGACCAGGGCGAGTTCGCTCCCGCCCTCGCCCGGCGCGACCGCGATGCCGAGCAGCCACGCGGGCTCGTGCCTGCACAGATACTCGAACGCCGCGTGCCGCCGCAGGTAGGACAACGCGAACAGCGTGACCGCGCGCACGGTCTCGGCGACCGGACCGAACACGTCGACCTCGGCGTAGGCCGCCGCGACCATCCGGGCGATCTCGGCCCGGCCGATCGCGGCGATCATGCCGTCCTTGTCACCGAACTCCCGGTAGGCGGTCGCCCGGGAGACCTCGGCCCGCTCGGCGACCGCGGCGAGGGTGAGCGTGGTGAGACCGCGCTCGGCGATCAGCGCCAGCGCCGCGTCCCGCAGGGCGTCCGAAGATCTCGTGGGTGAGGGCATGTCCCTTTCTATCCCGGAGTGGCGACGGGCCGACACCAGGGCATCCGATGCGGGTTTACATCGTCTGCAATCTGAGACTAGATTGGCATACGGTATCAGTTCAGCGGCGTCCGGCGGACGCGGTCGATACCCGGACAACGGTGTCGAGAGGTGGCCGATGACAGCCGACGAAACGGGCCTGCGGCAGCACGCCGTCGTCCTGGGCGCGAGCATGGGCGGGCTGCTGGCGGCCCGCGTCCTGAGCGAGTCCTTCGCGCGAGTGACGGTGCTCGAACGCGACGACCTGTCGACCCCCGGCGACCGGCGCGGCGTGCCGCAGGGCCGCCATGTGCACGCCCTGCTCGCCCGCGGCACGCGCAATCTCGAGGCCCTGTTCCCCGGCATCACCGCCGAGCTGCGCGCCGACGGCGCGGTCGATGTGCGCGCGCTCGACGAGATGCGGATGACCGTCTCCGGCCACACCCTGGCGCGGTCCGACGGCGGCTACACCCTGCTGCAGGCGAGCCGGCCGCTGCTGGAATGGCGGGTGCGACAGCGGGTGCGGGCCCTGGACAACGTCGAGATCCTCGACCGACACGCGGTGCTCGGGCTGCTCACCGGGCCGGACGCCGCCACGGTCACCGGCGTCGACGCCGACTCCCCCGCCGGGCGAATCAGCCTGTCCGCGAACCTCGTGGTGAGCTGCCTGGGCAGGCACGGACCGGTCGGTGACTGGCTCGACGCCCTCGGCTACGAGCGACCCGCCGAGGAGGGCGTGCGCATCGACATGATGTACGCCAGCCGTCCGCTGCGGCTGCCCGTGCCGCCGCGCGACAAAGAGATCATCGTCGCGAACCAGGATCCCGCGCGCGGCCTCGCCCTGTTCGCGATCGAGAACGGCAGGCACCTGCTGACACTGATCGGCTACGGCGAGGACCATCCGCCGACAGACACCGAGGGCTTCTGGCGTTTCGCGGCCTCGGTCGCACCCCCGGACGTGGGCCGGGCCCTGCTCGACGCCGAACCTCTCGGCCCGATCAGCACCTACCGCTACCCGGCCAACCTGCGGCGCCGCTACGAACGTCTCGACCGATTCCCGCGCGGACTGCTGGTCTGCGGCGACGCCGTCTGCAGTTTCAGTCCCGCGTTCGGTCAGGGTATGACGATCTCCTCGGTGCAGGCGCTGTGCCTGCGCGAGGCACTGGCCGGGGGCGACGACGATCTCGCGCGCCGCTTCTTCGCCGCGAGCGCGGGCGCGATCGACGACGCCTGGCTGATCACCCGCCTGTTCGACCTGTCCATGCCGCACGTGGGCGCCGATCGCGCGCAGCGCGCGGCGAGTGGGTTGGCCCGGGTCGCGATGGCGGTCGGCAGCCGCGACGCACTGGTCAGCCGCCGGATCGCCCGCGTCGCAGGCCTGCTCGACCGCCCGTCGGCGCTCGCCGGTCCCGCCGTGGTCGCCCGCGCGCTCGGGGCCTGCCTCGCCGCCGGGCTCGACCGGGTGCGACCCGCGCGGGACGCCGGTGACGTCGGATTCGATCCACTGCCGCCCGGGCCCGCGCGCGGTTTCCACGCGCTGACGGTGTCGTCGGTGACGCGCGAGGGCGCCGACCGCGCGCTCGTCGAATTCGCGATTCCGCCCCGCCTCACCGATCGGTTCGGGTTCACCGCGGGCCAGCACGTGATCATCCGCGGCGTCGTGGACGGCCGGACGATCCGCCGCAGTTACTCGCTCTACACCGCTCCGGGGGACGGCCGGGTGCGGATCGCGGTGAAGCGGCAGCCCGGCGGGGCGTTCTCCGGATTCGCCGTCGACCGGTTGCGGGCGGGCACCGTCCTGCACGTGTCCGAGCCGACGGGCGGCTTCGGCGCCCCCGGCATCGGCCGGCACCTCGCCGCCGTCGCCGCGGGCAGCGGGATCACCCCGATCCTGTCGATCGCGGAGGACGTCCTGCGCACCGATCCCGCCGCGACGTTCACCCTGCACTACGGCAGCCGCGACGAGCCCGGGATCATGCTCGCGCATCGGCTCTCGGCGCTCGCCGCGCGATTCCCGGACCGCCTGCGCGTCACCCACCACCTCTCGCGTGCCGCCCAGCTGCCCGCCGCGACGGACGGCCTCGGCTACCGGCACGGACGCCTCGACCCGGCCGCCGTCGCCGGCGTCGAGGCCGACCTGTGGCTTCTGTGCGGCCCGGAGGCGTTGTCGCGGGCGGTGGCCGACGCGCTCGCGGCCCGCGGCGTCCCCGCGACCGGGTGCGCGTGGAGTTCTTCGACTCCCGCGACCCCGCTCCCGCCGCGGGCCCGGCCGCCGCCCCACCGGCGCGGGTGACCCTGACCGGCTACGGCGACGACCTCGTCTTCACCATGCCCGCCGACGGGTACGTGCTCCCGGCGGCGGTCCGCGTACGCGAGGACCTGCCCTACTCCTGTCTGGGCGGGTCCTGCGGCACCTGCCTGTACACGGTCGAGCACGGCGAGGTCGCGATGGACCCCGACCCGCTGTCGGCGATCTCCGCCGACGATCTGGCCGCGGGCCGGGTCCTTGCCTGCCGGACCCGGCCCGCCTCGGCCGAGGTGGTCCTGCGTTTCAGCCCCGGACCTTCAGCGCGTTGAGGATCAGGTCGGCGTAGATCCGCCACTGCGCGGGATCGCGTTCCTGCTGACGGAACAGGCTGCCGGCCACGCCGCCCAGCAGCACCCGCACGTGCTGGGAGGTCACGTCCGGGCGGATCTCGCCCCGCGCCTGACCCGCGGCGATGATCGGCTGCAGCGACTCCTCGCCGGGCCGTGGCTCCGGCGCGGTCGCGGGCAGCGCCTCGGCGAGGGCCCGGTCGTCGGCGAGCCGGTCGACGGTGTCGTGGAGCATGTCCTCGAGGATGGTGAGCGGGTCGCCGCCCGCCTCCAGCTGGTCGAGCGCGGCGAGTCCGCGCCGGTGGAACCAGGCGCGCTGGTACTGCGCGACCGCCTGCACCAGGGCGTCCTTGGTGGGAAAGCTGCGGTACACGGTCGCCTTGCCGACCCCGGCGCGCTCGGCGACCTGCGGGATGGTCGCGTCGATGCCGTACTCGGCGAACACCTCCACCGCCGCGGCCACCACGCGTTCGTGGTTGCGCCGCGCGTCCGATCGCTTGCTCGACCAGTCGACGTCGTCGGTGGCGAGCACGGGGTGTTCGGGGGAAGTCACCCTGCGATTGTGCCGAATCGGACAGCGATCGCGGGCATCCGGCGCGCCCCGGGCCGGCCGCGTGGCCTCCGTCACGGCCGAAACCGCCGCGCGAATCGGACCCCTGGGTCCACTATGGAGACATGTGGACGGTAGGGTCCACTTGCATGGCACAACCTCCACACCGGATCGAGGCGTGACGACGACATGACCGATCAGACGACCCGGGAGCCCGGAGCTCCCGCCGCCGGGCACCACCTCGGCGTCGACCTGCTGTTCCTGGCGCTGGCCGCCGCCGCGTTCGCGCTCGCGCAGACCGCGATCGTGCCCGGGGTGATGATCCTCGGGCACGAACTGGGCGCGAGCACCACCGACGTCGGCTGGGTGCTGACCGCCTACCTGATCTCCGCGGCCATCCTCACCCCGGTCTTCGGCCGCCTCGGCGACATGTACGGCAAGAAGAAGCTGCTGGTGGTGGCGCTGGGACTGTTCGCGCTCGGCAGCGTGGTCGGCGCGCTCGCGCCCTCGATCTGGGTGCTGGTGGCCGCGCGGGTCGTCCAGGGCGCGGGCGGCGGCATCTTCCCGCTCTGCTACGGCATCATCGGTGACACGTTCCCCGCCGAGAAGCGCGGCGGCGCACTGGGTCTGATCTCCGCGCTCGCCGGGATCGGCGCGGGCGGGGGCCTGCTCATCGGCGGCCTGCTGATCGACAACCTCTCCTGGCAGTGGGTCTTCTGGTCCGGCGCCATCATGTCGGTGATCGCGCTGCTGGGCGTGCTGCGGGTGCCCGAACGGCATCCGGCCGCGTCCGGGCGCATCGACGTCGCCGGGATCGCGCTGCTCGGCGTCGGCCTGACCATGCCGCTGCTCGCGCTGAGCCGGGGTTCGAGCTGGGGCTGGACCGACGCGCGCACCCTCGGCCTCCTCGCCGGCGGCCTGCTCGTGCTGGCCGGCTTCGTGGTCGTCGAGAACCGCACCCGCGAACCGCTCATCGACATGCGGGTGCTGCGCAGGCCCGCCGTCCTGATCACCAACATCGCCATGCTGCTCTTCGGCGCGGGCATGTTCGCGGTCTTCTCGCTCGTCCCCCAGCTCGCCCAGACCCCCGACACCGGCGACTACGGATTCGGCCTCGACGCGACGGGTTCGGGCCTGCTGATGATCCCGGGGTCGATCGCCATGCTGCTGGCGGCGGTGGTCACCGGGCGGCTCGTGACCCGCGTCCCGGCGGCGGTGCCGCTGGTCGCCGGGGCCGTGATCGCCGCCCTCGGCTTCGCCGCCCTGGCCGTGGCGCACGGATCCCGGGGCGCGGTCGTCGGGTTCACCGTGGTGACCTTCGTCGGCATCGGCCTCGGCATGGCCGCCATGCCCAACCTGATCATGGCCGCCGTGCCCGCGGAGAAGACGGCCGAGAGCACCGGGGTCAACGCCCTGATCCGCTCGGTCGGGTCGTCGATCGGCTCCCAGGTCGCGGCGTCGGTGCTGGCGGGCGGCGTCGTCGCGGGCACGCGCCTGCCCGCGGATTCGGCGTTCGCCACGGCGTTCTGGCTCGCGGCGGGCGCCTCGCTGCTGGCCGGTCTGGTCGCGGCGTTCATCCCGGGCAGGGGCGTCACCGCGACGGCCGCGGACGCGCCCGCCGAGGACCCGGCTCCCGTCCTGGTGAAGTAGGGCTCCCGCCGCGCGCCCCGGGGCCGCCTCGCGCTGCGGGGCGCGTGCCGTCAGCGGTCGTAGAGCGCCGCGAGCCGGTCGGGGGCGACACCGAAGTTCGCCAGGCGGCCCAGCGGCACCGACGCGATCAGTTTCAGCACGTCGACGCCGAGGGCCGCGCCGCCGTCGGGCCCGGGCGCGCCGAACGCTTCGGCCAGGATCGCCGCGGCGGCCGGGTCGGCGAGGGCTTCGCCCAGGGTGGAGTTCGCGGTGATCGGCAGGCGCACCGCGTCACCGGTCAGTGCGATCTCGGCCTCGGCGCGCAGGTCGCGGCTCGACGCCCCCGCCCACACCCGGTAGGTGCCGGGCTCGACCAGCCACCGGTCGGTCCGGGTGTCCCAGCAGGCGAGGTCGTCGCGGGCAATGGTGAGCGAGACGCTCTCGCGCGCACCGGGTTCCAGATCGGCGGTGACCGCGACCGCCTTCAGTTCCCGGATCGGCCGTGCGAGCGCCGAACCGGGCACGCCGGTGTAGATCTGCACGACCTCGCGACCTGCCCGCGCGCCGGTGTTGGTGACGTCGAGGCGCACCGTGATCGCCGAGTCCGCCTCGGTCAGCGTCAGCCCGGAGTAGCCGAAGCTCGTGTAGGACAGGCCGTGCCCGAAGGGAAAGGCCACCGCCGCCTCGCGGATGTCGTACCAGCGGTAGCCGACGAACAACCCCTCGCCGTAGCGGGCGTGCCCGTGCTCGCCGGGGAACCAGGGATAGGCCGGCACGTCCTGCAACCGCAGCGGGACGGTCTCGGCCAGCCGCCCGGAGGGGTTCACCACGCCGAACAGCACGTCGGCCAGCGCGCCGCCCCCGGCCTGCCCGAGCAGGGCGCCGTCGAGGACGGCGGGCGCCACGACCGGCGGCGGCCGCAGCACCCCGCCGTGCGAGAGCACGACCACGGTGTCGGGTCGCACGTCGAGCACGGCGGTCAGCAGGTCGATCTGGTCCGCGGGCAGGTCGATGTCGGTCCGGTCGAACCCCTCCGACTCCTGGCTCTCGGCCAGGCCGAGGAACACCACCGCGACCTCGGCCGCCGCGGCCGCGGCCACCGCCTCGGCGCGCAGCGCGGCCGGGTCCTCGCCCTCGGCGGCACCGAATCCGCGGCTGTAGGACACCGCGGCGTCGCCGGCGAGCGCCCTGATCTCGTCGACGGGCACGTCCAGGTGGGTCGGGTTCACGTGGGAGCTGCCGCCGCCCTGATAGCGGGGCTCGGCGGCGAAGGCGCCGATGACCGCCAGCGACCTGCCCGGCGCCAGCGGCAGCAGGTCACCGTCGTTGCGCAGCAGCACCACACATCGCGCGGCGACCTCACGGGCCAGGCGGTGGTGCTCGGTGTCGGAGAACTCGGGAACCTCGATCGCGCGGCCGCGCGCCACCCGCTCGGCCAGGTCGGCGACCCGGCCCGCGGCGCGGTCGACGTCGGCCTCGTCGAGCGAGCCCTCGGTCACCGCGGCCACCACCCGCGCGTCCCCGTCGCCGCCGCCGGGCATCTCGAGATCGAGCCCGGCGGCGACCGCGGCGGGGCGGTCGTCCACCGCGCCCCAGTCCGAGACCACGAGGCCGTCGAACCCCCATTCCTCGCGCAGGAGTTCGGTGAGCAGCCAGTGGTTCCGGGAGGCGTAGACGCCGTTGATCCGGTTGTAGGAGCACATCACCGTCCACGGCGCCGCGGTGCGCACGATGTGGGCGAAGGCGCGCAGGTAGATCTCGCGCAGGGTGCGCGGGTCGATGTCGGCGCTGATCCGCATCCGGTCGAATTCGGCGTTGTTGGCCGCGAAGTGTTTGAGCGAGGCGCCCACCCCGACGCTCTGCAGGCCGCGCACCCACGCCGCGCCGAGCAGTCCGGTCAGGACCGGATCCTCCGAGTAGTACTCGAAGTTGCGGCCGCCGCGCGGATCCCGCTTGATGTTGATCCCGGGGCCGAGCAGCACGTCGACCTCCAGCGCCCGCGCCTCGCAGCCGAGCGCGCGCCCGACCCGCTCGGCCAGCGCGGCGTCGAAGCTCTGACCCAGCGCGACGGCGGGCGGGAAGCAGGTCGCGGGCAGGCTGCCCGCCAGGCCGAGATGGTCGGTGGCACCGCTCTGGCGCCGCACGCCGTGCGGGCCGTCGGTCAGCATCACCGAGGCCACCGGGCCGAGGGCCTTGGTCGTCCAGAAGTCGGCGCCGCTGCCCAGCGCGGCGCGATCGCGCAGGGGCAGGGCGGTGAGATCGGCTCTGCTCGTCATCGAAGCTCCCTTGCCTGACGGTGCGGTCCGGACGGTGGTTCGGCGTCGCGCTCCAACCTAACCGCCCCACCCTGCCCGACCCGGCGATCGCCACCGCGGCGGCCGGGTCAGGGCGTGTCCATCAGCTCGCCTCCGGTCCGGTAGAGCTCGATCAGCAGCGGCCGGAGCGCGTGGCCACGGGCGGTGGGCGCGTAACTCGTCCGCACCGGGAATCCCGGCAGCGCGCGCCGTTCCACCAGGCCGCGCGCCTGCAGTTCCCGCAGCCGGTCGGTGAGGACCTTGGCGCTCAGGGTGGGCAGCAGGTCGCGCAGCTCGCCGAAGGAGCGCGGGCCGCCCAGCAGCTCGCGCAGCACCAGCGTCGTCCAGCGCCCGGAGACGGCCGCGAGCGCCACCTCGACCGGGCACTCCGGCGCCGGTGCCCGGGTGCGGCCCCGCGCGTCGGGGACGAGTTCGCCGTCCCACTCCGCGTCGGTCACCGTTTGGTTGCCCACGCGCGGGCGGGGTTCGCTGTGGTCATGGAGCAGAACAGTTCTCGGCACCCGTCCACCATCGCCCTGACCACCGATCCCCGGCAACACGCGGCGGTGTTCGCCGCGCGCTTCAACACCGGCGACGCCGCCGCCGTCGCCGGGGTCTACACCGACGACGCGGTGTTCGTGCCCGAGCCCGGCCGTCCCGTCACCGGGACCGCCCTGCGGGACGCGACGGCCGGGTTCCTCGCCCTCGGCCTGCCCATCCGGGTGCGGCCCCGGCACACCTACGTCGCCGACGACGTCGCCCTGCTGATCGTGGACTGGGACATCGCGGGCACCGATCCCGCCGGAATCCCGGTCCGGTTGCGGGGAACCGCCACCGATGTCGCCCGCCGCGGGAACGACGGACGCTGGCGATATGTGATCGACAATCCGTTCGGCACCGCCGGGGCCGAGATACGCGCGGGTCGGTGATCCGGAATACCGCGATCCGGCCGGGAGTCGCCTCCCGGCCGGATTCCGGACCCGCTCAGACCAATTCGGGGACGCGCAGGTGCGCGAAACCGAGCCGGAATTCCGCGACCTCGAGCACCTCGGCGCCCATGTTCCCGGTCACGACCGTGCGAATCCGGTCGGTCTGCTCGCGGCTGCTCTCCAGTTCCTCCCGGCCGGCCCAGACCGTGGAGCCGACACCGCGCCCGCTCGCCCGGTCGACGAACAGGCTCGCGCTGCGGAATCCCTCGATCTTCTCCAGTTCCGGCAGCAACATGGTCTTGAACGTCTCGATCGCCCGGTCGACCCGCGCGGGATCCATCCGGACCCAGGTGCACCGGGTGCAGGCGCTCGCGCCGGCCAGATGATCGCGGTGCATGACCGCGACCTCCCATTCCTCGACTTTCTCGACCGGCCCGTTGAGCGCCAGCGCGAGTCCGTCGCGCAGCGACTCGATGCGGGGGCGGCTCGCCAGCAGCGTGTCCTCGGAGTCCCACGCGGTCGTGGCGATACAGCGACCGGACTGCCGGTCCATCATCAGTGACATACCGACCCACCCGTCGATCTCCGGCAGGCGTGCCATCAGTTCGTTGCGCAGAAACGCGACCCCGTTGTCGATCGACGACCGCTGGGCCGCGAACGTGGTCGAACGTGCGTACACGGGCCACCTCCTACCCGGGTAAGGGTGATGCCCCGGTGGCACCACCGGACATACCCACTGTCCTCCGCCGCGGGGGTCCGCACAATGGCACAAATATTCCGCCGCCCGGGTATTGACACCGGACGAATACGGAGCACACTGGATATACACCGGAACACCGGAGAAACGCTTTTCCCGCCGACCGAGACGTCGATCGACCGGAGAAACGATTCTCGAGGATTCGGCCAAGCCCCCGGCAAGCCAGTCGAATACCGGAGTTGTCAGCGACGACTGCACTTCAGGAATTCGATGGAGACTACCGGGGACTGTTCTGTGTGGGGGATGTCCGCGACCCGTCGCCCGTCGCGCCGATCTCGGCGCGGAGCAGGGCGATCAGCGCCGGGAATCGCGCGGTCAGGTCCGCGGTCCGCAGCCGCGCCATATTGCTGTTCCCCCGGTTCACCTGATGGATCAGGCCCGCTCGGCGCAGTACACGGAAATGGTGCGTGAGCGTCGCTTTCGACACCGGCAGGCCGAAGGACGCGCAGGTCCGCTCGGTCCCGTCGGGCGCAGCGAGCAGCCCGAGCACCACGGTGCGCCGATGATCGTCGGCGAGGGCGGCGAACACCTCCCCCCAGGTCGATGTCGGCGACGGCGGGTTCGTCGTCTCCCGGCGCTGGTCGGCTTCGCCCATGCCGAACCCGAGCGCGCCGCGGACCTGCGCGACCTGCTGCTGTCGTTCGTCGCCCCGACCCGCGCGGAGGACGGCGCCCTCGAGTACCACTTCCACGAGGACGCGAACCGCCCCGGCACCTTCGTCTTCTACGAGGTGTGGCGATCCGGGGCCGACCTCGAACGGCACCTGGCGCTGCCCGCCCTGCGGACGTTCTGGGACACCCGCATGGACTACCTCGAACGCGATCTCGACATCCGCTGGCTGACCATGCACAGCGCCTACCCGCGCGAGGTGCCCGCCGCGAGCTAGAGGGTGGCGATCCAGCGGCGGGAATCGGCGGGGTCGATGACGTCGTCGATCTCGAGCAGGGTGGCCGCGTGCAGCGCCCGGCCGTTGGCGTAGGCGAGGGCGACGAGGTTGTCGAAGGTCTCCGCGCGGCGCCCGGGATCCTCGATCGCGGCCAGTTCCTTGGCGAAGCCGAGCCGCACGGCACCCTCGAGGCCCATGCCGCCGATCTCGCCGGTGGGCCAGGCGACGACGAAGCCGGGGGCGCGGAACGACCCGGCGGCCATCGCCTGCGCGCCGAGCCCGTAGCCCTTGCGCAGGATGATCGTGCCGAACGGCACGCGCAGCGCGGCGGCCTCGGCGAAGAGCCCAGCGAACCGGGTCACCACGCCCTCCTTCTCGATCTCCGGGCCGACCATGAAACCCGGTGTGTCGCAGAGCGAGACGATCGGCAGGCCGTGGGCGTCGCACAGCCGAAGGAACGCGCGCAGCTTGTCCGCCGCGGGCGCGTCGATGGCGCCGCCGAGGTGATGGCAGTCGTTGGCGACGAGCCCGAACGCCCGTCCCTCCACCCGCACGAGCGCGGTGACGATGCCGACGCCCCAGTCGCGGCGCAGTTCGAGTACCGAGCCGACGTCGGCGACCGACGCCACGGCGGCGCGGATGTCGAAGGCGCGCAATCGGTCCTCGGGCACCACGTGCCGCGACACGCGCGGGTCCGGGGCCGCCCAGTCGCGCAGCGGACCCTGGAAGTAGGCGAGGTAGTCGCGGGCGATCGCGACGGCCTCGGCCTCGTCACGGGCGACGATGTGCACGACGCCGTTGCGGCGCTGGACCTCGACGGGGCCGATGTCCTCGGGCCGGTACACGCCGAGGCCGCCGCCCTCGATCATGGCGGGCCCGCCCATCCCGATGTTCGCGTCGGGTGTCGCGATGACGACGTCGCACATGCCGAGCAGGGCGGCGTTTCCGGCGAAGCACCGCCCGGACACGACGCCGATCAGCGGGACCCGGCCCGAGAGCGCCCCCATGGCACGGAAGGTGGTGACGTCGAGTCCGGAGAAGCCGGCCTGATCGGTGTCGCCGGGGCGTCCGCCGCCGCCCTCGGTGAAGAACACCACCGGCAGCCGGCGCTCGTGGGCGAGTTGGAGCATGCGGTCGGTCTTGGCGTGGTTGCGCACGCCCTGCGTGCCCGCCAGCACCGAATAGTCGTAGGACAGCACGACCGCGCGGGCCTCGCGCGGACCGAACCGGTCGGCGTTGATCGTCGCGATGCCCGCGACGAGACCGTCGGCCGGGGTGTTGGCGATGAGGTCCTCGGCGCCGCGGCGGCGGCTCTGCGCCGCGACCGCGAGGCCGCCGTACTCGACGAAGCTGCCCGCGTCGACGAGGTCGTCGATGTTCTCCCGGGCGGTGCGCCTGCCGAGGCGGTGGCGTTTGGCGACCGCCTCGGGCCGGGCGGCGTCGAGGGTGACCGCGTGCCGCTGCCGCACTTCGGCGAGGTCGGGGCGCACGGCGTCCAGGTCGACGGCGGCGGCCGCCACGGTCTCGCCGTCGTGGTCGGCGTCGGCCGCGACGAGCAGCACGGCGTGCGGGTCGACGGTGTCGCCCGGCGTCACCGCGTGCCGCAGCACCCGCAGCGGCCGTTCGGCCCGCACCACGTGCTGCATCTTCATCGCCTCGAGCACGGCGACCTCGGCGCCCGCGCCCAGCACCGCGCCGGGCGCGGCCACGCTCACCACGGTGCCGCCCATCGGGGAGCGCACCGCCCACTCGTCCGGTGCGAGCGCGGGCGCCTCCGGGTCGGGTCCGGTGTCGGTGGTGCCGTACCGCGCCGCCCGGTCGAGCACCTCGCCGGTGTTGTCCTGGAACCAGGCCGTGGTGACCGGGCCGTCGAGCAGGTCGAGGACGGCCCGCAGGACCGCGGTGTTGGTGTCGACGCCGGTGACCGTCAGCTCCGCCAGCGCGTCCGCGCAGCGCCGCACCGCCGTGGCGAACGACGGGCCGCGCGCGACGACCTTGGCCAGCAGCGAGTCGAAGCGGGTGCCGTGGCGCAGCCCCGCGCGGGCGGCGGTGTCCACGCGGACGCCGGTGCCGGTCGGCGCCGAGAAACCCGTGACGGTCCCGCTGGTCGGCAGCGGCGCCCCGTCGGCGGCGACGCGTTCGGCGTTGACGCGGGCCTGCACGGCGACACCGCGCGGCGCGTGCCCGAGGTCCAGGTCCGCCAGCGCGGCACCACGGGCCAGGTCGAACTGGACGCCGACCAGGTCCGCGCCGGTGATCTCCTCGGTGACGGTGTGCTCGACCTGCAACCGGGGATTGACCTCGAGGAACCATCCGCGGCCGTCGGCCACCAGGAACTCGACGGTGATCACGCCCCGGCACCCCGCGGCTTCGGCGAGGCGCTCGGCGTCGCGGTGCAGCCGTTCCCGCAGGGCGGGGTCCAGCGCGGGCGCGGGCGCGATCTCGACGAGCTTCTGGTGGCGGCGCTGCACGCTGCAGTCGCGGTCGCCGAGCGCGGTCGCCCGGGTGCCGTCGGCGACGATCTGCACCTCGACGTGCCGGGCGCCGGTGATCAGCGCCTCGGCGTAGACGGTGCCGTCGCCGAAGGCGGCCAGCGCCTCGGCCCGGCACCGGTCGTAGGCGTCGGCGATCCCGCCCGGCGCACGGACCGTCCGCATGCCGCGCCCGCCACCGCCCGCCGCGGCCTTGATCATGATCCCGGCCGGGTGCCGCGCCAGGAGGTCCGCCATCGCCGCGGGGTCGGCGGCCGCCGTCGCGGGGAGCACCGCCACGCCCGCCTTCTCCGCGGCGGCGCGGGCGGCCACCTTGTCGCCGAAGGTGCGCAGGACCTCCGGCGCGGGCCCGACGAACACCAGGTCCGCTGCCGCGCACGCGGCCGCCAGTTCGGCGCTCTCGCTGAGGAATCCGTACCCGGGATGGACGAGGGCTCCCGGCCCGGCCGTGCGGGCTGCCGCCACCACGGCGCCGACGTCGAGGAAGGCCGGGGCGCCCTCGGCGGGCAGCGCGACCGCGGTGTCGGCCAGGCCGACCGCGAGCGAGTCGCGCTCCTCGCCGGTGTGCAGGACATGTGTGCGATAGCCGCGTTCCCGCGCGCTGCGCACGATCCGGACGGCGATCTCGCCCCGGTTCGCCACGACGACATCCATACCGCGATCGTCATTGACATTGACGTCAATGTCAATGACGATCGGCCGGTGGCCTCCTCCAGCTGGTCGGTGCGCGATGCGCGGGAACGCTCCGACACCGACCGTCATCGCGCCCTGCTCGACGCCGCCGCGCGCGTGTTCGACGCCCGCGGCTACGACACGACCACCGTCGCCGACATCACCGCGGAGGCCGGGGTGTCGCGGGCGACCCTGTACGTGTACTTCGCGTCCAAGGAGGAGATCTTCCTCGCGCTTGCCGCCCGCACCCGCGACAGTTTCCTGGCCGCGCAGCAGCCGGAGCTCGTCGACGACGATCCGCGCGCGATGCTGCGCGCCACCTTCGCCGCGGTCGCGGACGCGGTCCTCGACGCCGGTTCGCTGCTGCGGCTGATCGAGGACCGCGCCGCCGTGGATCCCCGGGTCGCCGCCATCGCCGCCGAGATCGCCGAGCGGCCGGTCCGGCGGTTCACCCGCTACCTCGACCGGCAGACCCGCCTCGGCCGGATGGCCCCCGTCGCCGCGCCGAGGGTGATCGCCGAGACCCTCACCTACGCCGTCACCCACGGGGTCCTGGCCCGCCGCGACCGCGACCCGCGCACGCGGGCCGCCTACCTCGACGAGGTGCGCGCGATGGCCGAGACCCTGCTCGGCGTGCGGGATCGACCGGCGTGTCCCTGAGTCAGGACTCGGTGGCCAGGCGGATGCCGAAGCCGACGAGGACGACGCCGGTGAGCGCGTCGAGGCGGCGGCGGATCCGCGCGGTCCGCATCCAGGCCGACAACGAGCCCGAGGCGGCGACCAGCGTGCCGCAGTAGAGCGCGGTCAGGGCGATGTAGAGCAGGCCGAAACCGAGGGTCGTCCAGGCCGGGGAGTATCCGGCGGGAACGAAGCCGGGCAGGAAGCTGACGAACAGCACGCCGATCTTCGGGTTGAGGATGTCGGTGAGCAGGCCCGCGCCGAAGTTGCCCATCCGGTCCAGCGGCGCGGCCGCGGTGGTGGCGTCGGGCACGGCGCGCTCGGCGGGGCGCCGCAGCGCGCGCAGGGACTGCGCGCCGATCCAGACCAGGTAGCAGGCGCCGAGGATCTTCAGCGCCTCGTAACCGATCTCGCTGGCGCGCAACAGCGCGGACAGGCCGAGGACCGCCGCCAGCACCCATACCGCGAGCCCGCACAGCACACCGAGGGCCGTGCGGATCCCCGCGGCACGGCCGCCGCGCACGAGCGCGCGCACCACGACGAGGGTGTCCGGTCCCGGCAGCACGACCAGCACGGTCGCGGCGAGGGTGAAGGACAGAACGGCACCGAGCATCCGATCAGTCTAGACGGGACGAAACCCCAGCTCACCGGGCCCGGTCGCCGCGACGGCGACGGCCACCCCCGGCGCGGAACCGTCGCGGCGGGCCGATCCACAGCATGATGGTGGGATGGGCGAGAGGCGGAATCCATGCGCGCAGTGCTGATACTCCTCGCGGTCGCGGTGATCGCCGTGATCGTCGGCGACCGGGTCGCGCTGGTCACGGCGGAGAACGAGATCGGGCGCCGGATCGCCGCCGAGTACGATCTCGCGGCGGAACCGGACGTCGGCATCGGCGGCTTCCCCTTCCTGACCCAGGCCGTGGCGGGCAGCTACCCCGACGTCGACATCCGGGTCGGCGACTGGAGCGGGAGCGACCTCACCGTCCACGATCTCGACGTGGCCCTCACCGATGTCTCGGCACCCCTCGAGGACGTCTTCCGCCGGCGCGCGTCGAATCTCGTCGCCACCACCGCGACGGCCACGGCGGTGGTGCCCTACGACGTCGTGCGCGACTACGCGCCCTCGGGCGTCGAGTCGATCTCCGACAGCCCGAACGGCCTGCGCGTGACGGGACGGTTCCCGGTGGCCGGAATCTCGGTGCCCGCCACGGTTTTCGTGACGGTGGCGGTCACCGACACCGGACTGGAGGTCACCCCGGTCTCCGCGCAGTCCACGCTCGGCGGACCGGCCATCCCGCTGACCGCGCTCCAGCGCTCCCTGACCTTCGTCGTCCCGCTGCGCCAACTGCCGCTCGGCGCGCGGGTGACGGCGGTCGCGCCCGGCCCCGACGGTCTCCACGCGACCGCGGTCGCTCACGACGTCCGCCTCTCCGACCTGCCCTGACCCCTCCGGTCCACGAGGCCGCGCACGGCTCGCGCGCCGCGTCCTACAGTCGCGGCAGCACCGATTCCGCCAGTGCGACAAGGGTTTCGGTGAGGACCGTGCGCACCTGCGCCTCGGTGAGCTGGTCGCGCTCGACCCACTCGCGCATGGCCGCCTTGATCAGGCCGCCGTAGGCCCGCACGACGGCCGTCGCCGTCTCCCGGTCGGCGCCGGCGAAACCGATCGAGTCGAGCACCCGGGCGGCGGCCTGGTCGTCGGCCTCGTCGAGGATCGCGCGCACCTCGGCGTCGGCGACGCCGTCGGCGCCGACCGCGACCCAGGTGCGCGCGTGCGCGCCCATCGCGGTGACCAGCCAGGCGACCAGCGCCTCGACGCGCTCGCGCAGCGAGCCCGAGGGCAGGTGCACCTCCTCGAGCGGCGGCACGAAGCGCAGGGCGCGCACGACCTCGAGATACAGGTCGCGTTTGGTGCCGACATAGTGATGTACCAGCGCCCGGGTGACGCCGGCGTCCTTGGCGATGGCGGCCATCTGCACCGCGGCGTACGGCTGTTCGCCGAACGCCCGGACGGCCGCGTCGAGGATGTCGGCGTGGCGCTCGTCGGGGCCACGCCGCCGCCAGCGCGGCTCCCGGGACGTGTCGGCGGTCATGACCCCGATGGTGTCACACGCGCCGGCGCGGCCGACGAGCTCATCTCGCGTAGAGCGCGTCGATACGCTCGGCGTACTTGGCGTTGATGGGGGCGCGCTTGAGCTTCATCGTGGGGGTGAGCTCGTCACCGCCGGGCAGCCAGTACACCGGCAACACCTCCCAGGTCCGGATGTGCTCGACCCGGGACAGCCGGGCGTTGGCGGCCTCGACCGCCGCGCCGATCGCGGCCAGCAGCGCGGGGTGGGCGACGAGGCCGGGCAGCGACTCGGGGGTGGCGTCCCCGAGCCCGGCGCGGGCCGCGAACACCGCGGCCGCGTCGGGGTCGAGAGTGATCAGCGCCGCGATGTGCGGGCGCTTGTCGCCGAGGGCGACCACCGAACCGACCAGCGCGCTGGCCGCTTTCAGCGCGCCCTCGATGTTGGACGGCGACATGTTCTTGCCGCCGTCGTTGATGATGAGTTCCTTCTTGCGGTCGACGATGCTGAGGTAGCCGTCGACGAGCGTGCCGATGTCGCCGGTGTGGATCCAGCCGTCGGCGTCGAGGGTCTCGGCGGTGCGTTCCGGATCGTCCCGGTAACCGCGCATCACGCCCCCTCCGCGCACGAGCACCTCACCGTCGCCGGCGAGGCGGATCTCGGTGCCGGGGATCGCCGTGCCGACCGTGCCGTAACGCGGGCTGCCCGCCGGGTTCACCGTGGTGACCGCCGAGGTCTCCGACATGCCCCACGCCTCGAGCACCGGAACACCCAGTGCCAGCATGAATTCCAGGGCCGCGACGTCGATCGGCGCCGCGCCGGACACGGCCGCGACCAGCTGGTCGAAGCCCAGCGAGGCGCGCAGCGGCGACAGCACCAGCGCATCGGCCTCGGCGAACTCCTTCGCGTCGGCCGCGCTCACCTCGGCGCCCGCCACGATCGCGGCCGCCCGCCGCCTGCCGACCGCGAGCGCCCGGCGCAGGGCGGCTCCCGCCTCGCCGGTCGCGGCGGCGACCTTCGCCTCGACCGCGCCCTTGAGCTTGTACCAGAGCATGGGAACGGCGACGAAGAACGTCGGGTGCACGCGGCCGAGGACCTCGAGGAGGGACTTCGGGTCGTCGACGTCGGTCACGGTGCCGCCGAAGTACATCGGCGCGTACTGGCAGATCCAGCGGTTGATCAGGTGCGCGTCGGGCAGGTAGGAGATCAGCCTGCCGTCGCTCAGGTCGCCGACGACCTCGACGATCACCTCGAGCTGGTAGAGCAGGTTGCCGTGGGTGAGTTCCACGCCCTTGGGATTGCCGGTCGTGCCGCTGGTGTAGATGAGGGTCAGCACGTCCTCGCGGGTCACCGCCCGCCAGGCCGCGTCGAAGTCGAAGTCCGGGGCGCCGCGTCCGGCGAGCTCGGCGAGCGACAGCGTCCCCTCCGCGCCGTCGACCGTGACGACGTGCTCGACCGACGAGCCGTCGGCGGCCTCGCGCACCCGGGCGAGGAACTGCTCCTCGGTGACGACCACGCGCGGGCGGGCGTTGTCGAACAGATAGCGGACCTGCGGCGCGGCACTGGTGTTGTACACCGAGAACGCCACCGCACCCAGGTGCATGATCGCGGCGTCGACGAGGTGGAACTCGGGCCGGTTGGTCAGCATCAGGCCGACCGTGTCGCCGTGCCGCACGCCCAGCGCCGCGAGCCCGGCCGCGAGCTCGCGGACCCGGCGCCCGTACTCGCCCCAGGTGATCTCGAGGCCGCCGTCGGCGCGCCGCAGGGCGACCTCGTCGGGGCGTTGCGCAACCCGGCGCTGGAAGTGCGCGCACAGACTCTCGGACATGGACCACTCCTCGGATCATCTAT
Organism: Nocardia thailandica NBRC 100428; assembly: GCF_000308795.1. Lineage (GTDB taxonomy): Bacteria > Actinomycetota > Actinomycetes > Mycobacteriales > Mycobacteriaceae > Nocardia > Nocardia thailandica. The sequence continues at coordinate 5,851 of NZ_BAGK01000306.1, read as the reverse complement.
TTGGCATGACGCCAAATAGATGATGCCCAGCAATTGGCGTCAAGTCAACAAGTGGCCGCGCCCGCCGCGCCTCGCCCACCGACGGATCGTTCTCCCGATGACCGGGAGACCCTCGCACGCCCGCTCGCCCCCCGACCTACCGTGGCCCGCACCCACCCGAGCGGCGCCCGGCCCGGCGCCGAGGAGAGGACTCCGGATGAGCGCCCGTGTGCCCGTGACCCCGATCGATGCCGGCCGGATCACCGCCTACGACCACGAGACCGACGTCCTGATCGTCGGCTACGGCTGCGCGGGCGCCGCCGCGGCGCTGGAGGCCGACGCGGCGGGCGCGGCGGTGATCCTGCTCGAGCGCCAGAGCGGCGCGGGCGGCTCCTCGGCGCTGTCGGGCGGGGAGATGTACCTGGGCGGTGGCACCCCGATCCAACGGGCGTGCGGCTTCACCGACACCCCCGAGGCCATGGAGGCGTTCCTGCTCGCGGCACTGGGACCCGATGCCGACCGCGAGAAGGTCGGCCTCTACAGCCGCTCCGGCGTCGAGCACTACCACTGGCTCGCCGGCCACGGCGTCCCGTTCAAGCCGTCGCTGTGGGACTCCCCCACCTGGGTGCCGCCGACCGACGACGGCCTGATGTGGATGGGCGAGAACGCTCATCCCTTCGACACGATCGCCGCCCCCGCGCCCCGTGGCCACCGCGTCACCTCCGACGGCTTCGGCGGCAAGGTGCTCATGGCCGTGCTGAGCGAGGCGATCGCCGGCACCGGCGTCGCCGTCCACACCGACACCGCCGCGCTGCGCCTCGTCGTCGAGGACGGACGCGTCGTCGGCCTGGTCGCGCGGCACTTCGACGCCACCGTCACCTACCGCGCGCGCCGCGGAGTCGTCCTCACGACGGGCGGTTTCGCCGACAACGCCGAGCTGGTCGCCCAGCACGCGCCCCAGCTCGTCGGCCTCGGCGTCAACAGCGACGGCGGCGACGACGGGCGCGGCATCGTGATGGCGCAGGCCGCCGGCGCGGCGGTCCGGCACATGTCCGCCGCGCAGGTCGGCATCTCCCTGGTGCCGGGGATGATGGTGCGCGGCATGATCGTCGACAAGCTCGGCCGTCGGTTCGTCAACGAGGACGTCTACCCGGGCCTGGTCGGCCAGGCCGCGCTCTACAAGCACGACCTCGAGGTGTGGGTGATCCTCGACGAGCAGGGCTACGAAGAGGTCCCCGTCGAGGAACGCTGGGGCGTGCGGCCGCATCACGTCGCGGAGACCCTGGCCGAGCTCGAACAGGAGATCGGCATGCCCGAGGGCGCGTTGCGGACCACCGTCGGCGAGTACAACCGCTTCGCCGAGCGGGGCGAGGACCCGTACTTCCACAAGGCGGCGCGCTGGCTGCGGCCCCTGCGGCCGCCGTTCGCGGCGATCGATGTCCGCCGCGGCATGGCGCCGCCCGAGTACGGCGACGGCGGCACCGCGCGCGGCGGCGCCGAGGTCTTCACCCTCGGCGGGCTGCGCACCACCGTCGACGGCCACGTCCTCGACCTCGACGGCAGGCCGATCCCCGGACTGTTCGCCGCCGGGCGCGCCACCTCCGGCCTGCACGCGTGGGGCTACATCAGCGGCACGTCCCTCGGCGACGGCACCTTCTTCGGCCGCCGCGCCGGGACCGCCGCCGCCGGCTAGACGATCTTCGCCTCGATCAGCAGGTCCCAGATCTGGGCCTGGTCGACCACCTCGACACCGAGCTTCTCCGCCTTGGCCAGCTTGCTGTCGCCCACCCCGGCGCCGGTGATCAGCAGGTCGGTGTTGGCCGAGACCGAGGAGGCCGCGGTCGCGCCCGCCTGCTCGCACAGCCGCTGGAAGGTGGGACGCGCGACCTTCTCACCCGAGCGCGGATCGCTGATCGCGCCGGTGATCACCACGGTCTTGTCCGCGAGGGGCGCGCCTGCGGCGACGACGGGCGGCAGGTCCTCGGCCCGGACGTCGAGGCTGACCCCCGCGGCGCGCAGCCGCTCGAGTTCCGGACGCAGCCGCGACAGGTGCTCGGTCAGCGAGGCGGCCACCTTCGGGCCGATGTCCTCCACCGACACCAAGCGCTCCTCGCCCGCGTCGGCGACCTCCTCCAGGGAGGCGAACCCGGACCGGGCCAGCCGGGCGGCGGTGCCGTCGGAGGCCATCGGGATCGCCAGCCCGATCAGGGCGCGCCGCAGCCCGACTCCCCTGCTCGCGTCGATCGAATCGATCATGCGGGCCGCGGAAACCTCACCGACCCGGTCGAATTCGAGCAGCTGTTCCTTGGTGAGGGTGTAGAAGTCCGACGGGTGTTCCAGAATGCCCGCCTCGGCGAGGCGTTCGATCCACACCGGCCCGATGGCGTCGATGTCGGCGGCCGCGCGCGAGGCCCAGTGGATGAGCCTGCGGACGGTCTGCGCCGGGCAGGCCACGTTGGTACAGAACAACTCCCGGCTGTTGCCCTGCTCGGTGACCGGCTGCGCGCACGACGGGCACACCGACGGCGGCACGATCTCGCGCTCCTGCCCCGTGCGGGCCGACGCGTCGAGCACCCCGGCGACGAACGGGATCACGTCGCCCGCGCGGCGCACCAGCACCGTGTCACCGACCTTGATATCGCGCGCGCGGATCACCTCCTGGTTGGCCAGCGTGGCCTTGGTGACCGTGGTGCCGCCGACGAACACCGGCTCGAGCCAGGCCACCGGCACGATCTTGCCGGTCTTGCCCACGTCCCACACCACCTCTTTCAGCAGCGTGGTCTTCTCCTCGGCGGCGAACTTGAAGGCCAGGGCGCCGCGCGGGGAGTTCGAGCGGGTGCCCGCGGCGGCGTAGGCGTCGCGGTCGGCCAGCCGCAGCACGGCGCCGTCGATGTCGTAGTCGAGGTCGTTGCGGCCCTGCTCGATCGCGGTGATCGCCGCCTGCGCGGCCGCGGCGTCGGCGCAGTGCGTCATCCGCGCGCCGACGATGCCGAGCGCGCCGAGCCCGTCGGCCAGGTCGACGGCGGCGCCGCCCTCGGCGGCGTCGAGGTCGAAGCCGAAGAACTGCAGGCGCCGCTCGGCGACCGTGGCCGGGTCCTTGGCCCGTAGCGTGCCCGCCGCGGCGTTGCGCGGGTTGATCAGCGGCTTGTCCGGGTGCGCGGTGTTGTAGGCGGCGAAGGTCGACCGCAGCATGACCGCCTCGCCGCGGACCTCCACCCGCCCCGGTAGCCCGATGCGCTCGGGCACGCCGTCGACGAGGGCGCGCACGAGCATCGTCACGTCGTCGCCGGTGGTGCCGTCGCCGCGCGTGATCGCCCGCGCGAAGCGCCCGTCCTCGAAGACCAGCGCCAGCGACAGCCCGTCGAGCTTCGGCATGACCACGACGGCCTGGCCGGGGAAACGGTCGAAGAACGCCGCGACCTGTTCGGGCTTGGTCGCCTTCTCCAGCGACAGCATCGGGCGCGAATGCCGCACGGGAGCGTGCAGCACGCCGGGCGCGCCGACCTGATCGAGGGGATTGGGATCGGGCGCGAGGCCGGGATGCGCCTCGATCAGCGCCCGCAACTCGTCCTCGACCGCGTCGTAGTCGGCATCGGCGACCAGCGGCGAACCCTGGTAGTAGGCCTCCCGCAACACGACGACACGGTCGGCGAGCTCTTGGATACGTTCCCCTGTTTCCACGCACCAGACGGTACCGACACCCACCGACAGCGCGACGCTGCGCGGCCGTGCGCGCCGTAGGATCGGGGATCATGAGCCGGATCGATCGCGCCAGTCGTGTCGTCGCCGCCGCCCCGGCGACCGTCTACGACGCGCTGCTCGACCCGGACGCGCTGCTCGCGTGGCTGCCGCCGCAGGGCATGACCGGCAGGCTCGCGCACTGGGATCCCCGGCCCGGCGGCAGTTTCCGGATGATCCTGACCTACCTCGATTCCTCGGCCACCCCCGGCAAGTCCGGCGACGGCACCGATGTCGTCGAGGTGGGCTTCGCCGAACTCGTCCGCCCCGACCGGGTCGTGCAGCGCGCCGTCTTCGACACCGACGACCCGGCGTACTCCGGCACCATGACGATGACCTGGGAGTTCACCGCCGTCGGCGACGCGACGCGGGTGACCGTCACCGCGACCGGCGTGCCGCCGGGCATCGACCACGACGTCCACGAAGCCGGGATCGCCTCGTCGCTGGCCAATCTCGCGGCCTTCGTCGAGGCCCGCCCCGCCTGACACCCGCCGCCCGCTCATCGCGCCGCGGGTCTTCCCGCGCGCCGATTCGGGTGCTACGTTGACCACACCGCAAGTTACTCGCGAGTAACTTGCGGGCTGTCACCATCGGGGCTCGGAACGGGGGAAGCTCGCATGAATACCGCGACAATCACTTTGGGGATCATCGGCGCCGCTGTCACGCTGTACTGCTGGCTGACGCTGGCGCGCGGGGCGACACGCATGATCCGCGTCCTGCGGTCCGGCCGGCCGGACTCCTCGCGGCTGCGCCCGGTCCTGCCGCGACTGCGGACCGTCGCCGTCGAAGTCGCCGCGCACACGCGCATGAACAAATTCCGGACCGTCGGCTGGGCGCACTGGCTGGTGATGGTCGGTTTCCTGCTCGGCATGGTCTTCTATTTCGAGTCCTACGGCCAGACCTTCGATCCCGGGTTCGGCTGGCCGATCATCGCCGACACGGCGCTCTATCACCTCCTCGAGGAGATACTGGCCCTGGCCACGATCGTCGGCATCCTCACCCTGATCGTCATCCGCCAGCGCAATCACCCGCGCCGCCCCGAGCGGCTGTCCCGGTTCGGCGGATCGAACTTCCTCGCCGCCTACCTGATCGAGACCATCGTGCTCGTCCACGGCCTCGGCGACATCCTGGTCAAGGCGTCCCGCATCGCCACCTACGGCGGCGGGCACGCCTCCACCGACTGGATCACCCTGCGGGTCGCGCACCTGCTGCCGGCCGAACCGGTGCTCATCTCGGTGTTCGCGTTCGTGAAGATGCTCGCGGGCGCCGCCTTCCTCTACCTCATCGGCCGCCACCTGACCTGGGGTGTGGCCTGGCACCGCATCTCGGCCTTCGCCAACATCTACTTCAAGCGCGAAGCCGACGGCGGCGTCGCCCTCGGCGCGGTCGCGCCGATGATGTCGGACGGCAGGATCCTCGACATGGAGACCGCCGACCCGGAGGTGGACACCTTCGGCGCGGGCAGGATCGAGGATTTCTCCTGGAAGGGCATCCTCGATTTCACGACCTGTACCGAGTGTGGTCGCTGCCAGTCGCAGTGCCCGGCGTGGAATACCGGTAAGCCGTTGTCGCCGAAGCTGTTGATCATGTCGCTGCGTGATCACGGCTACGCCAAGGCCCCCTACCTGCTCGCCGGTGGCCGCAAGGACATGGGCGGCGAGGAGATCGGCCTGGTCGACGCCGAGGGCAACGTCAAGGAATCGGCGCTGGCCAAGATCCCCGAGGCCGCCCGCGCCGAGGCCGAGCGTCCGCTGGTCGGTGGCGAGGACGTGCACGGCGTCATCGATCCCGAGGTGCTGTGGTCGTGCACGACCTGTGGCGCGTGTGTGGAGCAGTGCCCGGTCGATATCGAGCACGTCGATCACATCATCGACATGCGCCGCTACCAGGTGCTGATCGAGTCGGAGTTCCCCGGCGAGCTGGCCGGGTTGTTCAAGAACCTCGAGAACAAGGGCAACCCGTGGGGCCAGAACGCCAAGGACCGGCTGAACTGGATCAACGAACTCGATTTCCAGATCCCGGTCTACGGTAAGGACGCCGACAGCTTCGACGGCTACGAATACCTGTTCTGGGTCGGCTGCGCCGGCGCCTACGAGGACCGGGCCAAGAAGACCACCAAGGCGGTGGCCGAACT
>NZ_BAGK01000307.1 GCF_000308795.1 Nocardia thailandica NBRC 100428 | reverse complement strand
CCGCGAGACCCTCGCCGAGCAGATGCTCAGCACCGGCGCGCTCTCGGTACACGACGTGGCCATCCGCCTCGGCTATGCCGAATCCGCGAGCTTCATCCACGCCTTCAAGCGCTGGAAGGGATTGACCCCCAAGCAGTTCCAGATGGCCGCCACCTCGGCCTCGGTGGCGATGCCACCCGCTGCGCCGGACGGCTAGGACGAGGGTCCCTGTGGTCGCACCGGATTCGCGCCACCCATGCCCGCCGGTCGCGGATTCGCGTGGGTCAGATCCCCTCGACGGTGTCGGTCACCGAGCGGCGCGGCGTCATCGGCAGCGGGTCGGCGGCCGTCGGCATGGCGCCGACCCGCAGCATGACCTGCGGGTGGGCGACCTCGTGGAGGAACGATCCGCGGATCCGGTCCCGCAGATCGATCATGCCCAGCGGCTCCGACTGGATGCTCGAGGCGAGGCCGAGGTGGGTCGCCTCCAGCACCATGGCGCTGAGCGCCTCCCCCGCCCGCACCTGGGCGACGGTGTCGTCGTGCGAGGTGCAGACCACGAGCCAGTGCGCCGCGTCCGGGCCGTCGGTGAACTCGCGCAGCGCGGGCTCGGCGAACGCGCGGACCGGCATCTCGTCCGCGGCGCGGGCCGGGGGCACATTGCGCGCGGGAACTCCCGCGTCGGCGCCGGTGCGCCCGCTCCAGGCCGTCAGTTCCGCCTGGTAGGCGCTGTCGAGGCGGTGGCGGTCGGCGGCTTCGCGCATCGGGGCCGCCAGTTCGGGCAGGAGGATCTCCGGCACGACCCGGGCCGCGGCGCCGTGCTCGGCGGCCGCGGCGGCGATCGCCCGCAGCGCGCCGGCGGGCAGCGGGCGTTCGGGAAAGCGGCGGCGGTCGGACTGCCGTAGCCGGATCGCGGCGGCCCAGCCGATGTCGCGGTCGGTGACCGGGCGCGGGAACAGGGTCAGGCGGGCGAGGTGGTCGGCGTCGGCGGGATTCGGGTGACGATGGATCTCCACGCCCCAGCCGAGCACATGAAACGCCACGGCGGCATGATGCAGCGCGGCGCCGCAGCTGACGAGCAGCGCCCGCGCGAGAGGATCTGTCGCGGGCAGGTGGCGGTGCGCGTCGGCGAACAGGTCGATGCCGCCGGGCTGTATCCGCCATTTCCACGGCTGGGTGTTGTGTACCGACGGGGCCCGCCCCGCCAGTTCCAGCGCTTCCCGACAGATCGCGGTGTCGGGACCGGACAGGCATTCCATCACCGAGAGTCCTTGGGGTCACCATTGAGCATCTCTACCGGAGGACATAACTCCGGTTCCAATTCCGATTTCGACCATAGGTCGGCAACGGCGTGTCCGCCAACTCCGCCGATGCCGGCGGAATTCCGGTTTCCCCAGTACACCGGCTCGCCGGCGCCGCCGGGATCCCCTGCACGATCGCCTGTTCCGCCCCGCCCGTGACGGTCGCGGCGACGGCGGGAAATCGCGGCCGAGCGTGACGATCGTCGCATCCGACGTCACCTTTTCGCGTCCCACGGAACCTTTCCGGATACCGAATTGCGAGGTTTCCTCCACCGGAAACGACTTTCCACATCGCTCGCCACGGCGTTGTTCGTTCGGCGTGCATACGAAATTTCAGGTGGATCACGATGCGATGCGACGGGAGCATTCGTGTGCTGGAATAACCAGGACCGGCCGATCTTCAGACCAGCAGGGTCGGGCGGGGCAGTTCGTAGGCCTGCCGGTGCCGAGGAATCGAGTACTCGATGAACACCACACAACGCCCACACCCGGGGGACGACCGGTACCGCGACGACGATCGCCGGCGAGCCCGCCCGGCGCGTCTGCGGATCGACACCGAACCCTGCGGATCGACCACCGTCGCCCATGTGCGCGGCGACGTCGACGCCGCCACGCTGGCGCAGTGGCACGCGCTGCTGGACGCGGCGATCACCGACACCGCGGCCGACGGCGGGCGACATCTCGTCGTCGACCTCAGCGACGCCGACTTCGTGTCCGTCCGCGCGGTGCTCGATCTGGCCGCGCTGACCCGGCAGAGCTGCCGCCGCCGCGTCTCGATCAGCCTGGTCGACGCCCGCACCTACTCGGCGACGGCCCGCATCATCGCCGTCGCCGGGCTCGGCCAGTGGCTTCCCGTGCACGCGGACCTGATCGACGCCCTGTCCGCCCAGAAGGCCGACGTGCCCCGCCTGCAGGCGTCCGCGGTCCGGCGCGCGGGCCCGCGCTCCCGGCGCCTACCCTCCCGGCTCTCCAGTCCCACCGGACGCGGCTGAAACCCGCCCTCCCCGCGGTAACCCCTCGCGCCACCACGGCGAGCACGACACGTGCCCCGGGCCTTTCGACGGTCCCGCCGCGTCGCGGCCACCCGTGCGGGGGGGTGATTCGCTGCGCGGTGAAGCCGCGCAGCGCGTCACGGGGCGCCGGTTCGGGCGACAACCCGCAGGCTGTTCGACCGTGGTTGATTTCGGCGACGGCGGGCCCTACATTGTGGACATCGTGGCGTATTGACACGCGGCCAATAGCGTACGACGGCGGGTCGCTCCGGGAGGACAGATGGATTACGGCTGGTCAGCGAAGGATCTGGCCTTTCGGGACGAGGTGCGGGAGTTCCTGGACGCGAACCTGACACCCGAGCTGCGCCGCGCCGGGCGGCTCGCGACGAGCGTCTACCCCGACCACGAGGCCAGCATGGCCTGGCAACGGACCCTGCACGCGCGCGGGTGGGCGGCGCCGCACTGGCCGGTCGAGCACGGCGGGTGCGACTGGAGCCTGACCCAGCACTACATCTTCAGCCGGGAAGCGACGCTCGCGGGCGCGCCGACGCTGTCGCCGATGGGGATCCGGATGGTCGCCCCCGCGATCATCGCCTTCGGCACGCCGGAGCAGAAGGGGTTCTATCTGCCCCGCATCCTGACCGGCGAGATCTTCTTCTGCCAGGGCTACTCCGAACCCGAGGCCGGCTCGGACCTGGCCTCGCTCGGCATGGCCGCGGTCGAGGACGGCGACGATCTGGTGTGCACCGGCAGCAAGATCTGGACCACCCACGCCACCGAGGCGAACTGGATCTTCTGCCTGGTCCGCACCTCGCGCACCGGCCGCAAGCAGCAGGGCATCACCTTCGTGCTCATCGACATGACCAGCCCGGGCATCGAGGTCCGCCCGCTGGTGATGACCTCCGGCGAGCAGGTGCAGAACCAGGTGTTCTTCGACAACGTGCGGGTGCCCAAGAGCAACGTGCTCGGCCGCGTCGACGACGGCTGGACGGTCGCGAAGTACCTGCTCGTCCACGAACGCGGCGGGGCCGCCTCGCCCATGCTGCAGGTCATGGGCCAGGAGCTGGCCGAGGCCGCGGCGCGGCAGCCCGGCCCCGACGGCACCCCGCTGATCGACGACCCCGGCTTCGCCTTGCGCCTGGCCGACGCGCGCATCCGCACCGAGGTGCTGGAAGTGCTGGAATACCGGACGATCTCGGCGATGGCCCAGGGCAAGGACCCCGGGCCCGCGTCGTCGATGCTGAAGATCCTGGCGACCGAGCTCAGCCAGCAGCTCACCGAGCTCGCCCTGGACGCGGCGGGCCCGGCGGGCCGGGTCTACCAGCCGCACGCCACCGCGCCCGGTGGGCCGATCGCCGGGTTCACCCCGCCCGCGGACGGCTACCACAGCGGCGAGCCCTGGCAGGCCGTCGCGCCGCTGCGGTACTTCAACGACCGCGCCGGCTCGATCTACGCGGGCAGCAACGAGATTCAGCGAAACATCCTCGCAAGAGCAGCATTGGGACTCTGATGGACAGCACACTCACCGAGGAGCAGCAGCAGCTGCGTGACGCGGTCGCCGGGTTCCTCGGCGCCCGCTACGACCTGGAGACGAGCCGGGCCGCGGCCAAGTCGACGCCCGGCTGGCAGCCCGCCGTGTGGCGGGGCTTCGCCGAGGAACTCGGCATCCTGGGCGCGACCCTGCCCGAACGCGTGGACGGGATGGGCGGCGGCGCCGCTGATTTGATGGTCGTGGTCGAGGAACTGGGGCGGGCGCTGGTCGTCGAACCGTTCGTCGACACCGTCGTCGTCGGCGCGGGACTGCTGGAACGCTCCGGCGGCGAGCGGGCCGACGCCGTCCTGCACGGCATCGTCGCGGGCGAGGTCCGCACCGCGTTCGCGGCGGTGGAACCCACCGCGGGCGCGACGCTGCACGACGTCGCGACCGTCGCGCGGCGCGACGGCGCCGACTGGGTCATCGACGGCGCGAAGGCCGTGGTGACCAGTGCGCCCCTGGCGACCCACCTGCTCGTCACCGCCCGCACCGGGGGCGAGCGGCGCGACCGGGACGGCATCTCGCTGTTCCTGACCGAGTTCGACGCGGCGAACCCGCCCGCCGGTGTCGAGGTGCACTCCTACCGCACCATCGACGACCGGGTCGGCGCCGATCTGGTCTTCACCGGACTGCGGCTACCCGCCCACGCCCTGCTCGGCGCCGAGGGCGGCGCCTGGGCGGCCATCGAGGAGACCGTGGACGTGGCGACGGCCGCGATCTGCGCCGAAGCGGTCGGCTGCCTGCGCACGGTGCTGGCCGACACCGTCGAATACGCGAAGCAGCGCAAGCAGTTCGGCGTCCCCATCGGCAGCTTCCAGGCGCTGCAGCACCGCATGGTCGACATGTACATCGAGCTGGAGCAGGCCGTCGCCGCGGCGCGGCTTGCCGCCGACGCGCTGTCGGCCGCCCCGGCCGACCGCGCCCGCGCGCTGTCGGCCGCCAAGGTCACCGTCGGCCGCGCGGCCCGCTTCGTCGGCCAGAACGCCGTCCAGCTCCACGGCGCCATGGGCATGACCGAGGAACTCGCCGTCGGCCACTACTTCAAGCGCCTCACCGCCCTGGAACGCGAATTCGGCACCACCGACCACCACCGCGCCCGCTACGCGCGGCTGACCCGGCCGTAGCGCGGGGCGTTCACCGGTTCCCCGCCGACCGTCGCCTGGGGCGGGGAACCGCCTGCGCCGCGGGCTGTCCCGCCGCCCCGGGCCCGCAGAGGGCGAGGACGAGGTGGTCGCCGAGCCACGCCTCGTACGCCGCCGGGCTCCATCCGCCGCGGCGCAGGAGACGGTCGGCGGTCTCGGGCGCGGTCAGTACCCAGACGGCGTCGATCGCGCGCTCCGGGGTGAGCCCCGCGGGCAGGCCGTGCCGCGCCCGCAGCGTGGTCACCATGTGGGTGTTGCCGGTGCGCCGCTCCCGCTCGATGGTCTCGGCGAACGTCGTGAGGGCGGGATCGGCGCCCGCGTGGGCGAGCACCGCCCAGACCAGCGGGCCGACCCGCTCGTAGATCGCCCGCGTCCACGCCGCGTAGGCGCGCGCGTGCGCGGCGGCGTCCGGCGCGGCGCTCATCGCCAGGAACTCGGGACGCTCACTCATCGGCACCTGCTCGTCGTCCCCGGCCAGGACCGCGTCATAGGTGGCCTTGAGGACGTCGGCCTTGCCACCGACGGCGTTGTAGATCGTCTGCGGGCTGACCCCGGCCGTCTTCGCCAGCGCGGTCACCGTCATCGCGGGATAGCCCGAGGACAGGAGGAGGTCGTGTGCGCTGCTCAGTACCCGGCGACGGGTTTCCCGTGCCGCGTCCCGGCGGGACGAATTGTCGTAGGTTCGCGTGGTTGCCACGCGCTCATCATATTGGCTAGAATTCAATTCCATTGGAATCTGAATCCAGTCGAATGAGGTCCTGCCATGGACAACCCGGCCCTTCCCGCGGCACTCGCCGTCTTCGATGCCATCAACACCGGCGACTTGGACGCGCTCCCGCGCCTCGTGACCCCCGACTTCGTGGACCACGGTTCCCCGTTCCCCCTCGAACCGGGTCCCGACGGCTACCGCCGGATCCTCACCTGGGTGACCCGGGTACTGCGCATCCGGTACCGGATCACCGACACGATCCAGACGGCCGACCGGATCGTCCTGCGGGCCGAGGCCACCGGTCACGGCATCGCCCCGGTGCACGGTCCGGACGCGGTGGGCATGCCGTACACGATGACCACAATCCACATCTACCGGACCGAGGGGACGCGCCTGGCCGAACACTGGGGCGTGCGCGACGAGGTCGGCGCGATGGTCCAGGTCGGCGCCCTACCCGCGCCGGACCCCTCCGCGCTCGACCTCGCCGCGCAGCTCCCCGCGCCCCACGAAAACACCGCTGCGCGTTGATGTCCCGGCCGTCCCGGCCGTCCCGCGGGCGCTACCGCCGGCCTCACGATCGTGGAGCGGCGCCCGGCCCGTTCAGGCGGTGAGCGCGTCGAGCGCCTTCTTCAGTGCGCGCGGCGCGGTGGGCGAGGTCGGTGCCTTCTCGCGCAGTTCCAGCATGCGGGCACCCATGTCCTGGAGCTGTTTGCGCCCGAGGTGCTTGCGGACCTCGGGGAACCACTCCTTCTCCTCTTCGTCGATGTGATGGTCGACGTTCTCGATGAGCACCGTCACCTTCGCGGTGAAGTGCTCGTCCTCGGGCTTCATCGTCGCGAGTTCCATGACCAGCACGTCGGCGACGTGGTGTTCCTCGTAGGACTCGAGGATGTCGTCCTCGACCTCCGGCACGAGGGCGCGGACCTCGGGATACACGCACTCGTTCTCGAGATAGGTGTGCACCGTCAGCGCCTCGATGATCTTGTCGACGATCCGGCCCTTCGTCGCGTACGCGTCGGTCCCGGCCTTCTCGAACTCACGGAACAGCCTGCGGATCTCCTTGTGGTCCTCACGCAGCAGCACGATGGCATCGGTGGACATGGGTACTCCTTCGCTACGGATCCGGCGGGTCCGGGCACCCGGCGTCGGCGCCGCGTGCCTCCGGTGTCCCAGCCGTACCCAGCGCTCGCGCGGCCAATCGGCCGGAACGCGCGCCGCCCGGCCGGGTACATCCCGCGATTCCGGGTAGTCGCCGTCTGTACCGGCCGAGATCCGGCCGTACAGAAAGGCAGTGATGAAGGCGGTAACGTGGCAGGGCAGGCGGAAGGTGTCCGTCGACACGGTCCCGGACCCGATCATCGAAGCGCCCACGGACGCGATCGTGCGGGTCACCTCCACCGCGATCTGCGGGTCCGATCTGCACCTGTACGAGGTGCTCGGCGCGTTCATGACCGAAGGCGACGTCCTCGGGCACGAACCGATCGGCATCGTGGAGGACGTGGGCGCCGGGATCGGCAACCTCGCGGTCGGTGACCGGGTGGTCGTGCCGTTCCAGATCAGCTGTGGTCACTGCTATCAGTGCGATCAGGGCCTGACCACCCAGTGCGAGACGACCCAGGTCCGCGAACAAGGCAGCGGCGCAGCGCTTTTCGGCTATTCCAAACTCTACGGGCAGGTCCCGGGCGGGCAGGCGCAGTACCTGCGGGTCCCGCACGCCGACTTCACCCACATCAAGGTGCCCGAAGGCCCCGACGACACGCGCTACCTGTACCTCTCGGACGTGCTGCCCACGGCCTGGCAGGCGGTCGAGTACGCCGCCGTGCCCGTCGGCGGATCGGTGACGGTGCTGGGGCTCGGCCCGATCGGCGACATGTGCGCGCGCATCGCGCTGCACCGCGGGCTGCGGGTGTTCGGCGTCGACCGGGTGCCCGAGCGGCTGCGGCGCGCCGCCGCGCGCGGGGTGGAGACCATCGACCTGGACGCCGAGAACGGCACGGTCGCCGAGATCATCCGGGACGCGACCGACGGGCGCGGCACCGACGCGGTGATCGACGCGGTGGGCATGGAGGCACACGGCTCACCGCTGGCCTCGACCGCGCAGAAGGCGGCGGCCTTCCTGCCCGACGCGCTGGCGGCCAAACTGGTCGACACCGCGGGCGTCGACCGCCTGGCGGCGCTGCTGTCCGCGGTCGACATCGTGCGCCGGGGCGGGACGATCTCGCTGGTCGGCGTCTACGGCGGGATGCTGGACCCGCTGCCGATGCGGGTGCTGTTCGACAAGCAGATCCAGCTGCGGATGGGCCAGGCCAACGTCAAACGCTGGACCGACGACATCCTGCCGCTGCTCGGCGACGACGACCCGCTCGGCGTGGACGACTTCGCCACCCATCACCTGCCCTTGGCGGCGGCGCCCGACGCCTACGAGATGTTCCAGCGCAAGACCGACGGCGCGGTGAAGGTCGTCCTGGACCCGTGGGCGTCGAACTGAGGCGCGCGTCCCCACCCATCTCCCTGGAGGTTGACATGACCCGGACCGAACCCGAATCCGCCCGCCTGCGCGCCGAGCGCGAGGAACTGGTGCGCCGGCGCACCGCCCTGAGCGAGGCGATCGAGCACGTGCAGCAGGTCGGCAGCTCCGCCGACGGCGAGCAGTACGTCGCCGCGCGGGAGGAGAAGTCGCTCGTCCAGACCCGTATCGACGAGATCGACGCCGAGCTCGGCCACCGGTGAGGCGGTGGCGCGGCGGGAACCGCGTGTCACGGCCGGACGGTCATCGATCCGGTCGCCGCAGGACTTCCAGGCGCGCCAGGTATTCCGGCTCGTCGATGTCGCCGCGAGCGAAGCGCTGGGCGAGCACCTGCTCGGCGGGGCGCGCGGGCGAGCCCTGGGCGCCGGGTCGGGATCGCGGCGCGAACCGCAGGGCGACCAGCACCACGACGAGCGTGGTCAGTGCCCACAACAACAGCATGCCCATGCCCATCCACGCATAGCCCATGTGGTCGGGGCCGTGGTCGTACCAGTACATGATCGCTCCTCCTCGGCGGTCGGTCGGCGGACCGAGGTGGTCTCCGAGCGGCTGGTAATACTCACCACCATTCGACTCGTGTTCCGCGTCTGCCGTCAGGGCCTGCGGTAGTCCGTCCGCCGGACTTTCGTCCCTCCTCGGCAGGACCCACGTCCGGCGGGTTCAGCTGCGCGGTGTCCGGCATCCGCAGGTGTCGCCGAGGTGCAGTTCCGGGGCGCTCGGTGCGGCGGCCGGACGATCGGCGGGCGCGGACGGGCCGGTGAGCAGTTCGTCCAGGGCGCGGCGGGCGATGCGGTCGACCGGCTGGCGGGCGCTGGTCAGGTCGTAGGGGCCGTATCTCGCCTGGTTGCCGTCGAAGCCGACGACGCGGACGTCCTCGGGGATGCGCAGACCGTGGTCGGTGAGGGCGCGGGTGGCGGCGGCGGTCTGGCCGTAGGTGCCGACGACGACGGCGTCGGGGGGTGCGGGGCGGACGCGCAGGAAGTCACGGACGGCGGCGTAGGCGCCGTCGGCGGTGAGGTCGGTGCGGATCTGGTGGAGCGGGGCGTCGCAGGCGGCGACCGCGCCGGCGAAACGCTGCGCCACGGTCTCCCGGTCACCGTGGGTGACGTCGTCCTCGGTGAACCCGCCGACGAAGGCGATGTCGCGGCACCCGTGGATCCCGGCGAGGTGCCCGGTGACGAGCCGGCCCGCCTCGACGTGGTCGGCGCCGATGATCTCGGCGTCGATCTCGCCCCGCATGCTGTGCATCCACGCCACGGGGACGCGTGCCCGCGCGCACAGCGCGGCGACCTCGGCCGCGTCGCAGGCGCCGATGACCACCAGACCGTCGATACCCGCCTCGATGAACGCGGACACGAACTCGGCCTCGCGCACGGGGTCGTAGCCGGTGTTGCCCACCATCGTCAGGTGATCACGCGCCCTGGCCTGCCGTTCGACGCTGCCGACGAACTCGCCGAACAGCGGCAGGATGAGATCGGGTACCAGCAGCCCGATCTGGCGCCAGCGTCGCGGGCGGCGCAGCGACTGGGCGCGGCGGTCGAGGCGGTAGTCGAGTTCCTCGATCGCCTGGGACACCCTGGCGCGCAACGCGTCCGACACCGGCCGCGGCCCGCCGTTGAGGACATAGCTCACCACGGCGGTGGACGTCCCCGCGCGGCGCGCGACATCGGCGACCGTCGGACGTTTCGACACCACTGACACCTCCTGCTCGGGACCGGCCCGGCCGGTCCCCTCCACAGCAACGTCCCCACCACCGGGGCGGAAGGGTTCGATTCACGTCGATTCTGACAGTTCCCGGGCCGACGCGCCGTCCCTACGCTAATCGATTAGAACGTTACGGAGCGGACCTGCCGCCGTAACACGGCATTGGTGGAGTAGCGGACATGGCATTTGTGAGAATCACCGGGGTCACGTACCTGGATCCCGAACTCGTCCACGACAGTTTCGTGGTGTTCACCGGCGCGGACTCGGTGACCCGCCTGATCGACCTCACCGGGACCGTCGTGCACGAATGGCCCCACGCCGGGGTGCCGCCGCGCGTCCTCGACCCGGCGCTCAACGGCGGCCGCGTCGGCGATGTCGGCGTGCAGCTGACCGAGAGCGGTGACGCGCGCGGCGGCATCTACGCCAACGGCACGGTCGGGCAACTGGATTGGGCCGGCGAGCGGGTGTGGGAGTGGGGCACCGAGGCGCCCGGCGGCGCGGCGCGGCAGAACCACGACTGGGAACTGCTGCCGAACGGCAACCGCCTGATCCTGGTCACGGTGCCCCGGGTGGTACCCGCACTGGGCGACCACGTGGTCGGCGACCAGGGTCTCTACGAGGTCGCCCCCGACGGCACGATCGTCTGGTCGTGGCTGGCGGGCGACCATCTCGCGGAGTTCGGCTTCTCCGAGGCGGGCTGGGAGGCCCTGCGCGCCACCGTCGCTCGCGATCCGGAGGATCCGTGGGGCTACCTGGAGATGAACAGCGCGAAGTCCCTCGGCCCGAACCGCTGGTTCGACGGGGACCCGGACAGCGTGTTCGCCCCGGACAACATCCTGATCAGTTTCCGCAAGGCCAACATCATCGCCCTCCTCGACAAGGCCACGGGTGCGCCGGTGTGGCAGTGCGGCCCCTACTACGAGGCGACCCCCGGTGCGCAGCATCAGCGGATCACCACCCACAAGGTGCCCCGCCCCCTCGATCAGACCTCCGGCCAGCACAATCCGCACATGATCGCGCCGGGCCTGCCCGGCGCGGGCAACATCCTGGTCTTCGACAACCAGGGCGGCGCGGGCTATCCCGCCGCGCCCCTTGGCATCTACGCGGGCTCGCGGGTCCTCGAGATCGATCCCTCGACGAGGGAGATCGTCTGGCAGTACACCGCCGAGGACTCCGGCCTGCCGCCGTGGACGTTCTTCAGTTCCTTCGTGAGCAACGCCCAGCGCCTGCCCAACGGCAACACGCTGATCACCGAAGGTATGCAGGGCAGGCTCTTCCAGGTCACCCCGGACGGTGACGTGGTGTGGGAGTACCTCAGCCCCTACGAGGGTTACGGCGTGGCCGGGGAGCCCGAGGTCAAGCACACCCGGGTGCCGGGCGTGGACCGGCTGACCCTGAGCCCGCTGGTCTACCGCGCCCAGGCGGTGCCCTTCGCGTGGACCCCGCTGGGGACCCCCGCGCGGGCCCTGCCGTCCATCGATCTGCGCGGTCGATCGTGACCGGCCCGGTCGTCGCCGAGAAACCGCGCACGCGCGTCGAGTCGGCGCCGCCCCCGGTGAGCGCCGGGCGGTCTCCCGGGCACGCAGTCGCCCGGCGGCGGATCGGCGCCGCGGTGCGCCCGGTGGGCTGGGCGCTCGCCGGTCTGCTCCTGGCGGGGCTCGCCTGGTCGGCCGTGGTCGCCACCGGCCACTTTCCCCGCCAGCTCTTTCCGAGCGTGCCGGAGATCCTGGCCGCCGGACGGTCGCTGTGGGACTCGGGACTGCTCGGCGAGGACCTCCTCGCCAGCCTGCGCCGGGCGGCGGCCGGTTTCGTGCTCGGCGCGGCGGCCGGGACCGCGGTCGCGGTGCTCACCGCGACCACCGCACCCGGGCGGCGGCTGCTGCAGCCCGTCCTGCGGGTCTTCTCCCCCATCCCGACCATCGGCCTGGTCCCGCTGGCCATCCTCTGGTTCGGGCTCGGCGAGGACAGCAAGATCCTGGTCATCACCCTCGGCGTGTTCGTTCCGGTCTGGATCAACGCGCACGCCGGCCTGGCCACCACCCCGATCGACTACCTCCAGGCCGCGCGCTGCCTCGGCGCGGGCCGCCGGCAGACCCTGGCCAGGGTGGTGCTGCCCGAGGCGGCGCCCGACATCATCGCGGGGCTGCGAGTGGGCGCGGCGACGGCCTTCGTCCTCATCGTGGTCGCCGAGATGACCGGTACCACCGCCGGACTCGGCTACCGCATCTACCAGGCGCAGCTGTTCTCCCAGGCCGACCGGCTGATCTTCTGTCTGCTGGTCCTCGGCGCGATCGGCGCCCTGTGCGACCTGGCCCTCCATACCCTCACGGCACCGTTCACCCGATGGGCGAAAGAGCAGCACTGACATGAGCATTCGGACCGACGATCTGGTCGTGCGCTTCCCCGGCGCGCCGGCGCCGACCATCGACCACCTCACCATGAGCCTGCCGGAGGGATCGTTCACCGTCCTGGTCGGCGCGTCGGGCAGTGGCAAATCGACTCTCCTGCACTGCCTCGCGGGGCTGACCGCGCCCACCGGCGGCCGCGTCGTCCACGACGGCGAGACGGTCACCGGCCCCGATCCCCGCCGCGGCGTCGCCTTCCAGCGCGACGTGCTGTATCCGTGGCTGAGCGTGGCCGACAACGTCGGCTTCGCCCTCGCCGCCCGCGGCACGCCGCGGCGACGACGCCGCGAGCGCGTCGCCGAACTCCTCGAGCTGGTCGGGCTCGCTCCCGAGGTCGCGGGCAGGCGTCCCGCCGAGCTCTCCGGCGGCATGCGCCAGCGCGTGGGCATCGCGCGCGTCCTGGCCGGTGAGCCGCAGGTCATGTTCATGGACGAACCGTTCGCCGCGCTCGACGCCCTCACCCGGCTGCGGATGCAGGACCTGATCATCGACCTCTGGCACCGGCTCCACCGCACGGTCGTGTTCGTCACCCACGACATCGACGAGGCCATCCGCCTCGGCGACACGATCGAGGTCCTGCGCGACGGCGGCATCGCCGAATCCCTGAACAACCCGCTCCCGCGCCCCCGGCCCGCCGACAGCCTCGCCGATCTGCCCGGCTACAGCGCGCTGCGCAAGACACTGCACCACCACCTCGGCGTCGACCACGCCGAGCCCGGCCCCGCCCCCGCACACCCCCGAGGACACCGATCGTGAAAACCCCACTGCGCCGCGCACTTCTCGGCCTGCTCGCCGCCCTCACCATGACCGCCGCGACCGCGTGCACGGGCTCGGACTCCGCCCCGGGCACCCTGACCGTCGGCTTCGTCGTCGACCCGTCGTGGGCCCAGATTCCCGTCGCCTCCGCCACCGGGCTCTTCGACAGGGAGGGTGTGCGCGTGAAGGTCGTCAACTTCTCCTCCGGCGTCGAAGCGCTGCAGGCCCTCGCCGCCGGACAGGTCGACATCACCACCGCCGCGGACGTGCCGAGCTCGGCCGCGCTGGCCCGCAACCCGTCCCTGCGGGTCGTCGGCGACGGCTCGCGCTGGCAGGGATCGAGGATCGTCGCCCGCCGCGACGCGGGGATCAGCACGCTGCGCGACCTGGCGGGCAAGTCCGTCGGCACGCCGCTGGGCACCAGCGCCGCCTACTACGCGACCAACGCCCTGGCCGCCGGGCACGTCGACGCCCGCCTCGTCCAGGCCGCGCCGTCGGCGACCCTCACCGCGATCACCCAGCGCAACGTCGACGCCGTCTCGATCTTCCAGCCCTACCAGGCCCAGGTCGTCGCGGCGCTCGGCGACAACGCCGTCGAGCTGACCGGCGGCACCTACAACCAGCACAGCCTCTACCTGTCCTCGCAGTCGGCCATCACCGGCAAGCGCGCGGAGATCGGCAGGTTCTTCACCGCGCTGCGGGCGGCGGGCGGCGAACTGGACCGCCGCAGCGACCCCGCCGTCGCCGCCGTGGCGGCCGCGACCCAGCTCGACCCCGCCCTGCTGCGCACGATCCTGGCCGAGTTCGACTTCACCCTCCAGCTCACCCCGGACGCGGCGACGAAACTGCTCGAACTGGGCACGTGGGCCCAGACCCAGGGCAACCTCGACCGCGCCGTCGCCCTGCCGGACTACGCCACGCTGCTCGAGACCGGGTTCGTCGGATCCTGACGTCGCCGTCGCGCCGGCCGGCGTCACCGCGACAGTGAGCAGCGGAATGGACTGGTAACCGAGCACTTCCGGCCCGCATCCTGACCGCCGTCGCCGAAACGTCAGGAGGTGCGCGATGGTGCGCAGAGGTGAACACGCGGTGGTGCTCGGGGCGAGCCTGGCCGGGTTGCTGGCCGCGCGGGTCCTCGCGGAGTCCTACGACCGGGTCACCGTGGTCGAGCGGGACCTGTTCGAGGACGAGTGGGGATTCCGTCGCGGCGTGCCGCAGGCCAGGCACGTCCACGCGCTGCTGCCCAGCGGGTCGGGTGCCTTGGAGGCCCTCTTCCCCGGGCTGCTGGCCGAACTCGTCGCGCACGGAACCCCGGTGATCTCCGACTACACGGAGTTCTGGTTCTCGATCGCCGGCCATCGGCTGTCCTCCGCGGTCGAGCCGGGCGTGCTGACCTACCTGCCGACGCGCCGGCACCTGGAGCAGCGGATCCGGCGGCGGGTCGCGGAGATCCCGGCGGTGCGCGTCGTCGACGGACACGATGTGGTCGGCCTGGCGGGCGACCCGGCCGCGGGCCGGATCGCCGGGGCCCGGATCAGGGCCCGCACCCCGGACAGCCCCGAGGAGTTCCTGGCCGCCGACCTGGTGGCCGACGCGCTGGGGCGCGGCACCCGGGTGCCTGCCTGGCTCACCGAACTCGGCTTCGCCGCGCCCGCCCAGGACGCCGTGGCGGTGCACATCGGCTACTCCAGCGCGCGGCTGCGGCTGCGGCCGGGGACCGCGCCGGAGAAGATCGTGCTCATCGGGCCCACGCCGACCCGGCCGACCGGTATGGCGCTGCTCGCCACCGAGGACGACACGTGGCTGTTCACCGCGACGGGCTACCGCGACCATCACCCCGCCGCCGGCTTCGAGGCGATGGTCGAGGGCGTCGCCGGATTCGCGCCCGCGCACGTCGTCGAGGCGCTGCGCGGCGCGGAGCCCCTCGCCCCGGTGGCGACCTACCGCTACGAGGCCAACCGCAGGCGCCGCTACGACCGGGCCGAGGCCCTGCCGCGCGGGATCATCGCGCTCGGGGACGCGCTGTGCGGCTTCAATCCGATCTACGCCCAGGGCATGTCGGTGGCCGCGCTCGCGGCGACCGCCCTGCGGGAGTGCCTGCGCGACGGCGGCGACGATCTCGAGCGGCGATACTTCCGCGCCGCGGCGCGGCCGGTGGACGTGGCCTGGCAGCTGGCCGTCGGCCAGGACCTGACCCAGCCGCTGGTCGAGGGTCCGCGCCCGCTGCGGGTCCGGCTGGTGAACCGGTACGTGCGGCGCCTGCTCGAGGCGGGCGAGCACGACCCCGTGGTGGCCGCCCGGTTCCTGCGGGTGTCGTCCTTCGTCGACTCCCCGGCCGCCCTGCTGCGGCCGGACATCGTGGCGCGGACCGTGTTCCGGTCCCGGCGCGCCCCGGCCGACGTCCCGCGCCCGGCCGCGCTCGCCCGATGACCCCGCCCCGCCGACGCGGAGCTGATACACAGGGGCGATGACGACTCCGCCACCGACCGTCGCCGAACGGCTGCGCGCGGCCCGCAGGCGCCGGTTCGTCGGGCGCGCGGGCGAGGTGGCACTCTTCCGTGACGCGCTCGACGCCGCCGATCCCCCGTTCACCGTGCTGTTCCTGCACGGCCCCGGCGGCATCGGCAAGACCACCCTGCTCGCCGAACTGCGGGAGGTCGCCGCGTCCGCGGGGGCGCGGACCGCCTGGATCGACGGCCGCACCGCGGACCCCGCGCCCGGCACCTTCCACGACGCCGCCGCACCGGCCGACGAGCGGTTCGTCCTGTTCGTGGACACCTTCGAACGTCTGGCGCCACTGGAGGATTGGCTCCGCGAGACCTTCCTGCCCGCCCTGCCGGTCTCCGCGCTCGTCGTGCTCGCCGGGCGCACTCCCCCGGATCCGGCCTGGGCCGCGGATCCCGGCTGGCAGGAGCTGGTGCGGGTGATCGCCCTGCGCAATCTCGCCCCCGACGACGCACGCGAGTATCTGCGCGCGGCGGGGGTCGCGGCGGACGCACACGAGCGGATGCTCTCGCTCACCCACGGTCATCCCCTGGCGCTGTCGCTGCTGGTCGACCTGGTGCGCCAGACCTCGGCCGAGTTGCCCGCGAGCCTGGCGCAGGCGCCGGACGCGGTGCGGGCGCTGCTGGAACGCTTCGTCGATTCCGTTCCAGGGCCGCGTCACCGGGCCGCGCTGGAGGTGTGCGCGCACGTCCGGCACACCACCGAGGCGCTGCTGCGGGCCGCGCTCGGGGAACCCGGCTGCGCCGAGATCTTCGCGTGGTTGCGGGGACTGGCGGTCATCGAGCAGGGGCCGTTCGGCCTGGCGCCGCACGACATCGCGCGCGATGTGCTCGACGCCGATCTGCGCTGGCGCGATCCGGAGTCCTACCTGAGGATCCATCAGCGGGTCCGCGCGCATCTGCTCGGCCTGCTCGACGACACCGCGCACGACGCGCCACCGGTCGCGGACCTGATCTTTCTGCACCGGCACAATCCCACCATCGCCGGCTATTGGGACTGGCCGAGTTTCGGGCGCGCGTTCCCCGACCGGTACGGGCCCGCCGACCGCGACCCGATCCTGGCCATGACGCGACGCCATCAGGGCCGCGAGCAGGCCGAACTGGTGGACTACTGGCTGGCCCGCCAGCCCGAGCGGTTCGTGGCCGTGCGCGGCGCGGGGAGCGCGCCGATCGGCTACTTCTGCCGCCTGGCCCTGCACGAGGCGAGCGAGAGCGACCGGGCGGGCGACCCCGGCACGGCCGTCATGTGGGAGCACGCGATCCGCTACGGGCGGACCGCGCCCGGCGAACCGGTGTACGCGGGGCGCTTCCTCGTCGACGCGGTCGCCGATCAGCTCCCCTCGCCGACGATGAACACGGTGACCGCGTTCTCCACCCACGCGTGGCTGTCGCAGCGGGGCGCGGCCTGGGATTTCATCGGCGCCTTCGCCGAGTCGGAGGCCTGGGAACCGTTCATGCGTCACATCGACTTCCACCCGGCCACGGGCTACACGATCGGCGCCCGGCGCTACGCGGTCTACGCCCACGACTGGCGCCGGGTCGGGATCGCGGACTGGCTCGACCTGACCAACGACCGTGTCGTCGGCCCGCCGCTGCACCGACCGGCGCCCCCGGAGCCCGAACTCGTGCTCTCCCAGCAGGAATTCGGACAAGCCGTCCGCGCGGCGCTGCGGGAGCTGGGACGCGGCGGCCGCCTCGACGGCAATCCGCTGCTGCGTTCGCGCGTGGCCCGCTCCCGCCCCGGGACGGTGAGCGGTGACACGCTGCGCGCGCTGATCGTCGAGATCGTGGAGGCCCTGCGCGCCGAACCCCGCGCGGGCAAACTCCACCGCGTCCTCGACCGCACCTACCTGCGTCCCGCCCCGACCCAGGAACGGGCGGCCGAGATGCTAGGGCTCCCGTTCTCCACCTACCGGCGCCACCTCACCCAGGGGGTCGCGCGGGTGGTGGCCGAGCTGTGGGAGCGCGAGCTGTACGGTCCGCCGCGCTAGCGACCGGCCGAGACGGACCGGGCGCCCCACCCCACCCACAGCAGGAGCACGCCGCATCCGGCGACCACCAGCCACCCGGGCGTCGCCGCCGCGGCCAGCCGCTCCGCGGGCACGCCGGCGACGAGCCCCGCCGCGAGCGCGACACCGACCGCGGTGCCGAGTTGCCGTGCGGTGGACGCGGTTCCGCCCGCGACGCCGGCCCGCTCGGGCGGCAGGCCGGCGACGGCGGTGTCGGTGATGGGCGCGTTGGCGAAGCCGACACCGATCCCGACGGCCAGGTAGGCCGCGGCGAGCAGCGACGTGTCCGCCCCGCTCGACCCCAGCAGCAGGGCGCCGCCCACCACGAGGCATCCGCCCGCGAGCAGCAGCGGAAGCCGCGCGCCGACCCGGCCGACCAGGTAGCCGGACACCGGCGCGCACACCATCGCCCCCAGCGCCATCGGCAGGGTCGCGGCGCCCGCGGCCAGCGGCGTCCAACCCTGTGCCCGTTGCCGCAGCAGCGTGGTCAGCAGCAGCGTGGTGCTGAACGCGACGAACACCGCGACCGCCCCCGCGATCGCCCCGGCGAAACGGGGAACCAGAAACAGCCGGGGATCGATCAGCGGCTGCGGGCTGCGCAGCTCGACCCGCGCGAACGCGATCGCCAGCACGACCAGCGCGGGATACCCGGCGATCACCGGCGGTGCCGTCCAGCCGAGGCGCGGCCCCTCGAGCAGCAGCGCGGTGACGGTCCACAGCACCGTCACGAGCAGCACCTGACCGGGCAGGTCCACCCGCCGCGACCGCTGGCCCCGCGACTCCGGGACCAGGGCACGCACCAGCACGATCGCCACCACAACGACCGGCACGTTCACCCAGAACACCGCCCGCCACCCGAACAGCGCGATCACCGCCCCGCCGGTGACCGGACCCGCCGCCATACTCAGCCCGAACATCGCCCCCCACACCCCGATCGCGCGGGCCCGCTCCCTCGGATCCGGCATCGCGGCGACCACGATGGCCAGCGCCACCGGCGTCAGCATCGAGGCACCCACACCCTGTGCGACTCGGGCCGCGACCAGGAACCCGAGCGAGGGCGCCGTCGCGCACGCGGCCGAGGACGCCGCGAACACGATCAGCCCCGCCTGGAACACCCGCCGCCTGCCGAGCCGGTCGGCGGCCGCCCCCGCCGTGATCAGGGCGCTCGCGAACGTCACGGTATAGGCGTCGACGACCCAGGCCGCGCGCCGCGTGTCCGCGCCGACACCGCGGCCGATCTCGTCCAGACCCACCGCCACGATCGTCGTGTCCAGACCGACCAGGAACAACGCCGACGCGCAGATCGCCAGCACGGTCCACCGCCTGCGCGCGCTCAGCGCGGGCACTGCCGGCAACGTCTCGGTCATCACCACACCACCTCTCACCGAGCCCGGCTCCGCGCCGGGCGCCGCCGATCGTCCGTGTGGGTGGCCGACCCGATCCACAGTTTTTGCGGAATCTGCAAACATGGGGCCATGGACACCGAGACAGCGACGATCCTGGCGGCGATCGGGCCACGGCTCCGGGCCCTGCGCCACGAACGCGGCCTGTCGCTGTCCACGGTCGCCGACCGCTCCGGCCTGTCGGTGAGCACCCTGTCGCGCCTCGAAACGGGCCGCCGCGCACCCACTCTCGACCTGCTCCTGCCCCTGGCCAGGACCTACCGGGTCTCCCTCGACCGCCTCGTCGCGCCGCCGCCCACCGGCGACCCCCGTATGCACCTGCAACCACACCGCCACGCCTCCGGCGGCGTGGTCGTGCCGCTGACGGGCTACCCGGGCCGGGTCCAGGTCTTCAAACACGTGCTCGGGCCCCGCGCGCCCCGCCTGGTCTCCCACGACGGTCACGCCTGGCTCTACGTCCTCGCCGGCACCCTGCGGCTGCTGCTCGGCGAGGACGAACACCTCCTCACGCCCGGCGAGACCGCCGAGTTCGACCCGGCCGTGCCGCACTGGTTCGGCCCCGCCGGGGACGCCACCGTGGAGATCCTGCACCTGTTCGGGCCCCACGGTGACCGGCCGGTCTCCCGGGTCACCCTCGGCTGAGGGCGGCGCCGCTCATCGCGTCGCGTCCACCAGCCGGCGCACCGCGATCTCGTAGACCTGGCGCAGGACCTCGGTCTCGGCGTTCAGTTCCTGCTCGGACATGGGCGGCTGCAGCATCACCATGGCCGAGAGCACGTAGCGGCCCACGCGGGCCACGAAGCGCTGCTGACCGACCGGCGTCGGCGGTGACTGGCCCTCCCCCGCCCGCACCTGCTGGGTTCCGGTCGCGCGCAGCGCCACGCTCTCGGTCGCGGCGGTCGCGGGGACCGCGACCGCGCTCATCGCGAAACGCACCGTCCGGTCGCGGGCGGTGGCCTCGATGTCGGCGCAGTGCTGGAGCACGTTGGTCAGCCCGGCGACCGGCTGGTCGGATTGGACGACCTGGACGAGGAACACGGCGGGACTCGTGCCCGAGACGACCGATTCGCGCGCGCCCGCGCCGACCGGGTTCTCCAGCAGGGACCGGCATCCCTCGTCGGTGAAGGTGAGCGCGGCGCCCGCGGGGGGATCCGCGGCGGTGAACGTCTGCGGCGTGCCGAGCAGCGAGTATCCCGGCGGATACTCCGCCAGCAGGGGCAGCGATTTCATCGCGACGATCCCGGGCGGTGTCGTCTCCGTCGCGCAGCCGACGGCGAGCAGGGTCGCGCCGGCCACGATCAGGCGCGCCCACGTCCTGTTTCGCGCGCTCATGCGGTCCGCTCACCGCCGACCAGCACGCGCTTGAGGATCTTGCCCGTCTCGCCCCGGGGCAGCTCGGCGACGAAGGTGACATCGCGCGGGACCGAGAAGCGGCTGAGCCGGTTGCGGACGTAGTCGCGCACCATCTGCGGGTCGAGGCCCGAGTCCTGGTTCTTGACGAGGAAGGCGGCCAGGCGCTGGCCGAACTCGCGGTCGGGCACGCCGACCACCGCGACCTCGCTGACCTGCGGCAGGTGCGCGAGCGCCTCCTCGACCGGGCGGGGGAAGACGTTCTCGCCGCCGGAGATGATCATCTCGTCGTCGCGGCCGGCCACGAACAGCCGGCCCTCGGCGTCGAGGTAGCCGAGGTCGCCCGTGTCGAGCATGCCGTCCGCCTCCGTCGGCGGCGCGTCGCTGACATAACCGTCGAAGAGCATGTGGTTGGCCACGAAGATCCGGCCGACGACACCGACCGGCACCGGCCGGTGCTCGGCGTCGAGGACCGCGATCCGGGTGCCCAGCGGGGGCCGCCCCGCCGTCGTCGGCGCGGCACGCAGGTCCTCGGGCCCGGCCACGGTCGCCCAGGACACCTCCGTCGACCCGTAGAGGTTGTAGAGGATCTCGCCGTAGCCGTCGAGGAAACGGTCCACGGTGACCGCCGCCAGCGGCGCCCCGCAGCTCACCACGTGCCGCAGGCTGCTCAGGTCGTAGCGGGCGCGCACCTCGGCGGGCAGGTCGACCATGCGCTGCACCATGGTCGGCACCACGATCAGGGTGTGCACGCCGTGTTCGGCCACGCGGCGCAGGCAGTCCTCGGCGTCGAAGCCCTGGGTCAGCACGACCGTGGCCCGCACCGCCGTGCTCAACTGCAGCGCCGACAGCCCCCAGGTGTGGAACAACGGCGCCGGGATCATCATCGTGCTGCCCACGTGGATCGGGATCCGCGACAGCAGCGCCACCAGGGTGTCGAAGCCCTTGGCGTGCGGGCGGCGCGCGCCTTTCGGCCTGCCGCTGGTTCCCGAGGTGAGCACGATGTGGCGGCCCGGCACGGCCGGCCGGGGAAAGCTCTCGCCACCGAGGCCGATGAGATCTTCGATCCGGGTCCGTCCGGGATCGAGGGGCACGTCGTCGGTGGCGAAGCGCGGCAGGTCGCGGTGCAGGTAGCGGACGAGGTGGTCCAGCGTGGTGTCGACGAACAGCGCCGAGAGGCGGTGGCGCTGCACGATCTCCTCGATCCGGCGCGCGGGGAGCCCGGCGTTGAGCAGCGCGACGTCGACGCCGAGTTTGCCTGCGGCGACCATGGTCTCGACCATGCCGCAGTGATTGCCCGCCAGCAGGCCGACCGCGTCGCCCGCCCGCAGCCCGACCGCGTACATGCCCGCCGCGAGCGCGGTGCTGCGCTTGTCGGTTTCGGCGAAGGTCACCGTGCTCACGTCGTCGATGACGGCCAGCTGATCGGGGCTGTGCGCGGCGCCCGCGGCATAGCCGCCCGCGAGGTTGAATCCCCAGCGGTAGAGCGAACGCAGCTGACGCGCCGAGGTCAGCGGCGGGGCGAGCAGCCCGGCGTTGACCCACCAGCGCACGATCTCGGATCTGCGGCGCAGCGTTGCCCGCTCCCCGTTGGCGACCACCGAGGTCGGCGCGCCCCGGACCACATCGGCCGCGCGGCGCAACCCGGCCTCGACCCAGGCGGCGATCTCGGCATTACCGACCCCGTCCAGCGCCGGGTGCAGGCGGGTCGCGGCGAAGACCGTCACGCTGACCCGGGTGCGCTCCTCGGCGCCGGTGAGCCGCACGAGCGCGAAGCTCCCGGAACCGGGACTGTGGACCTCGAAGCTCTCGTACCAGCGGCCGACGGTGACCGCCAGGCTGCACTGCCGCACACCGATGTCGGGATCACCGATGCGGACGTGCCACTGCGCCGCGTCGGCACCGGGGTCCTGCACGCGGTCACAGCCGCCGATGCCGGCCCACAACCGCGGATAGCTCTGCGGTTCGAGCAGTACGTCCCACAGCGCCCGGCGGGCGACAGGCAGTTCCACCGTCACATCGACGACATCACTGGGCATTGCGAGTGCCTTTCTCCGGCCCGGCCGAGCTGCCGGTCGGTGCCCGTCGCGCCACGAACTCCCCACGTGACGGTGCCCTGGCCGGGCATTGCACCGATGACCCATCGTCGGCGCCCACCCGCGCCCGCGCCGGAATTCCTCCGCATTCTGATCCGATCGACAGCATGTGCGCCGGAAACGATATGAGATGTCCCGAACCCGCGTAATGCGTCTCCGGGAGATCGCCCGCTGCGCATTCGACACCATCGGCCGGCGCGCACCGCACCGGATATGACCGATGACAGTTTCCGGGTCCGTCCGGCACGTCGGGGACACACAGTGAAAACCGGCGATGTTGACATGTCCCGAGTAATTTCCCCGCGCTCGGTCGCCCTGCGCAGACACCGGCGGCGCGGACCCGCGCGCAGGTTCTCCTGGGTACGTTGTCATTCATGGTCGGGGACAACGAGAACGAGAATTACGAGAACGACCTCACCGGATTCCGGCGGTCGGAATACACCGAGCGCGCCCAGGACATCCTGCGCTGCGGCGCGGTGCCCGCGGACGCGTGGACCGCGGATCTGATCGTGCGCCTGGTCGGCGCCGCGCGCGAGTGCGCCCGCTGCGGCATCCCCATCGGGGTGGCGTGGACGGCGGCCGAGGAGGGCTTCTTCCTCGGCGATCCCGGCGACGACGACGAGCATCTGCTCCGGTTGCGGGTCGTGGTCGCCGAGAGCATCTTCCGTGGATACGGTTCCGCTGACGCCGCGGGCCACTGATCGAGAACGACGAGCGGTGGGGGCGACCGATTCCGGTCGCCCCCACCGCGTTCGCCGTGACCGCCGCCTGTTACAGCGAGCCGCCGCCGCCGACGACCCAGGGGTTGAACGTGCAGACCAGGTTCGGGCTGCCGACCGGGTCCAGCGCACGCAACGCGATCGACAACGCCCGGGGGGAATACATCATCGTCAAATGATCCGAGACGTCCTGCTCGCACCCGTCCTGCAACGTGATGTTCGAAACCGTCGCCCCCGCACCGGCCTTCAGGAAGGTCAGATCATAGGGATTGGTCACCTCGTCGTAGCGGGTCCCGACCACCGTGTAATCGACCCCGGCCACCGTGTCACCGTTCGCGTTGAGCCGATTCACGAAATCCGAGCCGATCGTCTGCTGGATACCGGCGTGACCGACGAAGATCTCGATGAAACCGAGGATGTCGATACCGGCGTTGTTGATCATCCGGCCCAACGCCCCGATACCGTCGAGCGAGGTCCCGTGATGCGTCGCACCGAAAGTGATCAGATTCTTCACCTTCGCCGCACCACCCTCGTACTTGGTGTACCAGTTCGACATCGACCCACCCTGCGAGTGCGCCACGATGTCGACCTCCTCGGCACCGGTCGCCGCGAGCACCCGATCCACGAACGTACCCAACTGCTTGGCCGAATCCTGGATGTACCCGGTACCCATCACACCCGGCAACACCGAACCCAGGCCACCACCCTCGACCAGATTCGACCGACCGTAATTGAACGTGAACGTGCAATAGCCCGCGTCCTTGATCGGCTGACCCATGAACGCATACCCGTTGTAGGCATTCATCCACGTCCCATGGATCAACAACACCGGACGCGGATGCGCCGCACTCGGCTTGCAGTTCCAGTCGTTGGCACCCGGAGGCGACGCATCACCATTGGCCAACCCATAGGCGAACGCCGCCAGCCACGACGTCTGCGCCGGGCCCCAGCCCCGGGTGTCACTGGCATAACCACCCGAAGACCCCGAACTCGAACCCGAACCGCCGTAGCAGTCACCCGAGCCGTTACCCGACCCGGTACCCGAACCGGAGTTACACGCCGAACCCGACGCACTCCCGCTCGGACCGGCGACGGGCCGCCCGGCCGCGATGATGTCGGCCAGGGCCTGCTCGGTGGGTTCCGGTGTCGGGTTCGCCGAGGCGCCCGCACCGGACAGGGCGACAGCGAGCGCGCCGACGCCGGTGAGTACTGCCGCATGCACACTGCGTCTGCGGCGGCGAGTTGTTTTCATAGACACTTTGCCTTCCGAAGGGAAAAGGTTCGGCTCGAAAGCCGTCCCGAACCTAAGCCCCGAAAAGCGAAGCAAATTGCGGTGATCGCGGCCTCTGGACACTTCACCATCGCCCCGTCGGCATCGCCATGGCGCCGCACAGGAAATATTCGGAGGAATTCCGCACGATGTCCGTGCCGCGGGAATCGTGGCAGGAACGCGGTGTTCCGCATTCGGGGAAGGCGCGTTGTCCGGTATCGCGCGATTCGCCCGGCGTGGTTGTGATGACGGTGAATCGCGCACTCGGCTCGCGCGCGGTCAGCGCCCGAATGCCTCCTGACGCAGCAGGCGCAGCATGCTCGGGTTGTCGGTGGTGGTCACGACCGCGACGACGCGGCGGAAGAAGAGGTCTTCCTCGGCCAGCCGCAGCAGGCTCGCCGCCAGGTCGGCGCGCGCGGTGAAGCGGCCGTCGGCGTGCCCGGCCACCAGGGTGTAGTCGGTGACCGTGGGCAGGTCGTAGAGCCCGCTCGGCCGGACGACGGTCCAGTCCAGGTCGGCGTCCTCGACCAGCGCCTCCATCCTGCGCATGTCGTCGTAGAGGGTCTTGCCGAGCACCTTGGCCACGTAGGGCTGCACCACGCGATTGAACAGGAATCCGCCGTCGGAGTAGGGCTTCGGGTCGACCGCGCTCGACGACACCACCACCAGGCGCCGCACGCCGTGCTCGCGCATCGCCGCCGTGATGGCGGCCGCGCCCACCGAATAGGTGGTGATCTCCGCCTTGCCGAACGGCACGCCCAGGGTGGACAGCACCGCGTCGGCGCCGGCGATCGCGACGCCGACCGATTCCGGCTCCCGCACATCGCCGCCGAACACCGTCAGCCGGTCGTGGGTCAGGGGGAAGTCGGCGGGCCGGCGGGTGACCGCCACGACGTCGTGCCCGCGGTCGAGGGCCCGGGCGGTGAGCAGACGGCCGGTGGGCCCGTTGGCTCCGAAGATGGTGAGACGCACGACGTCCTCCTTGGTGCGGCGACGGCACCTACCCCTTTCGGTGCCATATGATATGAGAACCATACCATCTATTTCGAGAGTCATACTATATGGGATCCGAAAATCATCGGCGGCGGGCCGCCAACGCCGTCAAGGACGCGCTCCGGGACCTGAACACCCAACTGGCCCTGCTGAACCGGCAGTTCGGCGGCAAGCTCGCGCTCAAGGACGCCGACTGGAACTGCCTCGACCTGATCCAGCGGCAGGGACCGCTCAGCCCCGGCGCCCTGGCCAGGCTGGCGGGCCTGCACCCCGCCACCATGACCGGGATCCTCGACCGGCTCCAGCGCGGCGGGTGGATCACCCGCGACCGCGACCCCGACGCCGCCGATCGGCGCGCGGTCACCGTCCGCGCGGTCCGCGACCGCACCCCCGAGGTGTACCGGGTGCTGTCCGGGATGAACGCCCGCATGGACGAGCTGTGCGGCGACTACACCACCGAGCAACTCGATGTGATCGCGGACTTCCTGCGCCGCACCGCCTCCGCGGGACGGGACACGGCCACCGAACTCGCCGCGGATTGAGCGCCGCGCCGGCGGGACGGCACCGTGTTTCGCCCGGTTTGCCCGGGGTAGGCGATGCTCGCCGGGCACGTGCCCGGCCCGAGCCGAGGAGGTAGCCATGCCGACCGAGCCCCGCTCCCCCGACGACCACGCCTACGACCCCCGTGAGGATCCCGACGCGGACCCGGAGATGCTGCAGAACGAGGAACGGCACGTCCCGCAGCCGGATCAGGCCGAGGGCGAGGACGAGGACGGCTGACGCGCCCGACGCCGATTCGGTCCGCCCCGGGCGGGTAAGCGCCGCGTGACCGACGGACGACGAGAGGAGCCCATCATGGCCGTGTGCGACACCTGCGGCAACGACTACGCCCGAGCGTTCACCGTCAGCCGCGGCGAGCAGCACTGGGTGTTCGACAGCATCGAATGCGCCGCGACGACGCTGGCGCCCACCTGCGCGCACTGCCGGTGCCGGATCCTCGGGCACGGGCTGGAGAGCGACGGCGCGATGTACTGCTGCGCCCATTGCGCGCGCCACGCGGGGCAGACGGCGCTCGTCGACAACGCCGACACCTGACGCGGCGGCGGTCGATTACCGCCCGCGGCCCCGGGTACACGCCGACCAGCGTGCGTTCACGGCAGTTCGGCACGGCTGTCCACCAGCGAGACCGGCGAAAGGTGATGACCGATGTCGACGACGATCGCCGAAGTGACCCCCGCGCGGACCGCGGTGCGCGTCGCCTCCGTCCCGGCTTCCCACGTCTACGTCCGCCACCTGTCGGCACCCGACGGCGACGGCGAGGTCACCCGGCTGCCCGACCCGCCGCCGGCCGACGGTCGCACCGTTCCCGGCGGCTGGTGGCCGCCGCTGATGCTCGACCCGGGGTGGATCCGCGCGAACCATCGCCACTTCGACGTGTTCCACATCCATTTCGGCTTCGACGCCGTGTCCCCCGCGACGCTCACCGACATCGTCGGCGAGCTGCGGACCCTGGGCAAACCGCTCGTGTACACGGTGCACGACCTGCGCAATCCCCACCAGCCCGACCCGGCCGGGCACGACGAGCAGCTGGACGTCCTGATCCGGGGCGCCGACGAACTCCTCACCCTGACCCCGGGTGCCGCCGCGGTGATCGCGGACCGCTGGCACCGGCAGTGCCGGGTGCTGAGCCATCCGCACGTGGTCGAGCGGGACCTCATCCGGGCCCCGCGCCGCAGCCCGGGGCCGTTCACCGTGGGCGTGCACGTGAAGAGCCTGCGCGCCAACATGGATCCGTTCCCGGTGCTCGAGGTCCTGGCCGACACCGTCGCGGACCTGCCGGACACCGTGCTGCGCATCGACCTGCACGACGAGCTGTTCGAGCCGGGCAACCACTGGTACGCGCCGGAGGTGGGCCGCAGGCTGCTCGACTTCGGGCGCCGCCCGCACGTCGAGGTCCACCAGCACCCCTACTTCACCGACGACGAACTCTGGCAGTACCTCTCGTCGCTGTCGGTCTCGGTGCTGCCGTACCGGTTCGGCACGCATTCGGGCTGGCTGGAGGCCTGCTACGACCTCGGCACCGCGGTGATCGCGCCCAGCTGCGGCTTCTACCGCGAGCAACGGCCCTGCCACGTCTTCACTTTCGACGAGGACCGGTTCGACCCGGAGTCCCTGGCGCGCGCGGTCCTGGCGAGCCGGGAGACGCCCGCCGCCCGCGCGACCTGGCCCGCGCGGCGCGCGGAACGGCGCGATCTCGCCGCCGCGCACCACGCGCTCTACCGACAGGCGCTGGCGCGATGACCGGCGGACCGCTCTCGATCGCGCTGCTGGCCTCGAGCCGCCACCCGATCCGCCAGCCCTTCGCCGGCGGGCTGGAGGCGCACGTCTGGTACCTGGCCAGGGCGCTGCGCCGGCGCGGACACCGCGTCACGCTGTTCGCCGCCGAGGGCAGCGATCCCGCCGCCACCGATGCCACCGTGCGCGTGCAGCCGTTCCGGGCCAGCGCCGCCGCGGGCAACGACCCGTCGGCCGCGCCCGCGCCGTTCCTCGCCGACCACCACGCCTACCTCGCGCTGATGATCGACCTGGCCGCGCTCGGCTCACGCTCCTTCGACGTCGTCCACAATCACAGCCTGCACTACCTGCCCCTGGCGATGGCGCCCGCACTGGACATCCCGATGCTCACCACCCTGCACACTCCCCCGACCCCGTGGCTGGAGTCCGCGCTCGAGGTCAGTCTGGGGGCGGGCAGCGGCTTCGTCGCGGTCAGCGAACACACCGCGCGCTCCTGGCGGCCGACGGTGCCCGACGTCGACGTGATCGCCAACGGCGTCGACGTGGCGAGCTGGCCGGTGGGCCCGGGGGGCGACGACGTCGCCTGGTTCGGCAGGCTGACGCCGGAGAAGGGCGCGCACCTGGCCATCGCGACCGCGCGGCGCGCCGGGCGCAGGCTGCACCTGGCCGGCCCGGTCAGCGACCGGCGGTACTTCGACGAGCGCGTCGCCCCCTGCCTCGACGGCGACACCGTCTATCACGGGCATCTCGACCAGCCCGCGCTGGCCGACCTCATCGGCGGCTGCGGCGTGGTCCTGGTGACCCCGCTGTGGGACGAGCCGTACGGGCTCGTGGTGGCCGAGGCGCTGGCCTGCGGTACCCCGGTCGCGGCGTTCCGGCGCGGCGGCATCCCCGAGATCCTCGACGCCACCTGCGGGCGGCTCGCCGAGCCCGGCGACGTGGACGGCCTCGCGGCGACCGTCGAGGAGGTCTGCGGCCTCGACCGCGCCGCCGCCCGGGCCCGCGCGGTGGCCCACTGCGGCCACGACCCGATGGTGGAGGCGTATCTGCGGCGCTACCGCCACCTCATCGCCGCCGACCGGGCCGGGCGCGCACGCAAGGGCGCGCCGTGATCGGCTACTACATCCACCATCACGGCTCGGGCCATCTCGCCCGCGCCGAGTGCGTCGCCGCGCACCTGCGTTCGCCCGTCACCGCGCTGACCTCCCTGCCGGTAGGCGACACCGCCTTCGACGACGTCGTGCGGCTGCCCCGCGACGACAGCGCGGCCGAGGTACGCGACCCGACCGCGGCCGGGTTGCTCCACTGGGTTCCCCTCGGCGACAGCGGTTTACGCGCCCGGATGGCCGCGGTCGCGGCCTGGATCGATCGCGCGCGTCCCGCCGCGATCGTCGCCGACGTCTCGGTGGAGGTGGCGTTGCTCGCCCGGTTGCACGGCGTGCCCGTGATCGCGATGGTCCTGCCCGGCGAGCGCACCGACACCCCGCATCGCCTCGTCCACCAGCTGGCCGACGCGCTCGTCGCGGCCTGGCCGCGCGAGGTCTACGACCCGGCATGGCTGCACGAGCACCGCGCCAAGACCCGCTACGTCGGCGGGATCTCGCGCTTCGCGGGGGCGGCGAAGCCACCCCGGCACGGCGCCCGGCGGCCGGCCGTGCTGGTGCTCGCGGGCCGTGGCGGGAGCGCGTTCACCCCCGCGCTGATCGAGCGCTGCGCGCGCAGGCACGACCGCTACCGATGGTCGGCTCTCGGCGTCGGCGAGTGGACCGACGACCCCTGGCCCCGGCTGTGCGCGGCCGACGTGATCGTCTCCCACGCCGGGCAGGGCGCGGTGGCCGACATCGCCGCCGCCGCACGGCCCGCGGTGCTGATCCCCGCGCCGCGACCGTTCGGCGAACAGCGCGCGACCGCGGCCGCCCTCGGAGCGGCCGGGCTCGCGGTGACCGTCGAGGACTTCCCCCACGACGATCGGTGGCCGGACCTGCTCGAGCGGGCACGCCGCCTCGACACCGGCCGATGGCGGCGCTGGTCGGTGGAGGGCGCCGCCGCCCGGGCAGCCGCGGTCGTCGAGCGCGTCGCCGACCGGCGCGTGGCGGCATGAGAACCGCGGTGATCACCCTCGCGGCGGGCCGGATCACGCACCTGCGCAACCAGATCCGCGGACTGGCGCGCAATCGCGCCACCGATCACATCGTGGTGTCGATGAACGACCCCCGCGTGGCCGACGTGGCCCGTCGCGGCGGGGCGCACGGCGTCCGCCTCGACACCGCCGGGCCGCTGCCCCTGGCCGCGGCCCGCAACCTGGGCGCGCGGACCGCGCTCGCGCGCGGCGCGGACCTGCTCGTGTTCCTCGACGTCGACTGCGTCCCCGACGATCGGCTCCTCGACCGCTACCTCGCCGCCGCCCGCCGCCGCCCGGGCCCGGTCCTGCTGTGCGGTCCCGTCACCTATCTCGGGCCGCCGCCGCCCGGCGGATACGACATCGCGTCGCTCCCCGAGCACCGCGCGCCCCACCCGGCGCGTCCGGCGCCCGCCGACGACGCGCTGATCGACAGCACCGCGCTCGACCTGTTCTGGTCGCTGTCGTTCGCCGTGACCGCCGCGACCTGGCGCGCGATCGGCGGGTTCTGCACCCGGTATCGCGGCTACGGCGGGGAGGACACCGACTTCGCGTACAAGGCCGGGGCCGTCGGCGCGGGCCTGTGCTGGGTCGGCGGTGCCGACGCCTACCACCAGCATCATCCCGTCTCCGATCCGCCGGTCGAGCATCTCGACGACATCCTGACCAACGCGCGGATCTTCCACGGCCGCTGGGGACGCTGGCCGATGCGCGGCTGGCTCGACGCGTTCGCCGAGGCCGGGCTCGTCCTCTACGACGAGGACGCCGACCGCTGGCTCAGGACCGGGCCGTCCCTGACGGCCGCGCGGCCCGCGAACTAGAGCGGTTCGTGGATCTGCTGGGTGACCAGGGCCGCGACCTCCACCGTCGCTTCCGCGGCCGCGCGGACCGGCTCCGGGGCCTCCTCGTCGCCCGCGACGACACGGGCGAGCTGGTGCAGGTCGGCGGTCAGCGCGATCAGCGCGGCCTCGGCGGCGTCGAGGTCGGGGCCGTGCTGGTGCAGGGCGGGATCCTCCCGGCGCACCCGCAACCCGGCCCGCTCGCGCGGCGGGACCCGCAGCACGTCGTCGATGACCTCGCCCAGCCGCGCGGCCAGGTCCTCGCACGGCTCGACCATGCGCGGATAGCGGGCCGGGGTCGGCAGGGCGTGCTCGGTGATGATCCAGGCCGCGGTACCGATCGCGGTGACCGCGCGATGGCAACGCGCCAGCGGCACCACCGCGGGCACCGCCGCCGGGACGTCGGCCAGTCCGCGCCGGGCTTCGGCGAGCAAGGCGACCACCCCACCCGGGTCGGCGCCGGACACGCTGTCGAACGGGCCATGACCTGCGACAACATGACTGTTCATGGCCGGCGATGCTAAAGCCGCCCCGCGACACGCAGAAGGCGACCCGCCGAGCCCGTGACTCGATCGTGCACCGAGCGCAGGCGACCCGCGACGCTCCCGGCCGATCGCCCCACCGGTGGCTTCATGCCGTCGGCGCGGCGGCCGAGGACAACCGGACACGAAGTCCGGACCGGAGGAACCTCGGCGGCGGTCCTCGACGTTGAGCCGAGGGACCGGTGAACGGGAGGACATCGATGACGCATCCCACCCAGCAGTGGCGCGCGATCCTGGAGATCGTGGAGCGGGCGCGGAAGACGACCGGGCATTTCGCCGTCGCGTCCGTGGACCGGCACGGGATTCCGAACATCACGCCGGTGGGCACGGTGTTCTTCCGCGAGGACGGCACCGCGTTCTATTTCGACCGCTACACCCGCGCGCTCGCGGAGAACCTCGCCACGAACCCGCACGTCTGCCTGCTGGCCGTCGATCGCGGACCGCTGTTCTGGTTCCGGTCGCTGGCGCTCGGCCGCTTCGGCGGCGCTCCGGGTGTCCGGCTCTACGGGACCGTCGGCCCGCTGCGGCGCGCCACCGCGCCCGAACTCGACCGGGTGCGGCGACGCGTGCGGCCGATGCGGCTGCTCCCGGGCGGGCGGCTGCTGTGGTCGGGGTTCGAACAGGTCCGCGACATCACGTTCACCAGTGCCCGCCTGGTGCGGTATCCGGCCATGATGTCGCATCTGCCCGACATCGAACCCGGTGCCCTGCGCGAGGATTCGGGCGCCCCCTGCCGGGAGCGCCCGACGCCGTGATCCGTCCCGGGCGGATCAGGGTTCGACGGGCAGGCCCGCCGCCACCCAGTCCTGGATCCCCTCCCGGTACTTGCGGACGTTGCCGTAGCCGAGCGCGGTGAGCCGGGCGGCGACCTGTCCGCTGTTCGGGCAGGCCGCGTTCGAGCAGTAGGTGACGATCGCGGCGTCCTTGTCCGGGAGCAGGCGCGCGGCCAGGGTCTCCACGTCGGCCTCGACGAGGTTGAGCGCGCCGGGCAGGTGCGCCTCGGCGTAGTACTCGGCACCGAGGGCGTCGACGACGGTCACCGTCCCGGCTTCCAGTTCTCGGGCCAGTTCGTCGCGGGTGATCAATGCGGTCATGGGGAGCACCTTTCCGATTTACGTGCGTGCGCACACACTCTAAGCTTTGCGTGCGTGCGCACGCAACCGGCTAGGATGATCCGCATGCCCAACGCGCAGAGAAACCACCCCGCGATCGGCGCCTGGGCGGCGCTGCTGCAGGTGCACGCCCGTCTCGTCCCCGAACTCGACACCGAGCTGCGTCGCGCGACCGGTCTACCGCTGAGCTGGTACGACGTCCTGCTCGAACTGGACGGACCGCAGCCGTTGCGGATGAGCGACCTGGGGGAACGGGTGGTGCTGAGCCGCACGCGGGTCAGCCGGCTGGTCACCGAGCTGGAATCGCACGGGCTGGTCCGCCGCGACAGCAATCCCGCCGACGGCCGGTCTGCGGTCGTCGGCATCACCGACGAGGGCCGCGACCGCCTCCGTGCGGCGGCCCCGCACTACCTCGCCGCCGTCGAACGCCGCTTCGCCGGGCTCGACGACCAGACCGTCGCCGCCCTGTCGACGACCCTGCGCGCGATCCTCGGCCCGACCGGCCTCGACGATCCCCCGCTCCCGGGACGACAGCCCCACCTCTGAACGAAAGACGTGGGGGACGTCCGCCGGGAACCGGGCGGCTGTGGGTTCCCGGCGGACGGAACCATGGCCGGGTTGCCGCGCGCGCCGTTGAGCGAGGATCCGGACCGGCTCGCTGAGGGAGTACCCCGAATCACCCCGATGATCACCTCGTGTTCCACACGACCGCACCATGTCCGGCTCCTCAGGGCTCGGCCTCCGGATGGATCCGCTCGTGGCTGGTCAGCAGCAGGTGGTCGAAGACCGAGATCGTGGCCGGATCGGGCGGCGGGACCAGGTCCAGATCCGCGATCACCTGGCCGGCGATGTCACGCAGCTTGAGGTTGGCCTCCTGCGAGCGCCACACGAGCACCTTGAACGCCTGGTCGGCATCGATCCGGTACATCCGCATCAGCACGCCCTTGGCCTGCTCGATCACCGCCCGCGCGGTCGCCGCCCCGACGGCCTCACTCACCGCCGCCCGGTTCGCGTCGTCGGCCGCGGCACCGATCGTGTCGGACAGGTCGAGGTAGTAGCCGGTGGTCCCCACCGGCGTGCCCTCGTCGTCGAGGACGCGATCGGCGAGCACCATCACCGTGTGCACCTGCCCGGACGTGTCGAGAAACCGGTGCCTGCTGGAGAACGGGTGCCCCGCGCCGATCACGCGACTGATCAGGCCGGCGACGACATCGGGGGCGTCGGGATGCTTGTGATCGAGCAGCAATTCGGTGGTCGGCTCGACCTCACCGGGGACGTAACCGTGCATCCGGTAGATCTCCGCCGACCACTCCCATCGGCCCGTGGTGAACCAGAAGGTGAACGTTCCGACACCGGCGGGCCGATAGGCACGGGCGAACCGTTCCTCGTCGTCCTCGTGCGATCCGGTCATGGTCTCCAGTGTCCACCCGCCGGGGCTGCGGCGACAGCATCGTCACACCCGCGACCTGCGGCGACGATGCGTGGGGTTTATCCGGACCTCCGGACGGGAAATCTCCGGCTACCGCTACCGGCTCGATTCAAACCGTGTGTTGCACCGGGGTCGGTCATCAGGACGGGGTCCGGCCATGGGCGCTGACCACGATCTGTCCAGCGCGACCTTTGGCTACGAGCATCTCGAGCCGGCGTTCGCGAAGCTGCTCGAACTGGATCGCGACTGCGCCGCGTTCCGCGCGGGACGCGACCGCATCATCTGTCGATGTCTGCCGCTCGCCGAGCACATCGCCCGCCGCTACAACGGGCGGGGTGTGCCCTTCGACGACCTCGAACAGGTCGCCCGCGTCGGCGTCGTCCTCGCGGTCGACCGGTACGACGTCGGTCGCGGCACGCCGTTTCTCGCCTTCGCCATCCCGACCGTCATGGGCGAGGTCCGCCGCCACTTCCGCGACAAGACCTGGGCCCTGCGCGTCACCCGCCGCGACAAGGAGGACCAGGCCCGCGTCAGCGCCGCCGTGGACGAGCTGACCCAGCGCCTGCGGCACTCGCCCACGGTCAGCGAGATCGCCGCCGAGACCGGGCTCGACCGCGCCGAGATCGCCCGCGTCCGCGTGACCGCCGAGGCCTACAACACCACCAGCCTCGATGCCCGCGTGCACGTCGGTGAGCACGACACCCTCGGCGCGCCGGCCGACACCCTCGGCTACGACGAACCCTGCTACGACCTCACCGAACGGGCCATGGCCGCCGCGCCCGCGGTGGCGGCGCTGTCCGCCGAGGACCGGCAGCTGCTGGTCTGGCGGTTCTTCGATCAGCTGCCCCAGCAGCAGATCGGCAGGCTCCTCGGCGTCTCACAGATGAGCATCTCGCGCCGCCTGTCCCGGCTGCTCGATCGCCTGCGCCGCCAGGTCGGCGAGGAGGCGCCGCCCGCGGATCAGGCGCGGCCCCGGGACGTGGTCCACCGCTGATCCCACCCTGCCGGGCCGAAGCCCTCGCCGCGTACGCCACGCGGTAGCCGACCGCGCCGCCCGCTTCGACGCCGCGGCGTCGGGCAGCGCGGTCGGCAGCGGCGGTTCGTGGGCGACGACGGTGGCCACCGGGTCGGGTGGGCGGCGACCGGCGCCGGCGCGACGGCGCCGCCGCTGCCGGCGACCAGGTCGACCGGGCCGCCGCCGGCTTCGACGTCTCCCGCGCGCGGAAGTCATCGGCGCGACCGCGCCCTCCGCGGTCCCCCCGCCGTCGCTTCGCCGGACGACCGGATTCTCGCTGTTACGGTGGAAGTGCCGGATGCTCCGCCGTAGCCGGGCCCCGGAGGACATCGCCTGAGAGCTCGAAGCGCCGCTGTGCCGTTTCCGTGAAACCGAAGGAGAAGTCACGTGACCACATTCGACCCCACCGCCGGGCACGAGTCGTCGGCGCCGTCGACGACCGAGTCGGGAGCGCCGCGCGAGAACGACGCGCACTCGCTGAGCGTGGGCCCGGACGGGCCGCTGTTGCTGCACGACGTCGCCCTGGTGGAGAAGCTGGCCCGGTTCGACCGGGAACGCATCCCCGAGCGCAGCCCGCACGCCAAAGGCTCCGGCGCCTTCGGCAGGCTCGAGATCACCGAGGACGTCTCCGCCTACACGAAGGCCAAGGTCTTCCAGCCGGGCACCGTCACGCCGATGCTGGCCCGGTTCTCCACCGTGGCAGGCGAACTCGGCTCCCCCGACACGTGGCGTGACGTGCGCGGCTTCGCGCTGAAGTTCTACACCGAGGACGGCAACTTCGACATCGTCGGCAACAACACCCCCACCTTCTTCGTCCGCGACCCGATGAAGTTCGCCGACTTCATCCACTCGCAGAAGCGGCTGCCCGACTCGGGCCTGCGCGACGCGACCATGCAGTGGGATTTCTGGACCCTGTCCCCCGAATCCGCCCATCAGGTGACCTACCTGATGGGCGATCGCGGCATCCCGCGCACGTGGCGGCACATGAACGGCTACTCCTCCCACACCTACATGTGGGTCAACGCCGCGGGCGAGCGGTTCTGGGTGAAATACCACTTCCTGACCGAGCAGGGCCTCGAGTTCCTCACCAACGCCGAGGCCGAGAAACTGGCCGGGCAGGACGCCGACGCCCACCGGCGGGACCTGTTCGAGTCCATCCGCGACGGCGAGTTCCCGTCCTGGCGGGTCGAGGTCCAGATCATGCCCTACCAGGACGCGAAGTCCTACCGCTTCAATCCGTTCGACCTCACCAAGGTCTGGTCGAAGAAGGACTACCCGCGGATCCCGGTGGGCCGGTTCACCCTCGATCAGAACCCGGTCAATCACTTCGCCCAGATCGAGCAGGCCGCGTTCAGCCCGTCCAACACCGTGCCCGGCACCGGGATCTCCCCGGACAAGATGCTGCTCGGCCGCGTCTTCTCCTACCCCGACGCGCAGCGGAACCGCCTGGGCACCAACCACAATCAGCTGCCGGTGAACCGTCCGGTCGTGCCGACCAACTCCTACGACAAGGAGGGCGCGATGCAGTTCTTCCACAGCGGCGCCGCGCCGGTGTACGCGCCGAACTCCTTCGGCCGCACCTACCAGGACGCGCAGGGTCCGGTCGACAACGGCTGGGAGAGCGACGGCGAGCTCGTGCGCGCCGCCTACACCCTGCACGCGGAGGACGACGACTTCGGCCAGGCGCACACGCTGGTGCGCGACGTCATGGGCGAGGACGAGCGCGCCCGCCTGGTCGACACCGTCGTCGGCACCCTGCTCGGCGGCGTGGTGGAACCGGTGCTGTCCAACGTCTTCCAGTACTGGCGCAACATCGACCAGGAGGTCGGCGACCGCATCGAGGCCGAGTACAAGTCCCGCGCCGACGCCTGAGCGGCGCGGCGCACCGGGGAGGCGGTCCCGCCGTGGGGCCGCCTCCCCGCTCACCCGATGGCGAAGGCGACGAAGAAGCCGCCCGCGGTCGCCATCCCGACCCACCAGCCGCCCTCGCGGTAGGCCTCGGGCACCATCGAATCCGCCAGCATGGCGATGGTGGCGCCACCCGCGAACGCCTGCACGGCGCTGATCGCGGTCCCCGGGATGGCGTCGGCGAGCCCGTTACCCAGCACCGTCACCGCGACCAGCACCGCGGCGGTCACCGCCCACAGGGCGAATGTGCGCCGCGGCGCGAAACCGTGCTGTTCGCGCATCAGCGCGACCCCGCTGACCGCCTCGGGCACGTTGCCCGCCGCGATCGCCACCAGCAGCACCAGTCCCCCGCCGGCGCCGAGGGATACCCCGAGCGCGATGTTCTCCGGCACCCCGTCGAGCACCGTCCCGAGCAGCAGCGCCCAGCCGATGGCGGCAGGTCCGAGCTTGTTCTCGATGAGATGGTTGGCCACCACGTAGATCCCGGCCCCGGCGAACAGCGCCGCCCCCGCGACCACGGCGCCGTCGCGATGGAACGCCGGGGCGAACAGTTCCTCCGACACCGCCGCGATCATCGTGCCTGCGCCGAAGGCCATCATCGTGGCCAGCAC
Organism: Nocardia thailandica NBRC 100428; assembly: GCF_000308795.1. Lineage (GTDB taxonomy): Bacteria > Actinomycetota > Actinomycetes > Mycobacteriales > Mycobacteriaceae > Nocardia > Nocardia thailandica. The sequence goes on along the minus strand of NZ_BAGK01000307.1, from coordinate 10,654 downwards.
CGGCCGAGGCAGCGTCCACCGGATGCCGACGGCCACCCCGATCATCAGCGGAACCACCGTGCCGAGCCCGTACAGCAGCGCGTTGAGCATGCCGCCGAGCCTATTCGCCCCACGGACGGGCGCGTCCACCGTGGTGGCTCGGCGGGGCCTCGTAGGCTGGGGTGATGGCAGACGACACCGGCAGGCCGGTCGACATCAAGCCCCGCTCCCGCGATGTCACCGACGGACTCGAGAAGACCGCGGCGCGCGGCATGCTCCGCGCGGTGGGGATGGGCGATGAGGACTGGGCCAAACCCCAGATCGGGGTGGCGTCGAGCTGGAACGAGATCACCCCGTGCAACCTGTCCCTCGACCGCCTGGCCAAGGCGGTCAAGGAGGGCGTGCACGCCGCGGGCGGCTATCCCCTGGAGTTCGGCACGATCTCGGTGTCGGACGGCATCTCCATGGGCCACGAGGGGATGCACTTCTCGCTGGTCAGCCGGGAGATCATCGCCGACTCGGTCGAGACGGTGATGATGGCCGAGCGTCTCGACGGTTCGGTGCTGCTGGCCGGCTGCGACAAGAGCCTGCCCGGGATGCTGATGGCCGCCGCCCGGCTGGACCTGTCCAGCGTCTTCCTCTACGCGGGCTCGACCCTGCCCGGCAACGTCGACGGCCGCGAGGTCACCATCATCGATGCGTTCGAGGCGGTCGGCGCCTGTATCAAGGGCCTGATCACCCGGGAGGAGGTCGACCGTATCGAGCGGGCGATCTGCCCCGGCGAGGGCGCGTGCGGCGGCATGTACACCGCCAACACGATGGCCTCGGTCGCCGAGGCGCTGGGGATGAGCCTGCCCGGCTCGGCCGCGCCGCCCGCGCCGGACCGCCGCCGCGACGAGTACGCCCGCCGCTCCGGCGAGGCCGTCGTCGAACTGCTGCGACGCGGGATCACCGCCCGCGACATCCTGACGATGGAGGCGTTCGAGAACGCCATCACCATCGTCATGGCGCTGGGCGGGTCGACCAACGCCGTGCTGCACCTGCTGGCCATCGCGCGCGAGGCCGGTGTCGACCTGACGCTGGCCGACTTCAACCGGGTCGGCGAGAAGGTGCCGCACCTGGGCGATCTCAAGCCGTTCGGCCGCTACGTCATGAACGATGTCGACCGGGTCGGCGGGATCCCGGTCGTGCTCAAGGCCCTGCTCGACGCCGGTCTCCTGCACGGCGACGTGCTGACCGCCACCGGCAGGACCATGGCCGAGAACCTCGCCTCGATCGAGCTGGGCCTCGACGGCGACGTCATCCGGCGCCTGGACCGGCCGATCCACCGGACCGGCGGCCTCACCATCCTGCACGGTTCCCTCGCCCCCGAGGGCGCGGTGGTGAAGAGCGCGGGCTTCGACTCCGATGTCTTCCGCGGCACCGCCCGGGTCTTCGACGGGGAGCGCGCCGCGATGGACGCGCTGGAGAACGGCACGATCGTGGCCGGCGACGTGGTCGTCATCCGCTACGAGGGTCCCAAGGGCGGTCCTGGCATGCGGGAGATGCTCGCCATCACCGGCGCCATCAAGGGCGCGGGGCTCGGGAAGGACGTCCTGCTGCTCACCGACGGCCGGTTCTCCGGCGGCACAACGGGTTTGTGTGTCGGCCACGTCGCGCCGGAGGCCGTGGACGGCGGGCCGATCGCGTTCGTGCGCGACGGCGATCCGATCGTCCTCGACGTCGCCGACCACTCGCTCGACGTCGAGATCGACGAGGACGAGCTGGCCGCGCGCAAGGTAGGCTGGGAGCCGCTGCCGCCGAAGTACACCTCCGGCGTCCTGGCCAAGTACCGCAAGCTGGTCAGCTCGGCCGCGCACGGCGCGGTCACCGGCTGACCGCGCGCCGCGGTCAGCTCACCATCTGCGGGTCGAACCGGGGATAGACGACGAGCGGATCGACGACGACCACCGCGCAGACCCGGATGAGCCGCTCGGGCACGACGTCGCCGAGGTGGGCGAACGACGGGGTGAGCACCGCGTCGACGCCGAGGTCCGCGGCGATCGCGGTCAGCCGGGCGACCGGGTCGAAGGTGGTGGCGGAGAACGCGATGGTCTTGCGCAGGTCGTAGCCCTGATCGTCTGCCGCGCAGCGCATCTGCTCCTCGTCCCACACCTGGCCGACCCCGCTGATGTCGGTGCGGATGTAGCCGATGGCCGAGAGCAGCTCCGTCTCGTCGCGCAGCGGCGGCGCCTGCGGGAACGACCGGGTCCACACTCGCGACGCCGCGACAGCGCGTCCGTGCCCGAGCACGGCGCGGCTGTCGATTCCGTTCATCAGGGGTCCTGCTGTCGTCTTGTGGCGTTGCACGGCCCTATCCCAGCACCGCGGCCCCGCGGCAAAAAGAGGAGAAAGACCCTTCGAATCCGTCGCGTCACGTGGTGCGCGGGTAGGACTTCGGCGCGGCGGGCCGGTGCGCGCCACCGATTGGCGGTCGTCACAAACCGGCCGCGCCGCGCCAGTCCTCGTGCCCAGTGTCGACTCCCGGGTGTTGCCGGGACCGGTGTGCCGGTCCCACAGTGGAGAGGGTGTCAGCGCAGCATCATCAGCACGATAGTGGGCCCGATTTCGCGTGGCGACTCAACGAACTCTTCGACCGGCCCACGCTCCCGGGTCGTCGTCCGCACACCAACCGCACCGTCGCCGACGCGGTGACCGCGCGGGGCCACCGGCTCTCCTCCCCGTACCTGTCGCAGTTGCGTACGGGTCAGCGCGTCAATCCCTCGCCGCGGCTGGTCGCCGCGCTGGCCGCCTACTTCGGCGTCGCACCGCAATACTTCTACGGGCTCACCGGCGCGCATCCCGTGCGCGCCGACAGCACCGTCGTCCGGCGGCTGCGCACGCCGGGCCTGCGCTCCCTGCTGCATCACGCCCAGCAGCTCGACGCCGACACCCTCGATGTCATCCTGCAGTTCTCCGACAGCCTCCGCGCGGCCGAAGGACTGCCGGCTCATCCCGACGTCCACTAACCGACGCAACGTCTCTGCATCGAATCACCCCACAGACAGGCAGCCCTGCCAGGTCTGGAAGTCGCCGGCGAACGCGGGTCCGCCGCTGCAGGTCGGGCCGGTCGCGCCGGAGACCGTCACCGAGGCGCCCGGCCCCGCGATGCCGATCGACAGGCCGGGGCGGGCGCCCGTGACGTCGGCGCGCGCGCCCGCTCCGACGGCGATGGCCGCGGGCCCGGACAGATACTGCGACGCCGACGTGGCGGTGCCGCCGCCGGCGGCGACGGCGAGCGACAGGCTCGTCGCGGCGGCGTCGGCCGCGGCGTTCCCGCCGAATCCGTAAGCGGCGGCGGCGCCGCCCGCGTCACTGGCCGCCGAGCAGGACTCCGCGCCCGTGCCTGCCTCGGCGAAGGCCGCGCCCGGCGCGGGACACCCCGCGGCCGCGGACGCGCCGGGGGCCGCGGCGAGGATGCCGAGCGACGCCGCGCCGGCGCCGACGAGCAGACAGAACACCCGGCCCGAAGCTGACAAGACCATGACTGACTCCCTTCTCGGGCGGTCCGGCGCGCCCGCGAACAGGCGACCGGGACCGCTGAACGTGTGTGCCTGAGGGTCACTCTACCCCAATAACGATGCATAAACGATGCATTCTCGGCGGGCGTACGTCGCTCCGTCCGGGTGCGTCGGTGGCGCACGGACCCGGCTCCGAGAGGCGGTCCACCCCCTCGGCGACGACGCACCGGGGTGACACCCGGCACGGCTGTGAACATCGGGACACAGTGCCGCGAAACACAGTGTGACGCAGGCGAGTGCGGGTATGGCCGTCCGCGACCGAGCGACGTGCACAGCGGGGTGGGCGAAGCCGGCGCGGTCATGGTTTCGACGAAGGGGACCGGAATGTCGTTGCTGATCATGGTGGCTGTCCTACCGGTGATGGCGGCCGCCGCTTCCTACCTGGCCATCGCGCTCGCGTGCTGGTGCGAGCTACCCCAACGCGCGCCCCTCGAGATCGACCGCTTCGCGCCGAGGCCCGGCCCGGCCCCGGCGAACCGGACCGAGAAGTCCCCGTAGGCGGCGCTCGCCGGCGAGCCGGGAACGTCGGGCCGATGAGCGGGCGCGTCCCGGGCCGGCTCCCGGCGATCGCGGGACCGCTCCGGACGATCAGCGTCACCGACGGCACGGTCCGGGAATTCCCCGGCTCGTCCACCAAACCGCCGGGCCGACCGCTGCGAAGTACCTCGCGCCATCACCGACGCGAGAGGTACCCGATGTCGAGGACACGAACGATGCGGTCCGCCGCGCTCACGGCCGTTCTGGCGGCCGCCCTGTGCCTGTCCCCCGTGTTCGCGCGGGCGGCACCCGAGGACGCGCGGGTGGTCACCGTCGCGGACGTCGGCGAGCGACTGCAGACCGTCACGGTCTACTCACCGGCCATGAACCGGGAGATACCGCTGACGGTGGTCCGCGCCGCCGCGGCGGGACGGCCGACGCTGTACCTGCTCAACGGCTCCCAGGGTGGGCCCAACGGGTCGGGCTGGGACGCGCAGACCGACGCGGTGGGTTTCCTGCGCGACCGGGACGTCAACGCCGTCATCCCGGTGGGCGGCGCGGGCTCCTACTACACCGACTGGATCCGCGACGACGCCGTCCTCGGGCGCAACAAGTGGCAGACCTTCCTCAACGAGGAACTCCCGCCGGTGATCGAGGCATACCTGAACGCCGACGGCGCGCGCGCCCTGGCCGGGGTGTCGATGAGCGGCACCTCCGTCCTGAACCTGGCGATCGCCGCGCCCGGATTCTGGCGGGGCGTCGCCTCGTTCAGCGGCTGCGCCCAGACCTCGGACCCCCTCGGCCAGGAGTACATCCGCGTCACGGTGGAGAACTGGAGCGGCGCGCAGAGCGTGGAGAACATGTGGGGACCGCGCACCGATCCCCGCTGGCGGGCCAACGATCCGCTCGTCAACGCGGCCGGCCTGCGTGGCACCGCGGTGTACCTCAGCACCGGCACCGGCGTGCCCGCCGCGCCGCACGACACGCCCGCCGACCCACGCGTCCGGGACGGGCGCATCCCGCTGCCGGTCCAGATCGCGTTCGGCGGCCCCATCGAGGCGGCCGTGCACTCGTGCACGCTCGCCCTGGCGTCGCGGCTGCGCGAACTCGACATCCCCGCCACCGTGCACGAGCGTCCCGCGGGCACCCACTCCTGGGGCTACTGGGAGGACGACCTGCACTCCGCGTGGCCGTTCCTGGCCGGGGTGCTCGGCACGAACTGAGACGACGCCCGCCGCAGCGCCTTCAGCGTCCGGGCAGCACACCGAGGGTCGCGCACCGGGCCGCCCGGTCGCCGGGCGGGCCGGTGCGGTCGTCTCACAGGCCCGCTCTGCTCCGCGCCACCTCCTCGGCCAGTGCCAATGTCGCGTGCACCTGGGCCTGCGCCTGCAGCGCCTGCACCCGCGCCCACCGGTTTCCGTGGATGCCGTCGACCGGGACCGCGTTGGTGTATCCGGCGTCCTCCTGCTCGATCGCCGTCCGGAGTGCCTCGTTCGCCTCGTCCGCGAGTTGCTCGGCCCGCGCCGCGTGTGTGTCAGCCATACCGACGACGGTAGCCGCCGACCGGCCGCCGCGCGGCGTTCAGAGCTCGGCGGTGTGGCGGGGGTGCTGCAGACCTTCGTTGTGGCGCAAGGACTCCGCGGCGGCGCCGAGACGTCGCTGGGCTTGCGGGGACAGGCCCGAGGCCGTGGCCAGCAGCGCGCGCAGACGGCGGTCGTGCAGCCGCACGAGCAGGCGGTCGTCGGGATCGATGTCCCCGGCGGTGGGCGTCACGGGCGGAATCGGGGCGGGGCGCGGTGAGAGCTGCATCAGGGTCTCCGAATCGGCTGATCGGGCGAGGATGTTTCGCCACGCGACATCGGCGTGCGCGCGTCGGCAGCCGTATTCCCGATCCGGCGCGCCCCAATCACCCCGGCACCCGCGACCGCGGAAATGCCCGGCGCGGCGCCGCGGTTCGGCGTGCCGCCGGAGTGTCTCCCCATGCCTCGGCGGGGTGGATCACCGGGGTTCGTCCAGCCCGGACGCCGGCGAGGAGGCGGTGCCGAGGGGCGACCGGGGACGCCGCGCCGGCGGGCAGGGCACCTCCGGGCGGGACACGCGGGTCCCGGCTCCGCGCCGACGGTGAGCACGTACACTCCGTCGGTCGGCCGATCACCGCGTCGTCCTCGCACCGAAAGCGCTGGGCAACAGTCTTTCTCGGGCCGATGCTGTACCGAGCGTTCGATGACCGTAGCCATTGCGAGCGAAGGAGTCGGTTCGATGACGGTAAAGCCGAACGAGGAGTGGGATCTTCACGGTTCCACCGCATGGGTGTTCACGACACAGCGCGGCCTGCAACGGCCGTTCGTGCTCGTCGCCGACGGCGGCCCGGCGGACATGGCGGCGCTGGGGGAAGCGGCGGACGCGGCGGACTTCGCGCTGCGTGCACAGCTCACCCAGCGCGGCTACGACCTGATCCTGGTCGGGTTCGATCACGATCCCGCCGATCCGGCCAAGTCCGCCGACACGGTGCGCCACGCGGTTCTCCGTGCCGTCGCCCAGCGGCTCGGGTCGGTCCCGCTGATGCTCGGCGGGATCGGTCGCGGGGCGCTGGTCGCCCGCTACGCGCTGGCCCGGATGGAGCACGAGCACATGGACCACCAGACCCAGACCTACTACTCCTACAACGGTGTCGCGCCGACCGCGCAGGAAGCCGGCGAGTTCGAGCGGGTCGGCGGGATGCCCCGGCGGCCCCGGCTGCTGAAGATCACCGCGGGCGCACCGGATCTGGAGGGGCTCGGCCGCGACGCCGACCCCGACGCGTCGATGTTCGACGACTGGCTGTTCACCGACGGCGCCGCCGACGGGCTGATGTCCCCCGAGGCGGGCACCTGGCTGCTCGACCGGCTCCCGTACTAGTGTCCGACCCGCTCCGCCCGGCGGCGGCACGGCCGCGAACTCGACCGGACCGCCGCCGGGCGCGCACCAGCGGGCGCCGTGACCCGCCGCCTCAGGGCAGCGCGTCACCGGGGATGGACTGCGCGTCGTAGAGCTCGTAGGCCAGGACGCCCGCGTCGATGGCCTTGTCCTGGTCCAGGATCGCGCGCACGTCGTCGGGACCGCAGGTGTAGACGCCGACTCCGGCGAGCTCGCCGGAGGCCGGGATGCGCAGGGTGATGGGCAGCAGACCCTGCTCGCGCAGGTCGCAGTTGAGGCGGCCGTGCTCCCACAGCAGCGCGTCGCGGTCCGGGTGGTCGGCCGCGGGCCCCCAGCGCAGCACGCAGACGGTGTAGTCGCGGGAGCGGGCGAGCAGGGCGAGCATCTGGTCGTCGGTGAACACGGTGGGTCCGTCCTTCGTGGTGGTTGTGGGGAATCCGGCGCGGAACGCCGAGAGGATGCGCTGCCAGCCGATGCGGTAGGCCTCGCCGTCGTAGCCGCCGGGCAGCGCGCAGGCCCGGCGCAGTTCGTCGGGGTCGAGCCGGTCCCAGCCGCCGTGCACCAGGTCGACCTTGGTCAGGGCGGCACCGATCGGACGGAAGGTGATGGTCACCTCGGTCGGGGTGCCGGTGATGTTCCAGGTCATGGCGAAGGTGTGCGGCGGTTCGAAACGCAGGACGGTGCCCCAGGATTCGACGGTGCCGTCCTCTCAGACCTCGGTCACCTCGCCGCCGACGCGGCCGTCGACGACCACGTCGCGGACGCGGGCGCCGCCCCGGGAGAACGGCTCCAGCGGCCACCAGCCTGCCATCTCGAACACGAACACCCGCCACACCCGCTCGATCGGCGCGCGCACCAGCGTGGACTGCCGGATCGGCGGGCGTCGCAGCGGCATCACCGCGGCGTCGGGCCCGGCGGCCCGCGGTTCGGGGGTATTCATGCGAAACCTCCTGGATCGCTGTCGTTCTCGGCCAGGTCCCGGCCTCGCCGCAGGGCCGTCGACCACATGTTCTCGAAGGCCAGGCGCGCCTGGGTCATGCCCGAGGGCGAGGCCCGGTAGAGGCGGCGGGTGCCGTCGCGCCGTTCGTCGACCAGCCCGGCTTCCCGCAGCACGGCCAGGTGCTGGCTGACCGCGGGCCTGCTGATCTCGAACGCCCCCGCGATCTCCCCCGCGGCCAGTTCGGCGGCGTTCACCAGGCGCAGGATGGCCCGGCGGCGCGGTTCGGCGAGGGCGCGGAACACCTCGTCGGCCCCGTCGTCGTACCAGGCGTGGGCGGGTTCACTCATGCCGCGCCGCCCCGCCGCCGCCCGCCTCCGCGCGCCCTGGGGACGCCTCCCTCAGGGCCCCGACCGGGCCGGTTCTGTCGATCATGGCTACCTCCACGCTATGCGTAAGCAATCTCTTACGTAAGTAGCTACGAACATATACCGGCTCGCGCGACCGCACAAGACGCCGAGACCCGGGAAGCGCCCCGGTCGGCGCCGCGAGCCCGCGGCGCCGACTCCGACGCCGCCGGCCGGGACGCGGAACATCCGCCGCCCCCGAAGGCCATTCGGCGTCCCGGGTCCCCCGGCGGCGTAGGGTGAAGTCCATCAGTACCGCCACCGGCGCGATTCACACTGCGAGTCGTCTCCGGGGTCGGCCATCAGGACGGGGTCCGGCCATGAGCGCTGACCACGATCTGCCCACCGCTTCGACCACCGGCTACGAAAATCTCGAGCCGGAATTCTCGAAACTGCGCGACCTCGACACCGGGAGCACCGCGTTCCGGCGCGCCCGCGAGGACATCATCTGCCGGTGCCTGCCGCTGGCCGAACACGTCGCCCGCCGCTACAGCGGCCGAGGTGTCCCCTTCGACGACCTCGAGCAGGTCGCCCGCGTCGGGGTGATGATGGCCGTCGACCGCTACGACGTCGACCGCGGCAGCCCGTTCCTGTCCTTCGCCGTCCCGACGGTGATGGGTGAGGTCCGCCGCCACTTCCGTGACAAGACGTGGGCCCTGCGGGTCACCCGCCGCGACAAGGAGGATCAGGCCCGCGTCAGCGCCGCCGTCGACGTCCTCACCCAGCGGCTGCAGCACTGGCCGACCGTCAGCGAGATCGCCGCCGAGACGGGCCTGGACCGGGCCGAGGTGCTGCGCACGCAGGTGACCGCCGAGGCATACCACACCGACAGCCTCGACGCCCGCTTCCGCGCCGCCGACCAGCAGGAGGGCGGCGCCCTCGCCGAAACCCTCGGCTACGACGAACCCTGCTACGACCTCACCGAACGCTCCATGGCGGCCGCGCCCGCGGTCGCGGCGCTGCCCGCCGAAGACCGTCAGCTGTTGCAGTGGCGCTTCTTCGCCCGGCTGTCCCAGCAGCAGATCGCCCGGCGGCTCGGGGTCTCGCAGATGAGCGTCTCGCGGCGCCTGAGCCGTCTCCTCGACGACCTCCGCCGCCACCTCGACGACGAACCAGCGCCCGCGCAGGTGGTCCGGCCCGGCCCGGCGAGGCTCGCCGACGCGACGGCGGGCTCCCCGCACCCACGGTGACCCGCTTCTACGGTGACAACCATGGGATCGGCAGTCCCGGCACCGATGCTGGCCACCGCCGGACGGCCGCCCGTGCCGCCCGGCGACTGGGCCGCGGAGATGAAATGGGACGGGGTGCGCGCCCTGGCCCACGTCGCCACCGACGGTGGGGTGCGGCTGTTCAGCCGCAACTCCCGTGACGTCACCGGCAGCTATCCGGAGATCGCCGAAGCGCTCACCGCCATGGCCGCCGGCCGCGAGCTGGTCCTCGACGGCGAGCTGGTGGCGCCCGACGCGACCGGCGCGCCGTCGTTCTCGCGGTTGCAGCGGCGCATGCACGTCCTGGCGCCGACGCCTGCGCTGATCGGGCAGGTGCGCGTCGACTACATGCTCTTCGACCTGCTCGGCCTCGACGGTAGGCCGCTGCTCCGCGTCCCCTACCGCGAACGCCGCGCACGACTCGAAGGGCTCGGCCTCGACGACGGCGCCCGGGTGCGCGTCCCCCCGGCCTGGGCGCTGGCCGACGTGGGCGCCGAGGAACTGATGGCGCAGTCGGCCGCGGCGGGGCTCGAGGGCATCGTGTGCAAGCGCTGGGACTCGATCTACGAGGCGGGCAGGCGCTCGACCGCCTGGATCAAAACCGTCCTGCGCACCACCACCGAGGCCGTGATCGTCGGCGCCGTGCCCGGCACGGGTGTCAACGCCGCGACCTTCGGCGGCCTCGTGCTGGCCGCCTACACCCCGCAAGGCCGCCTGCGCTGCCTCGGCGGCGTCGGCACCGGCTTCAGCCAGGCGACGCGCCGCGCGCTGCGCACGCAGCTCGACGGGATCCGCCGCGACACCAGCCCCCTCGACGAGCCCGCGCCGGCGACGATCGCCCGCACGGCGTGGTGGGTCGAGCCGGTCCTGGTCGCCGACATCGAATACCGCGAGGTCAGCGGCGACGGGCTGCTGCGTCACCCCAGCTTCCGCGGCCTGCGCACGGACAAGACCCCGCCGGAGGTGGGCCTGCCCTCCTAGGAACGGACCGGCAGGGTACCCCCGCGACGAGACCCGCCCCCGGCGAGGCGTACGTCGAGAACGACTGCCGGAGAGCGGGTCTCGTCGGAGCAGGGACTCAGCGGTGGGCGGGATCGGCGGAGCGGTGGCCGAACGACCGCCCGCGGAAGGGGTTGCGCCAGCTGCCGCGAGCGGGTGCGGTGCGCGGCT
>NZ_BAGK01000308.1 GCF_000308795.1 Nocardia thailandica NBRC 100428 | reverse complement strand
CGTCCACGAAGGGGAGCGCATGGTTCGCCCGAACCAGCAGATCAGCCGGCGTCGCGTGTTGTTCGCGGCCGGCGCGCTCGGCCTGACCACCCTGGGTCAGCCCGCGCGGCCGCGTGCGATCACCCGCGGCGCGGCCGGCACGCCCGCGGGCACCGCGCGCCGCGCCGAACTCGCCGAACAGGCGATCGTCGCCCGGCACGTGCGATCGCTGTGGGGCCTGCCGGGCCGCGAGCTCGGCGTGCTGGTCTGGCCCGCCTCGCTGCGCGAGCAGTCCTCGCTGGGCCGCTGGTGCTACTGGTGGCAGGCCCACCTGCTCGACTGTGCCGTCGACGCCGCCCACCGCGACCCGACCCGCGAACGCCTCGACCGGGTCGCCGACCTCGCCCGTGGCATCCGCGCCCGCAACGTCACCGGCTGGGCCAACCGCTACTACGACGACATGGCCTGGCTCGCCCTCGCCTTCGACCGGGCGCAGCGCCTGCTCGGCCTCGACTTCGCCGCGCCGCTGGCCGAGCTGCGCGCGGCGCTGCTGGCCGGCTGGAACGCCGACGTCGGCGCGGTGCCCTGGCGCACCGGCGACACCTTCTACAACACCCCCGCCATCGGCCCGACCGGCATCGCCCTGGCCCGCCTCGGCGATCCCGCCCGCGCCGGGCAACTCGCCGGCTTCCTGCACGACCGCCTGCGCGACCCGGCCACCGGCCTGATCCTCGACGGCGTGCACGAACCCGGCGGGCGGATCGACCGCACCGTCCGCACGTACTGCCAGGGGGTGGCCATCGGCCTCGACACCGAACTCGCCACGCGCACCGGCGATCCCACGCACGCCCGCCGCGCGTCGGCGCTGGTGACCGCCGTCCGGGACCACCTCACCGACGCCGGCGTCATCGCCGCCGCGGCGGGCAACGACTCCGGCCTCTTCATGGGCATCCTCGCCCGCTATCTCGCCGATGCCGCCCTCACCCTGCGGGACACCACCGCCGCCGCGGTGGTCCACGCCTCGGCCCGCGCCGCGTGGGACCACCGGGCCGAGGTCGACGGGCTCCCGCTCTTCGGCACCGACTGGGCCCGCCCGGTCGGCGTCCCCGACCCTCCGGAGCCCTTCCTCCAGCTCGCAGGCGCCGCCACCCTCGCGGCCGCCAACCTCTGCCGCGACCTCTCCGTGCAGCTCAGCGCCTGGCTGCTGCTGGAGGCCGACCACCGCCTGGCCGCCGCGGGGCTGTGAACTCCCGCGTCGCGGAATTTTCCGCGCGCGGCGTTCGTTGGTGGGGAAGCGTCCAAGTTGAGGAGGAGAGATCCGTGAGTGGTACTCGAACGGCGATTCTGGCGGGCGGTTGCTTCTGGGGGATGCAGGACCTGATCCGCAGGCAGCCCGGAGTGATCTCGACGCGGGTCGGGTACACGGGCGGGCGCAACGATCACCCCACCTACCGCAACCATCCCGGACACGCGGAGGCCGTGCGGATCGAATACGACCCCGAGCAGACCGACTACCGGGCCCTGCTCGAGTTCCTGTTCCAGATCCACGACCCGACGACGAAGGACCGGCAGGGCAACGACATCGGCAGCAGCTACCGCTCGGCGATCTTCTATCTCGACGACGAGCAGCGGCAGGTGGCGCTCGACACCATCGCCGACGTCGACGCCTCGGGCCTGTGGCCGGGCAAGGTCGTCACCGAGGTGACCCCGGCGGGCCCGTTCTGGGACGCCGAGCCCGAGCACCAGGACTACCTGCAGCGCTACCCGGACGGCTACACCTGCCACTTCCCGCGCCCGGGCTGGAAGCTGCCCGCCCGCGGCGAGGCGCGCGCGTAGCACCCGCGTCCGACGCACCGCCCCCGCGACGGCCTCCGTCGCGGGGGCGGTGCGTATCCGGCCGGGCGACGCGGGCCCGGTGCCGCGCCCCGGGTTCTGCGACGATGGGCCCATGAGCACCACCACCCGACCGGGTGTGATCACCGCGAGCACCCTGGTCCTGCTGTCGTCGCTGTACTTCGCCCAGGGCCTGCCGTTCGGCTTCTTCACCCAGGCGCTCCCGGTGGTCCTGCGCGAGTCCGGGTTCTCCCTGGTGGCCATCAGCGCCTCGGGCGTGCTCTTCCTGCCGTGGGCGCTGAAGTTCCTGTGGGCGCCCTGTGTCGACCGGTACGGGACCCGGCGCACCTGGCTGCTGACGATGCAACTGGGCGCGGCGGCGGTGGCGGCGATCCTGTCGTGCCTCGACCTGTCGTCCTCGCTGCGATGGCTCTTCGCGGGCATCGTGGTGGTGAACCTGCTCTCGGCGACCCAGGACGTGGCCACCGACGGCCTGGCCGTGCGGCTGCTCGGCCCGCGCGAGCGCGGCCTCGGCAACGGAATCCAGGTGGGCGCCTACCGGATCGGCATGATCGTGGGCGGCGGCGCGCTGCTGTGGCTGTTCGCGGTGTCGGGCTGGCGGCTGCTGTTCCTGGCGATGGCCGGGCTGATCGTGCTGACCACGATCCCGGTGTGGCTGCTGCGGGAACCGGTGACCGATCGGCCGCCCCGGCCGAAACCCGTACTGCTGCTGGGTACCTGGTTGGTCCGGCTGCGCCGTCCCGGCGTCGTCGGGTTCATCGCGCTCATCGGGGCCTACAAGTTCGGTGACTCCATGGCCTCGGCGCTGACCGGCCCGTTCCTGTCCGACGCCGGGCTCGATCTCACCCGCATCGCCCTGGTCAAGGGGGTGCTCTCGTCGGCGGGCGCGCTCGGCGGCGCCGCGCTCGGCGGCTGGCTCGCCTATCGTCACGGCCGCCGGTCCGCGCTGCTGATCGGCGGCGTCACCCAGACCGCCGCGATCTCCCTCTACCTGCTCGCCGCGCTCGGGGTCGGGGGTTTCGAACTCCTCGTCGCCGCGAGCCTGACCGAGCACATCTTCGGTGGCGCGGCGACCGTGGCCGTCTTCGCCCTCATGATGGACGCCGCCGACACCGACCATCCGGGCAGCGACTACACGCTGTCGGCCTGCGCGATCGTCGTCGTGCAGGGCGTGGCCGGGATGGTCGCGGGCGTCATCGGTGACACGGCGGGCTATCCCGCGCTCTTCGCCACCGGGCTGGTGCTCTCGGGCCTCGGCTGCGCCGCGCTGATCCGGGGCCTCGACCGCGGGCGGATTCCCGGGCAGCAGCCGCGATTCGCCACCTCGACGCTGTAGCGGATCCGACGGCTGGATCTCCCCGCTGCCGGCCTGTGTCATGTCCTTCCTGGGCTGTCTGCTCGGGCTGCGGTGCGCCGCGCGCGCCCGGAATCCGGAGAACGGGCGGGTCGCGTGGCTCATCGCGGCCGCGATCGCGATCGGCGGCACCGGGATCTGGGTCATGCACTTCATCGCGATGCTCGGCTTCTCCATCCACGGCGCCGAGATCCGCTACGACGTCCCACTGACGCTGTTCAGCGCCGTGACCGCCATGGCCGTGGTCGGGCCGCGTGGGGGCCATGCACTACACCGGCATGGCGGCGATGCACGCCCACCCCGCGCACCACGTCACCGCCCCGCCGCAGGGCGCGCAGGCACTGCAACTCCTCGGCCCGCACCCGTCAGCGGGTGTCGCCGAGGACCACGCCCTCGCGGCGCGGATCGGCGCCGCCGATCAGCCCGTCGCCGGTCAGCACCAGCGCGCTGAGCCCGCTGGTCTGCGGTGCCACCGACACCTGATGGCCCAGCTCCCGCAGGCGGAGCACCAGCGGGTCGTGGTCACCGTTGTCGCTGGCGTCGATCGCCGGATGTTCCCCGCCCACCCCGGTACTCGGGGTGTTGGCGGAGCCGAACGACACCGCCGAGACCGCCTGCTGCGGGTCCAGACCCCAATCCAGCAGCCCGATCAGCGTCTTGACCACGAACTGGATGATGACCGCGCCGCCGGGTGACCCCGTGACGTGGGTCAGTTCCGCGCGCGTCCCGTCGGCGCCCTGCGCGAACACCAGGGTCGGGCTCATGGAACTGCGCGGCCGCTTCCCGGGTTGCAGCCGGTTGGCCACGGGCGCGCCGTCGGTGCCGAGCGGATCGGCCGCGAAGTCGGTGAGCTGATTGTTGAGCAGGTACCCGTCGACCATGTGGAAGGAACCGAACGCCGACTCCACCGTGGTGGTCATGGCGGCGGCGTTGCCGTAGCGGTCCACGACCGAGATGTGACTGGTGCCGTGTTCGCGGGGCTGCGGCCCGGTGCCGACCGGGACGGGCCCGAAGTCGCCCGGCTGCGCGGTGCCCATGCTCCGCCCCGGGTCGATGAGCGACGCCCGCTGCTTCAGGTACGCGTCGTTCAGCAGGGTCTGCGGCGAATTGCCGGGCAGCGGGACGAAATCGGTGTCGGCGACGTACTTGTTGCGGTCGGCGTAGGCGAGCCGTTCCGCCTCCGCGATCAGGTGCACCGCCTCGGCGCGCGGCGTGCCGCCGTCGGCGTCGGGACGCTCGGGCCGCAGGGCGGCCAGGTCGAAGTTCTCCAGGATGCCCAGCGTCGAGGCGACGGTGATCCCGCCCGAGGACGGGGCCGGCATGCCGCAGATCTGGTGCCGCCGGTAGCCGGTGCACAGCGGATCCCGCTGGGCGGCTTTGTAGCCGGCCAGGTCGGCGGTGGTGAGCAGGCTCGGGGTGCGCCCGCCGGAGGCCGAGGCGGCCGCGGCGACCAGGTTCTGCGCGAGCGGCCCCGTGTAGAAGGCGTCGGCGCCGTCGGTCGCGATCGCGCCGAGGGTCTTGCTGTAGGCCGGGTTGGTCAGCACCGTGCCCGCGGTCTTGGGCTTGCCGTCCGGGGTGAGGAAGTAGGCGCGGGCGTTCTCGTCGCGCGCGAGGTCCGGCGCGGACTCGGCGATCTGGCCCGCCAGCCGGGCGCTGATCGGGAAACCGCTGTCGGCCAGCGCGATCGCCGGGTCGAACAGGGTCCGCCAGTCGGTGCGCCCGTGGTCGTCGTGCACCTGGTCGAGCATGCGCAGCACGCCCGGCACGCCGATCGAGCGGCCGCTCGCGCGGGTGTTCGGCGCCGGCTCGGTGCGGTCGGTGTCGCTGACCCAGCGCAGGTAGTTCTCGGTCGCGGCGGCCGGGGCGGTCTCGCGGCCGTCGTAGGCCCGCACGGTGCCGCTGTTCTTGTCGTAGTAGAGCAGGAAGGCGCCGCCGCCGATGCCGGAGGCCTGCGGCTCGACCAGGCCGAGGACCGCCTGGGCCGCGACGAGCGCGTCGGCGGCCGTCCCGCCGTCGCGCAGGACCTCGCAGGCGGCCTCGGTGGAGACGGGATTCGCCGTCGAGACCGCGAAGGTGCCGGTGCGTACCGGCGTCATCCCGGCGCGGTAGCCGCTCGCGATCTCGGGGTTGGTCGACAGGTCGCCGCCGCTCGCCGACGGCCCCGCCGCCGTCACCGGCGTCCCGTTCGGGACCGCCGCGCACGTGCCACCCGCGTCGTCGTCTCCGGAGGAACAGGCGGTGGCGAGCGCCACCGTCAACAGCAGCGCCGCCGTGGCGCCCGACCAGCTTCCCGACATGCGCCTCATGTCTGGACTGTATCGCCGCGGCCCGGGCCGACGGGGTGTTCTCGGCCGATCGCGCGGGAAAAATCCGGAGGCCGCGATCGGCTGGATGCTGTTCGCGCTGCCCGCCACCGTGCTGTTCGGGTGGATCGCCGGCTCCGTCGCCCACCGGCCCCGCCGCGACGTGGGCGGCCGTCGCCGTGCCGACCGTGCTGGTGCCGACCCTGCTCCTCGCACCGAGCGTGGTGAAACCGCGGACCGGGCCCGCGACGACGGCGACCTGCCCGCGCCGTCCTTCGTCGCCGTGATCATGGCCCGCCTGCTGATCCGGTCCGCCGGGCAGCTGGGCGCGGCGGACGCCGGTGCCCGAACCGAGCGACGAAAACTCCTCGGTACGAACGGATCCGGTGCGTCGCACCGGTTGACGCGACGCGGGGCGCGGGCGCACGATCTCCCGGACTGTTCGCTCGGATCCGCCAGGGGGCCGCCGTGACCGATGCCCATCGGAAGTACTTCGACGCGCTCGACTTCTTCGACGAGGAGCACTGCGCCCGGCTCGACGAGCACCTGCGGTGGGCGCGCGCCGAATGTCCGGTGGTGCACACCGGTTTCGGCGGCGGCATGCACGTGGTGACCCGCTACGAAGACCTGGTCACGGTCGCCGCGCACCCGGAGATCTTCAGCTCCGCCATGCCCGGGCTGACCACCGTGCCGGTCGCCCTCCCGCCCATCGACCTCGATCCGCCCCTGCACCAGGACTTCCGGGCCTTCCTCAACGGCCCCTTCGGCAAGCAGGCGCTGCGGCGCTACGAGCCGGTGCTGCGCCGGATCGCCGACGAGCTCGTCGACGGTTTCGCCGACCGCGGCGAGGTGGAGTTCGTCGGCGAGTTCGCGATCCCGTTCTCGGCGGGCGCGCTGGCCGAGATCGTGCTCGACGACGACAACGAGGAGCGGATGGCCCGCGCCGTCGACGCGGTCACCCAGGTGTCGGTGCAGAACACTCCCGAGAGTTTCGCCGCCGTCGCGGCCTTGGCCGCCGAACTCATGGCCGAGCGCGCGGCGGCCCCGCGCGACGACCTGCTCCAGTCCATCGTCGACGCCACCGTCGACGGCGGCAGGCCGCTCACGATCGAGGAGCGCCTCGGCGTGGTGACGGTGCTGTTGCTCGGCGGGCTGGACACCACCCGCGGGGCCCTGGCCTACCTCGCCGAGTTCCTGGCCGAGGTGCCCGGCCTGGAGGAGCGTCTGCGCGAGCCAGGGTGGGTGACAAGGGATCTAGACGAGATCCTGCGCTACACCTCGACGGTGAGTGTGATGGGGCGCGTGGTCGCCCAGGACAACGATCTGCTCGGCGTGCCGCTGGCGAAGGGCGACCGGATCGCCGTGCACTGGCGTTCGGCCAACCGCGACACGAGCCGCTTCGCCAACCCGGACGAGCTCGACTTCGACCGCAACCGGAACCCGCACCTGGCCTTCGGCATCGGCGTCCACCGCTGCCTCGGCAGGCACTTCGCGCGCATGCAACTCGAGATCGGGATCGACCGCCTGCTCGACCGCCTCACCGGCTTCCGTCTCGCACCGGGGGCGCCGGTGCGTCGCTCGGCGGGGATCAGCGTCGGCGCGCCCCGCGAGTTGCGCCTGCGGTTCGACCGCGTCGCGCCCTGACGCTCACAGCGCGGCGTACACCGCCTCGACCAGGTCGTACGCCCGGCGGTCCCCGTCGCGGGCGTCGCGGCGCAGGTTGGTGACGTAGGCGAAGGCGAGCGAGTGCTCGGCGTCGGCGAGTCCGAGCGACCCGCCGGCGCCCGGATGTCCGAAGGCCGCCCGGGCGGCGGCGGGCAGCGGCATCGTCGGGGACGGGAGCATGTAGCCGAGGCCGAAGGCGCTGGTCAGCAGCAGGACCTCGTCCGGCCCGCGAACCTGTTCGCGGGTCGCCTCGCGCAGCACCGATCCCGGCAGCAGGGCGCCGCCCACCAGGTCGCGGTAGAAGCCGGCCAGCGCGCGGGCGGTGGTGAACAGACCGGCGGCCGGCCAGCCACCGGCCTGGACGACCGGGTCGGAGAAGCTGGGCGTCGGGTTCATCGAGCCGCGCATCATCAGCGACCCGGGATCGGCGTAGGCGCGGGCGAGGCGGGCGGCGGCGTCGTCACCGGCGTCCGCCCGTCGCGTGACGCCCGCCGGGAAGGTGGCGCGCGCCGCGGTGGGCGGCGGTACGCCGAGACACAGTGCGGGATCGAAGGACTCGCGGACGTAGTCGGCCACCGTTCGTCCGGAGCGGCGCCGGACGAACTCGCCGGCGAGCCAGCCGAAGGTGAGGGCGTGGTACCCGTGGCGAGTGCCCGGCTCCCACAGCGGTCGCTGCGCCGCCAGCCGGGTGGCCAGGGCGGCGGGGTCGGTGGCCTGCTCGGCGGTGACCGGGTCCTCGAAGGCGGGCAGGCCCGCGCGGTGGGCCAGCAGGTCGGCCAGCGTGGTGGAGCCCTTGCCGTGAGCCGCGTACTCCGGCCACCAGCGCGTCACCGGGTCCAGGACGTCGATGCCGGTCGCGGCGCTCACCGCCAGGGCCGCGGTGGCCGTCACCGCCTTCGTGCAGGAGTAGGTGAGGCAGCTCGTGTCGTGCTCCCACGGCCTGCCGGAGCGCCGGTCCGCGACTCCGGCCCACAGGTCGACGACCGGGCGACCGTCGAGGTACACCGCGACCGCGCACCCGAGATCCCGGCCGTCGGCGATCTGTTCCGCGATCAGCGCGCGGACCCCGGCGAAGGCGGGGTCGTGGTGTCCTGTCACCGTCATGGGGAAAGTAGAACACGTTCCTGTTTCGTGGATCACCCGTTCGTGTCGACCGCCGCGAGGGCGACGGCCGGATCCAGGTGGTCGATCCCGCGCAGCGCCTCCGCGCCGCGCGGGCGCAGTCCCGTCGCGGCGCAGGCGTCCAGCAGGCGCACGTGCACGTCCCAGGTGACCAGTGGCTCCTCCACGAGCAGCGGCAGGACCGGCGCGACGCGGTCGCCCAGCAGCGACACCGCCTCGGCGCGGATGCTCTCGCGCGGGTCCGACCGGGCCAGGCCGATCAGCCGGTCGTCGAGCGCGCCCGGCGGCGTGTGGGCCGCGCAGGTGGCCAGCGCTTCGTAGCCGCCGATGCCCGCGACCGCGCCGGACGCGACGAGATCCCAGGTGAGGGTCGCCACGTCGGGCGATCGCGGGACGAAGCGCAGGTAATAGACCGCGCTCTTGCGCACGGTCGAGTCCGCGTCGTGCGCCAGCGCGAGCAGGGCGTCCGCCTGCCGCCACGCCGCCAGCGCCCGGCAGATCGGCGCGCGTACCCGTGGGTCCGGGTGCCCGGCGAAGAAGCGCGCGAGCACGGGCCGGTCGGCCGGCCGGGACCCGGACCAGTCCCAGCCGTGCAGGGCCGCGAGCTTCGGCGCCCACGCGCCGTCGGGATCGGCGTAGCGGGCGACGAGCTCGGTCGCCGGGGGCGGGGCGGGCGCGGGCCGCGCGGCGGACGAGCCGGGCGACGCGGGCGAGGGCCTGCCTGCCGGCTCCGGGGCGCGCAGGAGATGGGCGACCGGCGCCAGCCACGGCCGGACGGCCCGCGGCGCGTCCTCGAAGTCGCGCCGCAGATCCGCGACGGATTCGCGGGCGGCCGCGGCCCTCTCGTCGGTGCCGTGGCCGATCTCGTCGAGCAGCAGCAGCGTCGCCCGGCTGCGGTAGTACCGCAGGGTCTCGATCGCGGCCACCGCGACCGCCGGGTCGCCGTCGTGCGCGGCGCGATGCAGGGCCGGTTCGGCCGCCACCGGCTCGTCCCAGCGCAGCACCTCGGCCGCGACGCGGCGGACGGCCGGGTCCGCGTGGGTCGACCCACGGATCTTGTCCCGCTGCCAGTGCGGCTCCTCGAAGCCGAAGGCAAGGCCGTCGATCGCGTGCCGATGCAGGGGGTGTCGCGGATCGCGCGACACCGCGCCGAGCAGGTCGGCGTGTTCGCGGCCCGCCTGGCGCAGCACGACGGCGCGGACCATGTCGTCGCCGGAGTGCCACCATTCCCGTAGCGCGTCGCTTTCCGGGCACAGCCCCGCGTCCTCGAGCGCCGTGAGGGCCGCCTGCCGCGCGCCGGCCGGGCGCGCCCGGTCGAGGGCGATCCGGGTCAGGGGCGCGACCGCCCGCGGGTCGCCGAGACGGCCGAGGGTCGCTCCGATCTCCCGCCGCTCCGCCGTCCCGATGCGGTGATCGTCGAGCGCCGCGAGCGCCGCGAAGGTCATCGACCGGTTCTGCGTGTCCCCGATCTCCGCCCATTCCCCTGTCTCCCACACGCTTCCATCCTCGTCCGGTGCCGTCCGGGCGGCCCTGTCGGGGCGGTGTGTGGGAGGAGTGCCGGTCGGCGGGGTGGACGAGTGACGTTGTGAGGGCCGTGACGCGGTGAGAGAATTGATGTGACAATCTATCAAAGCCTCGCGAGGTGCGTATGTCCGAAGTGGGTAGCAGCCCCCAGTCCCCGCCCGCCGTCTCGAATCGCCGGTACATGGCCGGGCCCGCCGCCCTGCTCGGCGGGCCCGCCAACGTGATCATGCAGCTGAGCCTCGCGCCGGTCGGCCGCGGCGTGGTGGAAAGTACCGTCAGCAGTGGGCGTTTCGATCTCCACCCGCGCAAACGCGGCAAGACGACGCTGACCTACCTCGCCGTGGCCATGCTCGGCACGGACGACGACCGCGACGCGTTCCGCGCCGCCACCGACACCTCGCACCGCCAGGTCCGGTCGCGGCCGGGCAGCCCGGTGAAGTACAACGCTTTCGACCCACGGCTGCAGCTGTGGGTGGCCGCCTGCCTCTACCGGGGCACCCTCGACTCGCTGGTGTACCTGTTCGGCGCCGTCGACGACGCCTTCGCCGACGAGCTCTACCGGGACTCGGCCCGCTTCGGGACCGGATTGCAGATGCCGCAGGAGCTGTGGCCCGCCGACCGCGCGGCCTTCGCCGACTACTGGGAGGCCATGCTCACCGAGCTGTCTGTCGACGACGAGGTGCGGGCCTATCTGGTGGGCCAGGTGGTGGACATGGGTCCCTACCGCCCGTGGGAGCGGCTCCTGTTCCGCCGGGCCAACCGGTTCTTCACCACGGGCTTCCTGCCACAGCAGTTCCGGGACGAACTCGGGCTGGCGTGGAAC
Organism: Nocardia thailandica NBRC 100428; assembly: GCF_000308795.1. GTDB lineage: Bacteria > Actinomycetota > Actinomycetes > Mycobacteriales > Mycobacteriaceae > Nocardia > Nocardia thailandica. Next base: position 37,805 of record NZ_BAGK01000308.1, on the reverse strand, counting down.
CCCCGGCGGCAGAAGGTGTTCGAGGTCGTGATGCGCACCCTCGGCCGCATCCTGTCGGTGCTGCCCGAGGCGGCCCGGCTGTATCCCTTCGAGACCTACCTGCGCGACATGCGCCGGCGCAGGGAACTCGGCAAGCCGCTGGTGTAGATCGCGATCAGCGCCCGCGCAGCCCGTCGCTCATCACGGCGAACAGGCGGTCGGTGAGGCCGGAGTCGCCGCCGGCGTGCGCCGCCACGAAGAAGCCCTTGAGGACCGCGAGCAGGTCGTCGACGTCGATGTCGGTGCGTACGGACCCGTCGCGCTGTGCGCGGGTGAGCAGGTCGCCGAGGGCGGCACGCATGTCGTGTGACGGGCCGCGCAGCACGTCGGCCCCGCGCGCGCCGAGTGCGTCGACGAGGTCGCGCTTGACCCCGCCCTCGTCGGCCATCAGGCGCAGGAAACCGAAGAACGCGGCGCCCGCGTCCTCGTCGCGGGCGGCGGCCCTCGCGCGGGCGGTCATGGTTTCCACGCGGTAGACGATGGCCGCCTCGAACAGCGCCTCCTTGGTGGGGAAGTGGCGATACACGGTGCCCGCGCCGACCCCGGCCCGCCGGGCGATCTCGTCCAGGGGTGCCGAGATCCCCTGCGCGGCGAAGACTTCCTGCGCGGCGGCGAGCACCCGCTCGCGATTACGGCGGGCGTCGGCGCGCAGGGGTCGTCCGGTCACCGCCGTACCCTACCGCGACCGTTGACAAGCGGAACGTGCGCCCCGATTATGGAGCGGGTCGTACGTTCCGTTTATCCCGGAGGTGGCAGATGCCCGATACCGAATCCCGTGATCTCGTGGAGCGGTTGTTCCTCGGACTGCGTTCCCGCGACGCCGACGTGTTCGCCGGTTTCCTGGCGCCGGACGCGGTGTTCGAGATGCCGTTCGAGATACCCGGCCAGCCCGCGCGGCTGGAGGGGCGCGAGTCCATCCGGGACTATCTGGCCGCCCGGTGGGCCGGGCAGGGGGCCGTCGGCGTCGAGATCCACGCGGTCGTGCCCACGATCCACGAGACCATCGATCCGGAGGTCTTCGTGGTCGAGAACGACGTCGAGCTGACCCGCCCCGGCGGGCCGCGCGAGCGCGTGCGCACCTCGGTCAACGTGATCCGCGTGCGCGACGGCGCCGTGACGCTGTTCCGCGACTACATGGACACCGCGCGAATCGCCGGCCTCGCCGCGTCCCGCTAGCGCCTACGTCGCCGCCGGGAAGAGATCGCGCAGCAGCGGCGTCACCGGATTCGGCGGCAGCAGGTCCTCCAGGTTGGCCAGCGCGGTGGCGGGCGGCGCGGTCCGTTCCGCGTGGCGTGCCGGATCCTCCAGCGCCGCCGTGGCGTCGGCGATGCCCTCCTCGATCGCGGCGGGCAGCGTGACCGGCAGCGCGGCCGTCGCCGCCGGGTCGAGCGGCTGATCGAACCGCAGGGGCGTCGGTTCGGCGTAGTCGGCGCGGTCGTAGCCCGTCTCGATCAGGACCCGCAGGGCCGGTTCCACCAGCGCGGCCGCGGGTTCGGTCACCGCGATCGCGCCGGCCTGCTTCCCGGCGGCCCGCAGCGGATACAGCAGGGGCAGCGTGCCTTCCGGGTTCGGGATCGTGACGTAGGTCGTGTCGCCGTGGCGTTGGCAGTGGGCGGGATACCGGGCGCAGTCCTGCTGGGCGACGTACACGTCCTGGTCCGGGTATCCGTAGATCGCGGCGCCCGGTTTCGGGGCGCCGCCCGCGCCGTCGCCTTTGGGTTGCAGATAGGACGGATGGATCAGCAGGGTGCCCAGCAGGGCGTTCGCGTCGGCGAGCACGTTGAGCGGGTAGGCGGGGAAGTCGGAGATGCCGTCGTACTGCATGGCGATGTCGGTGGTCGCGATCCCGATGTCGGTGGGGGTCGGCGGGCCGAAGGTCACGTCGGCGACGGGGATCCCGCCGAAGCGCACCGGCCGTTCGATGATCCCGCCGTTGGGGCGGTTCGGGTTGGCGATGAGGACGAAGGAGAGCCGGGCCTTGTCGGCGGGGGAGAGGTCGGCGAGCGCGGCCTTCTGCGCCCCGGCGACCGTCGAACCCTGCGAGTACCCGAACACCACGACGGGCCCGGCCGCACCGCCGAGGCTCTGGGCCGTGCGTGCGGCCAGTGCGGCGACGCCGTCGGCCACCGACACGTCCCACTTCGCCGAGGAGGCGTGGGGACCCTTCGACGAGATGACCGGCCACAGCGCCGCGTCGTAGGGGACGGGCACGAAAACGACCCCCGGGCAGGCATTGTCGGTGCATCCCGGGGTGCCGGGCGCGATGAAGTTCCGGTAGGCGTTGCTCTCGAAGTCGTGCGCCACCGACGGATCGCTGGTTCCGGTGCCCGGGACGATCAGCGCCGTGGTGGCGGCGAGGGCGACGGCGCCCAAGCCCTGTATCGCGGTCCAGCCCAGCCCCGCCGCGGTCGCCACGGCCGCGCGGGCCCCGTGGCGTGCCGCGCCCGCCCGCGGCCTCGGCGAACCGGCAACGCGCGTATTCGAGGTCCGCGGCATGGACAAACCCTTCGTCGGCGGGAAGAGCGTGGGTCTCGGCGATCTCGGGGCAATTCTGCCAGTCGGTCGCGTGCGTCCCGGAGATTTCGGCGACCCGCGCGGCGGACGGAATTTTCGATCTTTCCGGTGAGGATCGCCGCGCACATCGGTATCGGAAAGGCGAATAGCGAACCTTACTGGTGGGTAGGGGTTTTCGGTTCGTGTAAAGCCCCCATCGACGCGACCGGTGGGCTAATCTCTGCGCGAGGACACGCGTGCCGGAGGCCGGAATGACCGGTGCGGGTACGCGGCGGAGCGCCCGGGGTGCTCCGGGAGTGGAAAGTTCGGCGTGAACATCTTGCACAGCTCGTTGTGGGGACGATTCCGATCCGGCGAGCGTGGTGTTCGCGGCCGGGTGAGCGTACGGATCCGCCTGCTATCGATCGTTCTCATCTCCAGCGTGAGCCTGCTGGCCATCGGCGGCGGCACCGCGATCTACCTGGTCGATTCGGCGCAGGAGTCGGCCGAATGGGCCGACCTCGCGGCCGCCACCACCGCCCCCGCGGTCCTGATGGTCTCGGCCTTCCAGGAGGAGCGTCGGCTCTCGCTGCTGCGCCTGGCCGGCGACCCGACCGCGACGCCCGCGCTCGTCACCGCCCGGCAACGTTCGGACACCGCGCTGGCCGCCCTCATGGACAAGGGCGACGCCGCGCGCGAACTCAACCCGGACGGCTCGCGCGAGGACATCGAGGGCTACAACAAGCTCTTCGCCATGGTCCCGACCCTGCGGGTCGGCGTCGACACCCTGCAGACACCGGCCGACCAGGTGTTCACCTTCTTCTCGCAGGTGATCGGCACCATCGTCGCGGCCTCCGTCCTGGCGGCCCGGGTGTCGCCGGAGGCGAAGATCGGCATCGAGCTGACCTACGCCGTGGCCGCCCTGCGCGCCGCCGAGGCGCTGTCCCAGGCCGACACCCTCGGCACGGTCGCCCTGGCCAACGGCCGTATGACCGCGCCCGAACTGCTCGAATTCCAGCACCGCGTCGGTGAGTTCCGCGGCGAGGTCGCGTACGCGAGCAGTGCGCTGAAGGGCGCCCGGCTCGCCCAGCTCGGCGCCGTCACCGCGAGCCCGCAGTGGCAGCAGGTCACCTCGGTGCAGGACGCGCTGTCGCTGCGCGGACCGTTCACGACCGAGCGCGCCGAGTCCGCGCTGCCGCTCTCGCCGATGGCTTGGCAGGAGGCCTCCCGCAACGTCACCCTCGCCCTGCAGAAGCTGTGGCAGGACCAGAGCGGCGACGCCCAGGCCATGGCGCGCGAGCAGGGCGAGTCCGACACGAGGACCGCGCTGCTCGGTGGCGCGGTCGTCGCCCTCGTCGCGGTGACCGCCTTCCTCGTCGCGCTGGCCATGGCCGATCGGTTCATCGCGCGCATGCGGCGGTTGCGTCGCGACACCCTCGAGCTGGCCGACGAGCGCATGCCCGACCTGATGCGCAGGCTGGCCGCGGGCGAACAGGTCGACGCGAGCGCGGAGACCTCCCGGCTCGACTTCGGCACCGACGAACTCGGCGAGGTCGCGGCCGCGTTCAACCGGGCACACCTGGCCGCGGTGTCGGCCGCCGTCGCCGAGGCGCGGACCAGGGAGGGCATCAGCACGGTGTTCCTCACCATCGCCCACCGCAGTCAGGTGGTCGTGCACAAGCAGCTGGCGTTGCTCGACCGCGCCGAACGCGACGAGGCCAACGGCGACCAGCTCGAACTGCTGTTCCAGCTCGATCACCTCGCGACCCGCAGCCGCCGCAACGCCGAGAACCTGATCATCCTGGGCGGCGAGCAGCCCGGCCGCCGCTGGCGCAATCCCGTGGCCCTGATGGACCTGGTGCGCGGCGCCATCGCCGAGAGCACCGAGTACACCCGGTTCCAGACCCGGCCGGTGCCCGAGGTCCGCATCGCCGCGCACGTGGTCGCCGACGTCGTGCACCTGCTGGCCGAACTCATGGACAACGCGACGGCGTTCTCGCCGCCGGAATCACCGGTGATCGTGTCCGGGGTGGTCGTCGGGCGCGGTGTGGTGGTCGAGGTGATCGATCAGGGCCTCGGCATGTCGGAATCGGAATTCGCCGAACGCAACGCGATGCTCGCCGATCCGCCGGACTTCAGTGTGGCCGCGCTGTCGGGAAATTCCCGGCTCGGATTGTTCGTTGTCGCGAAACTGGCGGGCAGGCATGATATCTCGGTGCGATTGACCGAATCGGAATACGGCGGGGTGCGGGCCGTCGTGCTGATTCCGTCCGCGCTGGCCGAGGCCGCCGACCCGTCCTCACCCATTTCCGGTCAGTTCCCGGCAGTCGCCCCGCGCCGATGACCGACGAGCGTGAGCACTGGTACGAGGAGGACGCGGGCCCGCTCGTGCGCCTCTACGCGGTCACCCGTGGCCGCGGCCGGACCGCGCGCACCGAACTCGACCTGACCACCCTGCTGGTCGACGCGGGCGCCGGGATGCGCCTGCGCCGCAGCGAGCCCGAATACGCCGCCATCGTCGACCTGTGCCGGACCCCGATGGCGGTGGCCGAGGTGTCGGCGCACCTGCAACTACCGCTGAACCTGGCCAAGGTGCTGATCGGCGACCTCGTCGAGGAGGGCCGGTTGCTGGCCCGCGCCCCGCAGTACACCCCCGTCGGCACGCCCGACCTGCGGGTGCTGCGGGCGGTGCTGGCCGGCATCCGGCGGCTGGACGCCTGACCCGTCACCCACGGCCCGAGGCCAGCTCGCGCAACCGCGTCCAGTCGACGCGCGGCGCCGCGGCGCGGGTTCCCGGGCGCGATCGCGGCACCCGCACCCGCAGCGCGCCCGGCTCGATGACGCAGCGCACCGGGGTGTCCAGCTGCAGCGACTCCCCGTCGACGCCCACCGGGATCCGCGCGGCGCCCGCGTCGACGACGACCTCGGGCGCGGTGGTCTGGATGAGCCCGGTGCTGTGCGCGCCACGGATCAGGCCGATGGCGTCGCGGGCGCCCGACACCGAGAGCGTGACCGCGCCGAGGGCGCCGCGGTCGAGCCGGTCCCGCCTGCTCAGCCCCGCGAGATCGGTCGTGCCGTAGGGGTTGTTGCTCACCAGGACCGCCTGCGGGCCCTCCACGCTCGTGTCACCGATGTGGGCGACCAGGCGGTTGGCGGTGTCGCCCGCGAGCAGGTCGGGCAGCAGCCGCAGCACGGTCGCGGCCTTGTCGTCGCGGTAGGCGGGGCTGCGCACGATCTCGGCGTAGACGCCGAAGGAGGCGTTGTTGACGAAGGGCAGCCCGTTGATGCGGCCCAGGTCCACCCGCAGTTCGGTGCCGTCGCGCAGCGCGTCGAGCCCGGCGGCGGGGTCGGCACGGTCCAGGCCGAGGTCCATCGCGAAATGGTTGCGGGTGCCCGCGCTGATCACCAGGAACGGCAGGTCGTGTTCGGCGGCCACGCCGGCCACCAGCGCCTGCGTGCCGTCGCCGCCCGCGACTCCGAGCAGATCCGCGCCCCGCGCCACGGCCGCACGCGCCAGGGCGGCGACATCGGTGGGGCCGTCCAGCAGCGCGACTTCCGCGCCGAGCTGTTCGGCCTTGCGCCGCAGGTCGAATCGGCCGACCTTGCCGCCCCCTGAGCGCGGGTTCATGATCAGGAACGGCCGCCGCGGGGCGGGCGCGAGCGGTTCGGCGGCCCCCTCCGCCGGGGCCTCGCGCAGGGCCGCCCGGGCGCAGAAGACCGCGGCGAGGGCGAGCAGGCCGGTCAGCAGCACCACCCAGAGCAGGCGTTCGCGCACGAACATGACGAGCGCGACGAGCGGCGCCGCCACGACCAGCGCCAGCGACAACCAGCGCAGCACCCCGCGCCGGGACAGGAACCAGTACAGCGCCGCCAGGGTGATCACCGCGCAGCCGATCGCCACCATGAGCAGCGCGATGGTTCCGAGCAGGCCGGCGAACAGCACCGGCACCGCCGCGGTCGCGGCGGCGAGCAGGAAGGCGGCGCGCGCCGACCAGCGTGCCCGGGCGGTGGATCCGGTGTCGCTCATGCCGATTCCGCCCGGTCGAGCTCCTCGTCCAGCGCCAGCGCGGCGGTGATCAGGGCCAGGTGGGTGAACGCCTGGGGGAAGTTGCCCAATTGCTCGCCGGACGGGCCGATCTCCTCGGCGAACAGCCCGACGTGGTTGGCGTAGGTGAGCATCTTGTCGAAGGCGTAGCGGGCCTGCTGGAGGCGGCCGGTGCGCGCGAGGGCCTCGACGTAGAGGAAGCTGCACAGGGTGAACGTGCCCTCCGCGCCGCGCAGCCCGTCCGGCGACGCCTCGGGGTTGTACCGGTAGACCAGGCTGTCGCTGACCAGTTCGGCGTTCATCGCGTCCAGAGTGCTCAGCCACATCGGGTCGTTCGGGGACAGGAAACCCATGCGCGGCATGAGCAACAGGGACGCGTCGAGGACATCGGTGTCGTAGTGCTGGACGAACGCGTGCCGGTCGATGTTCCAGCCCCGGGCCATGATCTGCTCGTAGATCGCGTCGCGTTCCTTCGTCCACCGGGGGATGTCGGCCGGGCGGGCGAACCGGGTGGCCATGCGGATGGCCCGGTCGAAGGCCACCCAGCACATCAGCCGGCTGTAGGTGAAGTTCTGCCGGCCGCCCCGGGTCTCCCAGATGCCCTCGTCGGGCCGGTCCCAGTGGTCGGCGAGCCAGTCGACCAGGGCGGAGAAGGTGCGCCAGCCCGCGACGGCGCCGCCGTCGGTGGCCTGGGCCAGCGCGTCGGCGGCCTCGCCGTAGATGTCGAGCTGGATCTGCCCGGCCGCGCCGTTGCCGACCCGCACGGGCGCCGAATCCCGGTAGCCCGACAGGTGCGGCAGGGTGATCTCCTCCAGCCGGGGGTCGCCGTCGACGCGATACATGATCTGCAGCGGCTCGCCCGAGGCGGTGCCGCCCGCCTCCACCCGCTCGCGCAGCCAGCGGCGGAAGGCGAGGGCCTCCTCGGTGAAGCCCAGGTCGAGCAGCGCCCGTACCGACAGCGACGCGTCCCGGATCCAGGTGTAGCGATAGTCCCAATTGCGTTCGCCGCCCACCTGTTCGGGCAGCCCCATCGTGGCCGCCGCGATCGGCGCGCCGGTGGGGGCGTAGGTGAGGAGCTTGAGGGTGATCGCGGACCGGTTGACCATGTCGCGCCAGCGGCCCCGGTAGGTGGAGGACCGCAGCCAGGACTGCCAGAAGCGCAGGCACTGCGCGAATTCGCCGGCGATGTCGCCCCACGCGGGCGCCGGCGACAGCGCCGCCCCTGCGGCGGTGGTGGTCAGCACGATCGCCACCCGCTCGCCGGCGCGCAGGGTGAACCGGGCGGTGAGATCGCCGTCGTCGGCGCGCACGGTGATCGGTTCGGTGGCCTGCACCTGCAGGTCGCCCACCGGGGACCGGAAGACGGCGGTGCGCTCGTCGGGCTGTTCGAGCGTGTGCGCGGCCCGCCCGTAGTCGAAGCGGGGGCGGCAGTCGAAGGCGAAGCCGAGGCTGCCCCGCACCACCCGCACGACCCGGACCAGCCGGTGCCGGTCGGAGGGTTCGGTGCCGCGCAGCGGGTCCATGAAGTCGGCGACCTCGCCGACGCCGTGCTCGCCACCGAAGCGGGTCAGCAGGATCGCGGTGTCGGGCAGGTACAGCTGGCGCACCGTCATCGAGCCGTCCTCGGCCTCCACCGCGATGCCGCAGTGTCCGCCGTTCTCCGCGTCGAGCAGCGACGCGAAGACGCTCGGTGCGTCGAAGCGGGGCGCGCACCACCAGTCGATCGTCCCGGCCGAGGACACCAGCGCGGCGGTCTGCAGATCGCCGACGATGCCGTGCTCGGCGATCGGTGGATAGGCGTTCACGGGCGGGTCTCCCTTCGCCGGCCGGACCGGTCGGCGTCCAGCCAACCAGCGGCGGCGCGGCCCGGCGTCACCCGAAACGGGTGAACCCGCCTCCGGAACCTTCACCCTGCGCATGGTCGTGCCCTACGCCAGGAACCTGGCGCGGATGTGCGCGCCCTTCCGGTACTGACCGTAACGAATCAATTCCTGCGTCACTTAACGGCGCGGAAACGGATAATTTACCCGGAAATATCGGTTGAGAAATGCGGCGATGTTGCGATCGTGTTCTCGAAGCGATAAGAGGGCAAATCGCATTATGCAAACCAACCGGTCTTTGATGTTTCCGCATGCAATTTACGAGATTTCGTTGACAGGCATGCGGATGTACCAGTACCGTCGGCTCTGCGGGGAGCAGGGCCCGCGAGGGTGACAAGAGGGGTTCTGGCCATGCGAAAACTGTCCGCCGAATGGTGTTCGCAGTTGTTGAGAGTCTCCGACGGCGTCGGTGTGAACGTGTACTTCTGCGGGTCGACGGAAAAGCCGGCGGTGCTCATATGCAATGCTGTCGGCATGCCGGTGGAATTCGTCCTTCCGCTGGCCGGGCGGTTGTCGGCGAGTCATTTCGTCGTGACCTGGGAGTCCCGGGGCCTGCCGAGCAGTGAGCCGGAACTCCCGGAGGACAACAGTATCGAACGCCAGGTCGAGGACGCCGCGGAAATACTCGCCCATTTCGGTGTCGATGACGTCCTGCTGGTGGGCTGGTGCTCGGGGGCACGACTGGCTCTCGGTCTCGCGCTCCGTTCCTCACTGAATCCGACCGGCGTGGCCCTGCTCAACGGTGGCTACAGTCTGGTGCCCGAAGAGTTCACCAGGTTCGAGTCGAACATCGCGGCCACCATGCCCCGAATCGCAGGCGACCGGCGATACGCCGATGCCTTTCATCGCATGGTTTTCGCAGGTCAAGAGACCGGAAGTGACACCTTTCACGCCGCCATGGCCGCTGATGGGAGCGCCCCGGCCGCGAGCGGGAGCGAGTCCCTGATCAGTGAACTGGCCGGACTGCCGTACCGGTCCGCGGAAAGTCTCTACCGGTTCGCTCGTCTTTCCGCTCCCTTTGTCCATGCGCCTTTGAACCTCGCGGAGATGGAGAGTATCTCGGGCCTGCCCGTGTTGGTGCTGACCTGCGCGGGCGACACCACCACGAACGCGAATGCGTCCCGCCGTGTCGCGGAAGCCCTGCCCGGTTGCAGGTTCACCGAATTCGCGACGGGTGATCATTTCTCGCTTTTTCGAGACGTAGACTATCAGGAAACAGTCGCGCAATTCGCGGCCGACGTATCGGCCTTGTCGTAGAAGCCTGCGGACGGATCTATTCGATCGTCGCTGTCGACGATGCCCGGGCGGCACAGGGGCCGCCGCAGACCTGTCGCAATTGTTTGTTTTCTTCGCGGCGGCCGCTATCGGCACGCCGAGTTCGTGAGAGTTCAGTTTTCGGCGCAGCCGAGGAAATGATGACGGGGATGACGATGGAAGAATCTGTACTGGAGGCCGGCTCCGTCGTGGACCACTATCCGAGATGTTTCGGATGTGGTGCGGCCAACGAGATGACGATGGGCATTCGCGGTACCCGCGAAGGTGAGGTGATGACCGCACAGTGGCTCCCACCCGCCTATGCGGAAGGCGGCCCCGGAATCGTCCACGGCGGATATTTGTCGGCGGCCGTGGACGAGATCCAGGCACTGCTGGCCGCCGCGGTCGCCGGCGTGCCTGCCATGACCGCGAAGATGGACATCCGCTACCGCAGCCCGGTCCTGGTGGGACGACCGCTCGACCTGCGGGCCGAGGTCACCGCGCGCACCGGGCGCAAGATGACGCTGTCGATGACGGCCACCGACGCGGAGTCCGGAACGGTCTGCTTCGAGGGATCCGGTCTGTATATCGCTGTGGCACAGGAGCTGTGGCTCGAACATCTGGCCCGGCACGGCAAGAATTTCAATCAGCTGGACCTCTCGGGCGGCGACGTCACGAGTCTGTTCGGCTGGCACGTGCGGTGGCTGCGCGAAAACTACCGACCAGCACCGATCACCACCCCGGTGGCGATCCTGGTCGAATTCGACGGCATCACGCCCTCGCGGTGGAAATTCCACATCGATGAAGACGGCCTGCGGATCGGGCCGGCCGACGACTCCGCGACCGCAGACGCCACGCTGGGCCCGATTCCGTTCGGTGTCTGGCAGCAGATGCTCGAAAAGCGCAGCGGGCTGGAGGGACTGCTCGTCGCTGGCGGCCATCCGGTCGCCGGCACGGCCCATGCCGTCGATGAGCTCTTCCGGCAGTTGCCGGGTGGACACAAGGAGAACGAGCAATGACCGACACTCTCCCCGCGAAGGTACGAACAATCGTCGCGAGCATGGCCCCGGTCCGTGATGTCGAAGTGGACTCGGGCACCCGGCTGATCGAGGATCTCGGCTACCACTCGCTGGCCCTGCTGGAACTCGCCATCGAGCTGGAGACACAGTTCGAGCTGCCGGGAATGGATGCGGGCAGCACCCGCGGAATCGTGACCGTCGCCGATGTCACGGCGCTGGTGGCAGGCCTCGTGCAGGCCCCCGCCCCGGTGGACAGCGAGCCCGTCGTTTGACACCGGATCCCGTCTGCACCCATTCCGGACACCGAAACATGCTGTGGGAGAACAGATGAACGACGCAGCGGTTCTGCAGGACATCGAACGAGAGATCACCGAACGGGTCACACCACTGGATCTCTACCACCGGTGGGAGGCCCAGCACTGGCAGATCCAGCAGCTCGGCATCGAGGGGGACAGCAGAGGCTGGCAAGCGCTGACGCCGTTCTTCCGTGGCGAGCTCCTGCGCACCCTGCGCCGGTTCGGCGCGGGCGAAATGGCCGTCACCGAAACCCTGGCTCCCATCGCCTACGCCGCGCCGTCGATCGACTACCAGATCTATCTGTCGACCCAGATCGCCGACGAAGCGCGCCACGCCCAGTTCTTCCGCGCCTACCTCACCCCTCTGGAGCGATCGCTGCCGGCCGCGGTGGCGGACACCGCGGAAACGCAGGTCGGGGATCTGTTCGCCGGCTCGTTGGCCCAGATCACCGACCGGATCCGGCGTGAACCCCAGGACATGGCGACATGGTACGAGGCGGTGGTGATCTATCACCTGCTCATCGAGGGCACCGTAGCGATGACCGGGCTGCACACCCTGCTGCGCACAGTGCGCGAGGTCGACGGGTTCACAGCCCTGCGGACGGGGCTGACCAATATCGCGCGGGACGAGTCGCGTCACGTGAACTTCGGGGTGCTCGCGCTGCGCGCGGGAATCAAGGCAGGCTACGGTGCGGCGATCGTCGATGCCGTGGCCCGCCACGCGCCGGCGGCCGCGTCCACCATGGTCGACCCACTGACTCGCGACACGACACCCAAACTCGTGCTCGCGATGACCGACCGCCCCCGGCAGCTCCGCGGGCAGTGGGACTTCGCCGCGGCGTCGCTGGGCAAGCGATTGGGATCGGCGGGCCTGGACGCGTCCACCGTCGACATGCTCGTGGACACCTTTCGCACGGGATGTGCCGATGCGGTGGCCGACTACCGCACACGCCACGGCGTGGATCACCCCGCGTCCTTCGCGTCGGCCCGCTGAGTCTGCAGCCATCCCCGGACCGGAGAAAGCCCATGACAACACATCTGCTCGACTGGATCGCCGACCCGTCACCGACGACCGGGATCTACCGCGCAACCCCTGAGGGATGGCGCTTCTCGTCATACCGTGAGCTGGCTGCTCGTGCGCGCGGGCACGCCCGCGCACTGCGCGACGCCGGGGTGAGCGCCGGTGACGTGGTCGGCATCGTCGACCCCGACGCCGACGAGTTCGTGATGCGATTCTTCGCGGTGCTGCTGGCCGGGGCCACCCCCAACCCACTCGCGCCGCCGTTTCCTGTCCAGGACCCCCAGAGCTACCGGCAGCAGCTGGTCCGGCTCGTCGCCGTCGCCCACCCGTCCGCAGTCAGTGCCGCCCCCGATCTGCACGAGCTGATCGCGCCAGTTCTCGGCAACGTCCCGGTACTCGGCCTCGAGGAAATCGGAGCCGACCCGACCGGGCGGGGGCTGGTGGAGCGCGTCGGCCCGGAGATCGCGCTGCTGCAGTTCACCTCGGGCAGCAGCGGCACGCCGAAAGCCGTCCAGGTGCCCACGGCCGCGCTGGAAGCCAACCTCGCCGCGATTCACCGGTGGGTCGGCCCCGTGGACGCCGACCGGATCGCGACGTGGCTTCCCCCCTACCACGACATGGGCTTGATCGGGTGCCTGCTCGGATCGGTCGTGATCGGTCTGGACATCGATGCCATGAGCCCCATGGATTTTCTTCGGGATCCGCACAAGTGGCTGTCGTGTTTCGGTTCCCGCGGAGCCACGATCAGCGCTGCCCCCAACTTCGCCCTGCCGTATGTGCTGTCGAAGGTGTCCGGGCAGGAGATGAGCGGCTTGGACTTCGCGCGCTGGCGCATGCTCATCCTGGGCGCCGAGCGGATCGACCCGGTGGTCCTGCGTGAATTTCTGACCGCGCTGGCACCGTTCGGGTTGCGCCCGGAGGCCGCGTGCCCCGCCTATGGGATGGCGGAGGCGACCCTGGCCGTGTCCGGAGTGGCGGTCGACCAGACGGTTCAGGTCATCGGGGTGGACCCGCGAAACGGAGCTACCGAGGGGCCCTACGAGCTGGCGACCGCGGCACTGGAGAACGACAAGACCTGGCTGGTGGGGTGCGGCGCACCCCTCGAGGCGGTCACCGTGGACGTCGTCACCGCCGGCGCCGCTCCCGGCGCCGGCGAACTGTTCGTCGGGGGACCGAGTGTCGCCGCCGACTACCGCACGGCGTCGGGAACTGTCGATCTCAGCCGCGACGAGCGCGGTCGTCTGGGCACCGGGGACGCCGGCTACCTCGTCGACGGGCAGGTCTATCCGGTCGGGCGCATCGGCGACTCGGTCAAGATCCGCGCGGTCACCGTCTACGCCGAGGACATCGAGTCCGCCGTCGCCCGGGCCACCGGAACGTCGTCGAACCGCGTGGTCGTCCTGGCGGGCCTGCGCGCGGGCAGTCCGCACGTCGCGGTGCTGTTCGAGCACGCCGACGCCGAGGCCGCACCGGTCCGGCGGATCGTCACCAGCCTCGTCGGGACCGACGCTCTGGTGCGACTGTTCGACGCCCCCCGCGGCACGATCAACCGGACGACCAGCGGCAAACCGCGACGCAGACGGATGTGGGCCAAGCTGTGCGCGGGAGACTACGACGCCTTCGAGGTAGGTGTCGATCCGGCACCGCAGATCCGCGTCGATGACCTGCTCGGCCCCGAGATCAAGGAATTCCTGCAGGAGCACATCGACGAGATGCGGTCGATCTCACCACCGGAGAGCAAGCATGCCCTGGACCTGGCCGGGCTGCGGGTACCGGAGGTCACCTTCTGGACGATGTGGTCCGACGAGGTTCTTCTCGGATGCGGTGCGCTGAAAGATCTCGGTGACGGGCACGCAGAGATCAAGTCGATGCGTACCTCGCGGGTGCACAAGCAGCAGGGTCTGGGCTCGAGACTGCTCTCACACATGCTGACCCACGCACGGGAACGGGGATTCCGCCGGATCAGCCTCGAGACGGGGGCCCAGGATTTCTTCGAACCGGCGCGACGACTCTATGCCAAACACGGGTTCGAGTTCTGTGGGCCCTTCGGTTCCTACCGGGAAGACCCGAACAGTGTGTTCATGACCTGTCAGCTCGCTGCGCAGGAGGCGTCGTGAGCGGATTGATCGCATGGGTCGACGAGCGCGACGACCTGCGAGGCGAGCAACCGATCGCCGAAGCGATGCTCGACCGGCTCCGACATCGGGGTACGGCGTCCACGGGACTCTGGATCAACCGGCGCGCCGCACTCGGATACCGCGGGCACGCCCCCGCTCAGGCGCAGCCCTTCGTAGCCCACACCGAGGTCGGTGACGTCGTTGCCGTCGTGGCCGGGCACATCACCAATCCGGCCGAACTGGAGAAGGTCACTGCCGACGCCGGTGTCGCGGCGCCATCGGCGACAGTCGCCGAGCTGGTCCTGCACGCGTATCTCTGCTGCGGTGAGGACTTCGTCGACCATGTCGACGGAGAGTTCGCGATCGCGATCCGCGACGAGCGCAGCGACCTGCTGTTGCTGGTTCGTGATCGACTCGGGGTGAAACCGCTGTACTACCACCGGTACCCGACCGGGATCATGGCGGCCTCGGAACCGAAGGGGATGATCGCCAACCCGAGATTCAGCGCCCAGCTGGATCGGCGCAAATTGCCGATTCTGCTGCAGCCCCGGCTGTCGCTGCCGGGAGAGACCCCGTTCCTCGACATGTTCGAGGTGCCGCCGGGTGCAGTGGTGCGGTACGCCGAATCCGGCCTGTCCGTCCGCCACTACTGGCGACTGCACAGCCACCCGCATACCGACGACGCCCCGACCACCGCGGCCAGGGTGCGGGAACTGCTGGAATCCGCGGTGCGGTCCCGGGCCGAGACGTCCGGGCAGTTGGCCGCGATGCTCTCGGGCGGATTGGACTCGACCTCGGTCGCCGCCCTGGCATCGCGGACGATCGGGCCGAACGCTCGCCTCGATACCTACTGCATCCAGTTCGACAGTGACGCGACAGGCTTCGTCGCGAGCGAGCTCCGCCCGGATCTGGATGCCCCCTTCGCCGCGGAGGCGGCCCGCTATCTCGGCACCTGCCACCGGCCGGTCACCGCGACCACCGCTGATCTGATGGCCGCGATTCCGGCGACGCGACGCGCCCGCGACCTGCCGGGCTGGGGACAGTTCGACGCATCGATGTACGTGTTGTTCGAACGCATGGCCGCCGGCGCGGCCGTCGCCCTGACCGGCGAAGCCGCCGACGAGATCTTCGGTGGCTACCCGTACTTCTTCCGGCCCGAAACCACCGGTCGCGGCGGATTTCCCTGGCTCTTCGACGGGCCGACCCTCGCCGACTGCCTGGCCGACGACGTGCGCGAGGTGGTGGACCCGGCAGCCGACCTGCGCGACCGCTACGACCAACTCGTGGCCGCTGTTCCGCGATTGGATGGCGAGTCGGCGAGTGACGCCCGGATGCGGGAGATGTTCTACCTGTCCATGGCCGGTCCGCTGTCGGTGATCCTGGACCGCAAGGAGCGCATGAGCATGGCTCACGGCTTGGAGGTGCGTGTCCCGTTCTGCGATCACCGGCTCGTGCAATACGTCTGGAACGTCCCGTGGTCGGTGAAGTCCGCGGGCGGGGTCAAGGGACTGCTCAAAACGGCGATGGCCGACGTGGTGCCGCCCTCGACGCTGAACCGCAGGAAGAGCGCCTACCCGCACGTCCGCAGTGCCGCCTACGACGAGTCCGTGATCGCGCAGGCCGAACGGGCGCTGGCGCCGGGCTCACCCGTCGCGACACTGTTCGACCGGTCCCGCACCACGCGGCTCATCGAACGCATCGCCGCGGGCGCCGTCCTCGGCGAGCTGCCCGGCGGCTCGAATCCGGCGGCGCTGCTCATCCAGCTCGTGGAGCTGCAGCATTGGATCGAAGACTACGAAGTGGGTGTCGCATGAGGACGAAAGCCGTGACGGTGCGCGAAATCAGGGTGCCGAGGGGGACGGGATCATGATCGAACTGCTGCCCGTCACCGAGAAGATCGGGACCGAGGTCCGAGGACTGACGTCCATCGACGACATCTCCGACGCCGACTTCGATCGCATCTACCAAGCCTGGATCGACACCACCATCCTGGTGATCCGTGGGGTCGACATGACACCGGGACAGCAGGTCGCCTTCACCCGGCGCTTCGGGGACATCTACACCTACACCCGATCGAAGTTCGCCCACGAAGAGCACGAGGAAATCCTCATCCTGTCCAACATCGCGCGCGACGGAAAGCCTATCGGTTCGGCCTACAGCGGGCGGGTCTGGCACACCGACGGGCACTATCTCGAACAACCTCCGGCGGGGTCGATGCTCTACGCGCGGGAGGTGCCACCGGTCGGCGGAGACACCTTCTACGCGAACATGTTCGCCGCCTACGAAGCCCTTCCCGAAGAGATGCGGCGCCGGATCGAGGACTTGCAGGTGGTCATCAGCCGGGTGCAGTCCCGGCCCTACAACTATCCGGACCGTCCGGCACCGACCCCGGCCGAGATCGAGGAGTGGGTCGACGTCGCGCAGCCCATGGTGCGAGTCCACGAGGTCAACGGCCGCAAAGCGCTCTACGCCGGCGGAAACGTGCCCTGGCGCATCGTCGGCATGCCGCTGCGGCAGAGTCTGCCCCTGATCACCTACATTCAGGAGTTCGCCATCCAGCCGGCGTTCACCTACCGGCACCGATGGCAGCCCGGCGACATCGTCCTGTGGGACAACCGCAGCGCCATGCATCGCGCGACGTACTACGACGATCGCGCACACCGGCGCCTGATGCATCGGACCACCGTCGCAGGGCCCGGCTCATGAGTGGCCCTCGCGACGAGCACTTCGACTTCGTGGTGGTCGGCGGCGGAGCCGCAGGGTCGGTCCTGGCCGCTCGGCTCAGCGAACGCCCCGAAGTGTCCGTCCTGCTCCTGGAGGCAGGCGAGCATCGGCGCAGCCCGCTGCTGATGATCCCGGCGGCGGAAACCATCCTGATGGGAAATCCACTGTACGACTGGAGGTTTCGCACCGAACCCGATCCCAGTCTGGGCGGCCGGGAATTGAGTATTCCGCGTGGGCGGGCCCTGGGCGGATCGAACTCCATCAACGGCATGATCTTCGTGCGCGGTCAGCGAGGTGACTACGACGGGTGGGCGGCGCAGGGCAACGAGGGCTGGTCGTGGAACGAGGTCTTGCCCTGCTTCCGGAAACTCGAGACCGCGCGAGGGGTCGGCGATCCCGCCACCCGGGGCACCCACGGTCCCATCTCCGTCGGGCTGCCGCGCGAACGCGATCAACTCTGCGACGCCTTTCTCGCCGCGGCGCAGGCACGCGGGCACACGCTCAACCCGGACTACAACAGCGGCGATCAGGAAGGGTTCGGCTACTACCAGGTCAACCACGATCGTGGCCGTCGATCGGGAGTGGTCGGAACGTATCTCGAGGTGGCTCGGGCCCGACCGAATCTGACGATTCGGACCGGAGCGCGGGTCGTCTCGCTCGCGATGGAGCGAACGCGCTGCACAGGCGTCACCTATGTGCGAGCGGGAAATTCGACCACGGTCCGGGCAGACAGCGAGGTGATACTCAGCGCGGGCACGATCCAGTCGCCACAGCTGCTGGAACTCGCCGGCATAGGATCACCGACAGTCCTCGCCGCCGCCGACGTCCCCGTCCGCCATGACCTGCCCGGAGTGGGGGAGAACTTCCGTGACCACTTCGCCGCGCGACTGCGCTGGCGGGTCAGCCGTCCGATCACGTTCAACGAACGCTCCCGCGGCACGGCGCTGGCGGCGGAGATCGTGCGGTATGCGGTATCACGGCGCGGACTGCTGAGTCTGCCCATCGCGCTGGGCTTCGGATTCGTGAAGTCCGAAAGCCACCTGCCGGAACCGGATCTGCAATTCCATTTCGCGCCGGCCAGCTACGCCGACGGAACCACGAGCAGGAGGCTCGACACCCGCCCGGGGATGACCCTCGGGGTGTACCCGTTGCGGCCGGAGTCGACAGGATCTGTGCACATTCGATCCGGTGACCCGTGCGCCGCGCCCAGAATCCGGACAACGTTCCTGTCCGAGCGCGCCGATCTGGAGAAGCTGATCGCGGGAATGCGCATCGCCCGCGACATCATGGCGGCGCCCGAGATCGCCTCGTTGTCCGAGCACGAAACCGTCCCCGGCGCGGCGATGGTGACCGATGACGAACTGGCCGAATATGTCCGAGCCTCGGGCGACACCTCCTACCACCCGGTGGGCACCTGCCGGATGGGCGGTGACGAAGCGGCGGTGGTCGACGACCAGCTGCGCGTCCGCGGGCTCGATGGCCTGCGCGTGGTCGACGCCTCGATCATGCCGACGCTCGTGTCGGGCAACACCAACGCAGCCAGCCTGATGATCGGCGAAAAGGGCGCGGAACTGATTCTCGAAAGCCAGGGACTGACTGCCGGCACGGCAGCGTGAAACGGGGGACCGAATGTCTGTTGAATCCCACCTCGACCGGTTCGACTTCGACCGCAACATCGAACGTGCCGGCCGCTACCGCGACTATCACAGCAGCCTGTGGCCGCCCGCACACAGCTATGCGCTCAGCAGTCTGGACCTGGCACGGGAGATACCCCGACTGGGGCCGGAGTTCCGTTCCGCCCTCGGCCACCTGGCATCGGTCGTGGAAACCGAATGGGCGAAGGTGAAACAGATCGGAATCCGCGAGCGGCGCCGATTCAACGAACCCGACACCGCCGCGTCGGCGATGGCCGCGGTGGCCGCGTTACTGCCCGACGAACAGTCTCGCAGGGCAGCGGAACTCCGCACCCAGGCCGTGGGGACCGGCTACACCGACGAGATCCTGGCCGAACTGGCCGGGCTCGACGAACCGACGACCATCGTGTGCGGCCAGGTCTCGACCTGGTTCGGCAAGGAGGTCCGCGGGCTGCCCACGGTCTTCGGCTGCCGCACCGACGCCGAGTTGCAGTCGCTGGTGACCCGCACGCACGAGTTCGACAACAACGTCCGCGCTCATCTGCGTTCGTTGCACGCCGACCTGCTCGTCGGCGACATGCCCGCATTCGCGGCGACCCGACTTTTCCTCATGGCGGGCGAGGGCAACCGCCACCCCAAGCACATCGCCTACTTCCTGCCCGAAGACGAGGGGGTCAAATACTCGCCGTTCAAGAAGTCCTACTATTTCGCGAACACCCACCGGGCGATGCTCGACCGCATCTCCGCGCCGCTGGCCGACCGGCATCTCGATATCGGGGTCTGCTTCGATCCCGGCGCGCGACAGTTCGCCGCGATACCCACGCTCGGTGTTCTCGCGCACGAGCTCGGCCATTTCGTCCATCGCCCGGGGAAGGATTTCACGCGGCTCAACGAAACCGACCGGTGGACCTCGGTCGTACTCCAGGAGACCGCCGCCGACGTCTTCGGCACCCTGGTACTCGCCGAAATATGGGCACCGCACTTCGGAATTGCCGCCGACGATGTGATCGCCTACTATCTTTCCGAGTGTCTGCGCTACACCAGTCGAGGATTCGGTCATTTCCCCGACAGTGACGGCATGTTCCTTCAGCTCTCCTACCTCGCGCATTTTCGTGCGCTCTCCCTCCATGAGGGCATCACTCCTCGGCTCACCGGCGAACCGAGTGCCGTTCTGGCAGGTCTGCGCTCGTTGGCGCGTGTCCTCGCGGACACGTTGCTCGACGACGACGCGCAGACTGCCCGAGAATTCTATCTGTACTTCGGTCCCGCATCCCGCGGCGAACTCGGTCCCCTGATCGAGGTCTTCCGCGAATCCTCGATGCCGTCGATCGAGTACATCCAAGAGACTCCACGCGCGACCAGCGCGACGTAGCACCGGGGATGACGATGACAATGACACAGAATCTGGAAGCACTCTTCCGCTATTACACGACTCCGCGATCAGAAGCCGGAACCGACACGATCTACACGATATGGGAACGCGGTGAGGCATTCAACGACTCGGTGACCCCCTCGACCTATGTCCCGGAGTACCGTTCGCATCTCATCCTGAAATTCCTGTCGCTGACCGACGAAGGAGAGCGGATCTTTTCGCTGGGCTGCGGTAATGCGGCCGTGGAGGGTGCCCTGGTCGAGCACGGCCGCAAACTCGGCGGCATCGACGTCTGCGCCGAAGCGGTCGACCTGGCCCGAGCCAAGGGTGTCGACGCACAGGTCGCCGACTTCTTCGACCTCACAGCCCAGGATCTGGCCGGCTACACCGCGGTCTATGCGGACGGATTCCTCGGGCACCTGTTCGACGGCCGCGAAGAGATCGGCCCGGCACTGCGCAAGCTGCTCGACCTCGACCTCGAGCCCGGCACGTTGATCGTTGTGTCCAACGACGCGCCACCGGATCGTCGCGCACCGTTCACGGCCCACGAGAAGGTGTCGGACTTCTGGTACCTGTCGAAGGATTATCTGGCCCACCGCCTCGCCGCCACAGGTCTCGACGTCGTCGAAAGCTACTACTTCCCGTACATCCGCCCGATCAGCGGCATGCGCAATCGGACCATCTGTATCGCCCGGGTGCACTGAGCAGCAGAGCCGAAGGGACCCGCAATGCCGACATCTTCCGACTTCGACCGCAGGCTGCGTGCCCTGCTGCCGGACCTGGTGCAGCAGTACGGAACCCCGTTCCACCTGTATGACGAGCGCGGCATCCTGGCCACCCACGCGGCGATCACCGCGGCGTTCGCGGGGGTGGACTACCGCCAGTACTTCGCGGTCAAGGCGCTGCCCAACCCCGCCATCCTCAGGATGCTCACCGCGGCGGGCAGTGGGCTGGACTGCGCTTCGCCGGCCGAGCTCGAACTCGCTCGCCGGACCGGGGCCGTCGGTACCGACGTGGTCTTCACCTCCAACAACACCACCACAGCCGAGTACTCGGCCGCACAGGAGTTCGGCGCGATCATCACCCTCGACGACCGGGCGATGCTCGATCGCCTCGACACCGTGCCCGAGACCGTCTGCTTTCGCGCCGCTCCCAACGGTATCGGCACCGACAGCAGGCTCATGGGCGACGCCGCCCACACCAAGTTCGGGGTGCCGATCGAGGAGTTGCCCGCCGCCTACCGGCAAGCCAGGGCACGAGGGGCCCGCCGCTTCGGCATCCACGCCATGATGTTCGCCAACGAACTCGATCTGTCAGCCGCGATCCGCGCGACACGGGCTGTGCTGACCGTGGCCGCCGACGTCGCGCGCGCCGCAGGCATCCGATTCGACTTCGTCAACCTCGGCGGCGGGCTCGGCATCCCCTACCTACCCGGCGACCGCCCGTTCGACCTGCCCGGCTACGCGCACGCGGTCACCGTGATGCTGGCAGAACTGTTCGGGACCAGGTCGCCGCAGGTGCTCACCGAGTACGGGCGCTATGTCACCGGTCCGCACGGTGTGCTGGTGACCCGGGTTGTCGGCCGGTACGACAAAGCCCGCGAGACCGTGGGACTGGATGCCTCGATGCCTGCTCTGATGCGGCCTGCCCTGTACGGGGCATACCACCACATCAGTCTGCCTTTCGCGGGCGAGCGAAGCCGCCACCACGTCGACGTGGTCGGGTCGCTGTGCGAGAACATGGACAAGTTCGCCACCGACCGGGAACTGCCCCGCGCCGAACCCGGCGACATCGCCGTCATCCACGACACCGGCGCGCACGGCCACGCCATGGGCTACACCTACAACGGCCGCCTGCGGCCTGCCGAGCTGTTGCTCACCGCCGACGGCGACGTCGTGGAGATCCGCCGCGCCGAGACCTTCGACGACTATGTCGCCACCGTGCGATGGGACCCCCAGCCGGTTCCCCTTTCTCCTGCCAGGACCGGCGATCAATCGCCTCACCCCAGTGACGAGGTTCGCGTATGACCGAACAGACCCTGATCGACGAGTGGTTCGCCCGCCGCGACACTCTCACCGCCGACGACATCGCCGCCTTGTCCGGACTCGTCGAAGACGGCCTGGCACAACTGGATTGCGGAAAGCTGCGCGCGGCCGCCCCGGTCGACGGCGGCTGGGTCGTCGACACCGCGGTCAACAAGCTGATCCTGCTGTCCTTCCGCACCAGAACGAACAGGGTCGTCGACTCCGGAGGAGGTCTCGCTCCCGCCTTCGACAAGATGCCGCTGAAATTCGAGAACTGGGGCGCCGCCGACTTCGAGGCGGCGCGGCTACGGGTCGTCCCAGGAGCCGTGGTGCGCCACGGCGCCTACGTCGGGCCGGGAGCGGTGCTCATGCCGTGTTTCGTCAACATCGGCGCCTACATCGGCGCCGACACCATGATCGACACCTGGGCCACCGTCGGGTCGTGCGCGCAAGTGGGCAGTCGCTGTCATATTTCCGGCGGGGCGGGGCTGGGCGGGGTCCTCGAACCGGTGGGCGAACAACCGGTGATCATCGAGGACGACGTATTCGTCGGCGCGCGGAGCGAGATCGCGGAAGGAGTCCGGGTCCGGCGGGGCGCGGTGATCGGCATGGGCGTGTTCCTGAGCCGCTCCACACCCATCCTGGACAGAACCACCGGGGACATCCATTACGGCGAGGTGCCCGAGAACGCCGTCGTCATCGCCGGCGGCCGCACCGACGCGGGCGGGCCCGCCCACTCGTTGTACTCGGCGATCATCGTCAAATACGCCGATGCTCGCACCCGGGGAAAGACGGCGTTGAATGCGCTGGCACGAGACTGACCAGGGTGCGGCCACGACCAGCGCCGCCGGCCGAATGCGCGCATTGCTGCGTGATGTCGCGGCACCGCGAGGGCTCGAACCGATCGCGCTGCACCTCGGCGAATCCGCGCTCATCACCGCGCACCACGGCGAGGAGCTCGACGCCGACCCGCAACGGTGGGCCCGCTACCCGCGTCCCGGGGGGACGCCGGAACTGCGTGCCGCCTACCTCGGGTGGCTGGCTCGCCGCTTCGGCGTCGACGGCCACGGCCTGGCGGTCGAGCCCACACCGGGCAGCAAACAAGCGATGTCGGTGGCCATCATGCGGGCCGTGGGGCGCACACCCGGACGGCCGGTGATCCTGCCCAACCCGCTCTATCCGGCGTATACGCATTCGTGCGTCTTCGCCGGCGCCGACCAGGTGTTCTATCGGCCCGGCCAGGGCGGCGAGGCGATCGCCGAGGCAGTGCGAGCCTGCGGGCGCGCCGCCGCGGTCGTGGTGTGCAACCCGGGCAACCCACGAGGGGAGGTGCTCGGGCGCGAGGAGCTGATCGAGATCGCCGGTGCCGCAGCCGAAGCCGACGCCGTACTGATCGTCGACGAGTGCTACGCGGACCTGGTCGTGACCGGCGGCTCGCCGAGTCTTCTCCAACTCGGCGCCGGGCTGGCCGGACAGCAGTATCTGGTAGCGCACACGCTGTCCAAGCGTTCGGCGATGCCGGGACTGCGCAGCGGATTCGTGGCAGGCGACCCCGAAACCGTCGCCGACTACGCCAGGTTCAACCGGTTGTGCGGGGTGAGTTCTGCCGATCCTGTCAACGAACTCGCGGCCCGCCTGTGGTCCGACGACGCACACGTCGAACTGGGCAGAACAGTCCTGCGGGGCAACTGGGACGCGGCCGACGACGTGCTCGGCCATCTGCCCGGCTACCAGCGCCCACGAGCCGGAATGTTCCTGTGGCTGCCGGTCGACGACGACGAGGACTTCGTCCGCGCGGCGTGGGGCAGGCAGGCGCTGACCGTGATGCCCGGACGCTACCTGGCCTGCACCGAGCCCGATGGCACGAACCCGGGGGCGGGCTACGCGCGTATCGGCCTGGTGCACCGCGGCGCGCTGATGCGCGACGCGCTGCGGCGACTCGCGCGCGCATTCGACCACGACACGAACAGGATCCCGACATGTCGCTAGCCGATCTGTACCAGAACCTGGACCGACACCCGGACGCACGGATCACCGTCTGCACACGCGACGGCCGCGAACGCGTACGAACCTTCGCCGAACTGCGCCGCGACGTCGGCGCGGCCATGCGTGTCCTCGAGCGCGCTGGACTGTCGGCCGGTGACTTCGTGGCCATTCTGAGCCCCAACTCCTATGAGTGGATCGTCGCCGACCTGGCCTTGTTGACGCTGGGTTGTGTGCCGGTCGCGCTGCCTGCCGAATACCGGCCCGGCGACCCTGCCGACCTGGAAGAGCTGGCGAGCCGCTATGCCCTCTCGGCGGTACTCGTCGCGGCGAAGGTACCGATCCGTGAGCCCGCGACCGAGTTCACCGCTGATCTGTCAGCCGGGGGCGAGCTGAAGCTGTGGGTCGCGCCGCCGCCGTCGAACCGTCCGCAACTACCGGAGGGGGTGCGCACCTTGGTGTTCTCTTCCGGTACCGCCGGGACCCGCAAGTGCCTGATGCTCAACCAATCGGGAATCGACAACACCATCGCGGTGTCACGACTCCTCTGGCGGGTCGGACCCGCGGACAACCTGCTGATCGTCATGCCGTTCTCCAGTTTCCAGCAGCGGTATCTGATCTACCTGGCCATCACCACCGGCGCACACGCTTCGGTGGTGGCCCCCGAGCGCATGCTCCAGAAGATGAAGCTCTACCGGCCGACCATCGTGTTGGGCCCGCCATCGTTCTTCGAGGTCGTCGCCACCCGGATCGACGCGGCAGAACCCCAGGAGCTACGAGGCCTGCGCATCGCCACGGCCCTGCACCGATGGCTACCCGGTCTCCTCGCGCCCCGCCGGCTCCTGGGCCGCCGCTGGACCGGGATCTACGGCGATCGCGTGCGGTTGCTGTTCACCGGCTCCGCGCCCGTCCCGCAGTCGATCGTCACCTTGTTCCTCAGGCTCGGGATGCCGCTGTACGAACTGTATGGGAGCACGGAGGTCGGGTGGATCGCCGCCAACCTGCCCGCGCGCTCACGGCCGGGCACCGCGGGACGTACCGTGCCCGGGGTACGGGTCGTCCTCGGCCAGGACGGCGAGGTGCTGGTGAAGACCGGCACGCCACAGGCCTCGGGCTACGTGTTCGAGGGCACGGCCGATCAGGAGACGGTCTTTCTGCCGGACGACACGGTCGCCACCGGCGATCTGGCCGAGTTCGACGGTGACTGGCTGCGGCTGGTGGGACGCAAGAAGAACGTCCTGATCACCCGCAGCGGAGTCAAGATCAACCCCGAAATCCTGGAACAGGAACTCGAAGCCGATACGCGCATCAGCCGCGCGATGGTCTACATCGAGCCGGGCGCCACCGTTCTGGCCGCGGTGCTGTGGCTCGACAACGGCGCCCCCGGCGAGGTGCGCGAACAGATCGCCGGCGCCGTACGCGCCCTCGCTGCACGTCATTCACACGCGCATCGCATCGAACGCGTCGGATTCCGGCCCGCCGCAGAGCTGTCCGTGGAATCCGGGCTGCTCACCAGGAACCTGAAGCTGGACCGGGCCGCCGTCCTCCGCAACCTGGCCGCCGATGAGACAAGGAGCGTCGCCTCATGACAACACCGATCACCGACGACACCATCTGCCGGATCATCGGCGCTGCCGTACCTCGCGCGCAGGGCGTGATCACCCCGTCCAGCAGCCTGCGCGGCGAGCTCGGCATCGACTCGGTCGGCCTGATGAGCATCGTGCTGATGCTCGAGGAGAAGGTCGGTATCGACGCTTTCGACCACGTCGAGGAGTTCATCGGCGCCGAACAGGTATCCGACATCATCGCGATCGTGCGGCAGGCGAGCGCGGCATGACCGACCACGCCGCAAACGCGATCATCGACTTCCACACCCACATCGCCGCGACCATGTGCTTCCCGGAGTCCTTTCGCAGCGGCGTCGTGGACAACCTCGCGGTCGCGCTGCACGCGAAAGGCCTGCGGGTTCCCCGAGGCAAGATCGCGACGATGCTCGAGGCGACGATGAACGATCCGCTCGCCGACGAACTGGTCGCCGAAATGGACAGCGCGGGTATCGGCGAAGCCGTGCTCCTGCTGCCGGACTTCACCTTCGCCCTCCGGGACAGTACCCACACGATCGAGGAGCTGATAGAGCACCACCGCCTGGTCCGTGACCGTCACCCCGGACGCTTCCGGGTTCTGGCCGGGGTCGATCCACGATGGGGCGCGGACGGGCTGGCGCTGTTCGAGAAGGCGGTGCTGGACTACGGATTCGACGGCATGAAGTTGTATCCGCCGTGCGGGTACCGTCTCGACGATCCCGGCCTGTTCCCCTTCTACGAGATCTGTAACCAGTACGGGTTACCGGTGCTGTCCCACATCGGTGCCACCTCCCCGGTCCTCGATTTCGAGATCGCGCGCCCGATCTTCGTCGACGCGGCCGCGCGGGCGTTTCCCCGGGTCGACTTCGTGCTGGCGCACGGCAGTGTGCAGTACACCGACGAATGCGTGATGCTGTGCCACAACCGGCCCAACGTCTACATCGACGTCAGCGGCTACGAGACAGCAGGCATGGCAGACCTGCACCGGCTCTTTCAGCGCGGCATCAACCACAAGATCGTGTTCGGCACCGACTGGCCGGTGTTCCGGATGCAGGGCAAGCAGGCCGATTTCGTCGCGCGCTTCGCCAGGGAGAACGCCTTCCCGGACACCATGACCGAACACGAACGGGCGCTGTTCTTCCACGGCAACGCCGAACGCATCCTGCCTCCGGCCGCCGCGACGACCGGCCGGCGCTCCACCACAGCCACCTCCGACGACCGACCACGTACACCCGCAGAAAGGTAGGCGCGAGATGAGCACCGACAACACGCGTGGCCTCACCGCCGAGGAACTCCAATCCTTCCACGACAACGGATTCATCGGCCCGTTCGACCTCTACGACCCCGACGAGGCGCCGATCAAATGGGACCAGGCCAAGATCGAGATGGTCGTGTCCAAGAACAAGCCCCACAACTCGACCATCATCAACTACGACCGCCACCTGGACTGCAACACACTGTCCGAGCACATCTCGCGCCCGGAGATCGTCAACAAGCTGCGCAGCCTCATCGGTGACGACGTGCTGTGCTGGAAGACCAACATCTTCAAGAAGGAGCCCGGCGACGAGGGCACCGGCTGGCATCAGGTGGAGACCTTCGTGGTCGGGGAGACGACGAACTCCTCGACACCGTCGCTGCAATACACCGAGAAGTCCACCGCCGCGGCCCAGGAAATCACGGTCTGGACCGCGTTCTCCCCGGCCGACCGCGAACACGGATGCCTGCGTTTCATCCCGGGTAGCCACAAGCGCTGGTACTACGACGAATCGAAGTCGTTGACCTACGACATCGAGAACAAGTCGCACAACTTCTTCGGCTACGACTACGCCGAACTCAAACTGGACAGCACGTGGAACCCCGACGAGGAGCGCATCCACGAAATGGTCATGAAACCCGGCCAGTTCGTCATGTTCCTGGCCAAGTGCATCCACGGATCCCTGCCCAACACCAGTCCGGACACACGTCTCGGGTTCGCCTCACGCTACGTCGCGCCCTCGGTCAAGGTCTACGAGAACGTCAACAGCCTCACCGAGTTCGGCGACACCATCAGCCTGGACTACCACGGCTGTGTCCTGGTCTCCGGCGAGGACAACTACGGCTACAACCGCCTGCACCGCAGCAATCTCAACGGCCAGAAGTTCGTCCATCACCCGGCCTGACCCGACAGGCACGCAAGGAGGCAATCATGTCCGCGACGGACAACTCCCTCGAAATCGACTACCTCACCGCGTTCACCGACCTCGTAGCGGCTCGGAAGCTCGACCTCGCCGCGACCGAGATCACACCGGAGTCGACCCGCAGAGATCTCGGCATCGGCTCCCTGGACGTGATCATGCTGATTCTCGAGTACATCGGTGACCGCCAGGTCGAACTGCGACCGGAATGGGTTTCCGAACTCGAGACCGTCGCCGGTATCTGCACGGTCTTCCACCGGATCGACCAGGCCGCTGCCGACGCCTGAAACACCGGCCGGCCGGTGCCGGATCGCCGGCCGGCCTTCCGGCGCCGGCCGGCCGAGACCCTGATCGGATCACAGGCAGAACCATGGACAACCCAGCCACCATCGGACACTTCGCCTGCGAGTTCGGCGATCGAGAACTCGCGCCACAGGACATCGCGGACTTCGACACTCTCTGGAGCCGTTGCTCGGAGACGCCGTTCGCCACCATGGGTGCCCTGACACTACGGACGATGTCCCGGCCGGTCCTCGACTACATCATTCCGTGCATCCGCGCGACCGCGGACAGTGCGGGCATCGAGCCCGGGGCCGTCGATCACGTCGTCTTCGCCACCAGCGACTCCCAGCTGACCGACCTACCGCACCATTTCGCCCGGACGGTACTGGGTGAATCGGGCATGAGCACGGCCGTGCCGGCACTGCTCGGCCTGCAACAATGCTGCACCTCCATCGCCGCCCTGGACTACGCCCACCGACTGGTCACCGAGGGAACCAGCACGACCACCATGGTGGTGACGTTCGACTACACCACCGAGGACGCCGACCGAGTCCAGCCCTTCGCGGTATTCGGGGACGCGGTCGCGACCTGCCTCGTCAGCAGCGCATCGCCCGGCGGATTCGTCCTGACATCGACGGCGATCGGCACCGACGCCGCCGGTCTGCGAGGCGAGGACTCCTTCGGCTCACGCCGGCGCGTCGCGGCCCGCGTGCTCGACCGGGTCCTCGACGGACGTGACGTGGAGGCAATATTCCCCACCAACCTGTATGCACCGATGGTGCTGTTCAACGCCGTCAGCGCAGGCCTGGACCGATCCAGGCTGCACTTCGCGCAGACGCTGCGGAACTACGGGCACTGCGGCAACTGCGACTGGATGATCAACCTGGTGGACTACGCCGGCGGACACCCGTTCCAGCAGGGCAGCAACTACCTGATCCAGTCCTCAGCACCGGGCTTCTACGCCGCAGGACTACTGCACGGGATCTGACCGATACCCGAACCCCCGACAGCACTGCGCCCGAGCGCAGGGCCGACCCTGAGGAAACCGATGGACGACGGATCCGGACACCCCCCGCAACAGAGACGAATACTGGCGGTCACAGCCGTGGCCGGTTTCATGGCATTCCTGGACATGTCCATCGTCAATGTCGCCTTCCCCGACATCAAGGCCGACTTCGCCGGCAGCGCCCTGTCGACGCTGACCTGGGTGGTCAGTGGATACGCGGTCCTCTTCGCCGCCGCTCTCGTCCCCGCCGGCCGCTACGCCGACCTGCTCGGACACGCCAGGATCTTCCAGCTCTCGCTACTGGGATTCTCGGTGGCCTCGCTGCTGTGCGCGGCGGCCCCGACCGTCGAGTTCCTCATCGCCGCCCGGGCACTGCAAGGTCTGGCCGCGGGCTGCCTCGTCCCCGCAGGACTGGGCATGGTCCTGGTGGCCTACCCGCCCGAACGGCGCATGGCCGCCGTCGCAGGCTGGGCCGCAGCAGGCTCGCTGGCCGCCGCCGTCGGTCCGGCACTGGGCGGACTGCTGGTCTGGGCTTGGGACTGGCGGGCGGTGTTCCTCATCAACATCCCGATCACCCTGGCCACCTACTACGCAGGCCGAACGTTGCCCACGAGCACGGTCACGGCCACAAACGCGCGCCCCGACGCCCTCGGCGCGGTGATCATCGCGGCGGGAGTAGGGCTGCTGGTCACCGGCCTGACACAGGGCAGCGACTGGGGATGGGCCGGCCCTGCTGTCATCGCCGTCATCGCCGCAGGCGCCGGCTTGTGCGCCCTCGGGGTATGGCGGGCGCGCAACCAGCCCGTCCCCGCGTTGCAGATAGATCTCCTCGACAACCGCACCTTCGCCGCGACCTGCACGGTGTCCTTCTTCTTCGGCGTCGCGTTGCACGCGTGGCTGCTCGCCGGACCCCTCTTCACGATCCTGGTGTGGAAGTACTCGGTACTCCAAGCCGGGCTCGCCAACACGCCGGGAGCCTTCACCGCCGCGGCGGGCGCCGCCCTGGTCGCCAAATCCCGGCACAGCGACACCGAGCGGCGGTCCATCTTCGCCGGTGCGGTCATCTTCGCCCTCGCCGCAGTGTATTTCGCGGTCTCCATGACCACCGACCCGCAATTCTGGCGGGTCCTGCTGCCTGCGGGGCTCCTCGGCGGTTTCGGTATCGGCCTGCTCATGACCGCGGTTGCCGCCGCAGCGGCGAACTCGATACCCCGAGACCGGTACGGGTCCGGATACGGAATGAACCTCACCTCCCGGCAGGTCGGCGGTGCGCTGGGCATCGCCGCGTTCGCCGCGATCATGGCAGGCGCCCACGCCGGAGTCCTCGACGGAGTTCGCGCCGTCTTCCTGTTCTGCGCAGCGGTCACCGTGCCGACCCTCCTCGCCGCGATCGCCCTCCGGCACGGCGACGTGCGCCCCCTCTCCGCGCCCGGCGCTCCCGAGGACGCGCAGGCCGCGTCAACGGGGCCGCGACCCCACACCGTCACCGGCGAGGAGGACCGGACATGAGCGAGCTCGACCGAATCGACAGCCACCTGCACCTGTGGGACCCCGGAACCGGGTGGTACGACTGGATGAGCAGCGAATTCGCCACGATCGCCGCACCGTTCGACGCGGACGACGCATGGGAAGAACTGTCGCGCAACGCGTTCACCGGCGCGGTGATCGTGCAGGGATGTACCCGAATCGAAGAGACACGCCTGCTGCTCTCCCATGCCGAGGAGAACGAGTTCATCCAGGCCGTCATCGGTTGGGTCGACCTCACCGACCCGGCAGTGGCGGAAACGATCGCCTGCCTCGCCGACGGGCCCGGCGGCCGGTTCCTGGCAGGATTTCGCCACCCCGGTCTCTTCGAAGCCGCCGACGACTGGATCAGCCGACCCGAGATCGTCCGCGGAATAGCGGCCGTCGGGACAGGTGGTCGTTGCTTCGAACTACTGGTCACACCCGCGCAGCTCCCCGCGGCGACCTCCGTCGTCCGCGCTCTTCCCTCGATGACCTTCGTCCTCGACCACATCGGCGAACCGGACATCGCCAACGGCCGATACCAGCCGTGGGCCGCCGCGCTGGCCGACATCGCCCGCGAGCCGAACGTCTACTGCAAGTTCTCCGGAATGGCGACCCACGCAGACTGGGCACGGTGGGAGGTAGCGGATCTGCGCCGATATGCCGACCACGTCCTGGAGGTG
This sequence comes from Nocardia thailandica NBRC 100428, assembly GCF_000308795.1. Lineage (GTDB taxonomy): Bacteria > Actinomycetota > Actinomycetes > Mycobacteriales > Mycobacteriaceae > Nocardia > Nocardia thailandica. The sequence continues at coordinate 6,670 of NZ_BAGK01000308.1, read as the reverse complement.
TTCGGACCGTCCCGCATCATGTACGGCTCGGACTGGCCCTACTGCACCCTCGCCGCGACCTACGATGAGCAGCTCGCGGCCACGACGAGCCTTCTCGCCCCCTTGTCGGGGGCCGAACGGGCGCTGGTCATGGGCGATACCGCCGCGGCCGTCTACCGGGTGCGGACTCGGGCATGACACACAACGCCGCCCAGATCTTCACCTACGTACTGCTCGACATCTGTTTGATCCTCGTGGCCGCCCGCGTCCTCGGCCGCATCGCGGCGAAGATCGGTCAACCGGCCGTCGTGGGCGAGATCGTCGCCGGTATCGCACTGGGGCCCACCGTCCTCGGAGCCCTGCCGGGAAACCTCATGGCCCAGCTGTTCCCGGCTGACGTGGTGCCCTATCTGAAGGTGCTCGCCCAGGTCGGACTCGTCCTGTTCATGTTCCTGGTCGGGCTCGAGCTGGACGTACGCGTACTGCGCGGACGCGGGCGTGCGGCCGGCGCCATCTCGTTGTCCTCGATCGTCGTGCCGTTCACCCTCGGCGCCGCGGTGGCGCTGGTGCTGTACCCCCACCACCATCTCGTGGCCAACCACGAGGTCTCCCGGACAGCGTTCATCCTGTTCCTCGGGATCGCGATGTCCATCACAGCGTTCCCCGTCCTGGCCAGAATCCTGTCGGACCGACGCATGCAGCACAGCATCGCCGGCACCTTCGCCCTGGCCGCGGCCGCGCTCGATGACGTACTCGCCTGGACGCTGCTGGCCTTCGTCGTCGCTGTGGTCAAGGGCGGCGACGCCATGGAGGTGGTCCGGATCGTCGGGCTGACGACCCTGTTCGCCGTCCTGATGCTGGTGCTCGTCCGGCGGCTGCTCGTCCGCCTGCTGAACGCATTCGAGCGTGCCGGGCGCCTGACACCGGACATGCTGGTGCTGATCCTGGTCGGGGCACTCGGCTCGGCGTGGATCACCGACAAGATCGGCATCCATGCCATCTTCGGAGCGTTCTTGTTCGGCACCATCCTGCCGCACAAGGACCGGTTCACCCGAGAAGTCCTCACTCGGCTGGAACAAGTCAGCGTCCTGCTTCTGCTGCCGTTGTTCTTCGTGGTGACCGGATTCGGCGTCGACGTCGGCGGCCTCACCATCGGCGCCTGGCTGCAGCTCGGCATGATCCTGCTGGTCGCGGTATCGGGCAAACTGCTGGGCGGGTATGCCGGCGCGAGACTCACCCGCATGCCACCACGCCAGAGCGCCGCCGTCGCGGTGCTCATCAACACCCGCGGTCTCACCGAACTCGTGATCCTGTCCGTCGGACGCGAGCTCGGCGTGCTCGACGACGAGATGTTCACCATGATGGTGCTGATGGCACTGATCACCACGGCGATGGCGACCCCCGTCCTCGACCGCATCTATCCCGCACGCATCTTCCTGACCGAAACAGGCTCGCCGCGCCCCGATGACCGAACGGCCGCCCGTCGGTAAACGGTGCGATAGTGCGCGTTTGGGACATGAATCCGATCGATTCGCGCATGGAAGTGCTCACTCGGGGGCCCTACCGTGGGTCGGGTAATCATGAACCGACACACTTTCGGAGGCACACCGGTGACCATGCGGCTCGGCGTATTCCTGCCCACATCCGGACCGGACGCCGCGGCGTCGGCGGTCGGCGGCGTCTGCGACAGCGCCCGCGCCGCCGAGGCGGCGGGACTCGAATCCGTGTGGGCCACCGACCATCTCGTGGCGAGCGCGCCCATGCTGGACAGCACGGTCGCGCTCGCCACCGCCGCGGCCGTCACCGACGACCTGCGGGTCGGCTTCGGCGCCCTGCTGCTGGCGTTGCGGCCGACCGCGTGGGCGGCCAAGGAGATCGCCACGCTGCAGCTCGTGTCCGGCGGACGGCTCCTCGTCGGGGTCGGTACCGGCAACCCCGCCCACGGCGACGCCGGGTGGCGCGCGGCGGGCGTGCCCTTCGAGGCGCGCGGCGCCCGCACCGACGACGCGCTACGAGTCCTGCCCGCGCTCGTCGCGGGCGACCCGGCGGCCCCGGGCGACGGTCCCTCGGTGACGTTGTCGCCGGGCGCGGCCCGTCCGCCGATCCTGATCGCGGGCAACGGCATTCGCGCCCGTCGTCGCGCCGCGGAGTTCGGCGACGCGTGGATGCCCATCGATCCGGGTCTCGACCGGCTGCCCGGCCTGGCCGAGGAGCTGGGTGACCTCGCCGCGCGGCACGGGCGGCCGGCCCCGGGGATCACGGTGGTCGCGCCCACGCTGCCCGGCGAACCGTCGGCGGCCGCGGACGCGCTGGCCGGCTACGAGGCGGCCGGGGCCGAGCGGGTGATCCTGGCGCCCACGGGCGCCGGGTGGCGCGACGACTACGCGTTCGCCGCACGGGTCAGGGCGGCGCTCGCGTCGTGACGGTGGGGCGGGCGCCGCGCGGTCAGTCCCGGCCCGGCTCGGTGGCCCCGACCGTCGCGCGCGCGGCGGCCTGCCCGTGCCACCAGCCGACGATCCGGTCGACCACGGCCTCCGGCGTGCGGACCCACTGCACGTGGTCGACGCTGCCGCCCGCGGGCGCGTCCTGCGCGCGGTAGTCCCAGCGGGTGGCGCGGCCGGGTTCGATCATGCCTCGGGCGAAGGCGTCGATGCCGCGGGTGGGCGCGAGCTCGTCGCCCTCGAGGGCGACCACCAGCGCCGGGGTGCGGATCGGGTCGGCGTGGGGAAACGGCGGCGTGCCGGTCAGCACCATGCGGGCCCACTCGCGCATCATCGTGCGGGCGCCGGGCGCGCCGAAGGCGGGTTTCGGCAGGTGGCCGAACAGGGTCGTCGCCACGGGGACGAGCGCGGCCATGGCCGCCACGTGCAGGCCGAGCCGGGGGTAGTACCGGAACCACGGCAACGACCCGGCGACGGTGACGATGCCGTCGGCGGGCGGGTGGGTCAGCTCGTGGCCGGCGACGAGTTGCGCGCCGAGGCTGTGTCCCAGGAGCACGACGGGCCGACCGGGCGCGTCGGCGCGGGCGGCGGCGACCGCGCGCCCGATCGTGTCGATCTCGTCGCGGTAGGACCAGTCGTTCGACCGGGAAGCCGGTGGTTGTCCCTTCTCGAAGCCGCGCCGGGGGAGCGCCCTGGCCTCCCACCCGCGCGCGGCGAAGGCTGAGACGAGGGGCCGGTAGAAGCGGGATCCGATCGCCATGGCCGGCGCGATGAGGACGAGGGGGTCGGGCAGGGCCGTTTCGGTGACGGGAGACTCCACGAGCGCTTATGTTAACAGCGAAAACATATGAAGGAAACCGCGCGGATGACAGGGTGTTGACGGTGCTTACATTGGCGCCTAGGGTGGTGCCACCTCATCCCGCGAGCAAGGAGACATGCCGATGTCGCCGACACGACCCGCCACCGTCGACGTGGACCTGGGCGGCCGCCCGGTCCCGGTGCCCGCCGGGGGCATCTACGACCGCTACCGGATGGCCACCGACCTCGACGCGATCGCCGCCGACCCGCGCGTGCGCAGCGTCGACTTCTTCCGGCGGTTGCCCAAACGGCGGGTGGACTCCGCCATCGGGGAGACGCTGAGTCCGAATTTCTACTATCGGATGTCCAGCACCCGGCTCACGCTGCTCGCGCGGTCCCGGGCCCTCCGCGCCCGGCTGCCCCGCGAGCTCGCCCCGCTCGAGGTCGCCCCCGGACTCGGCCTGGCCTCGGTCGTCTTCTTCCGCTACGACGTGTGCGACATCGACTTCTACACTGAGGCCGCCGTCGCGATCGCCGTCCGGCCCGCCCGGCACGGCGGGCCCGGTGTGGTCGACCTCGTCGCCGGGCTCGGCAACGACCACCTGCACTCGTATGTGCTGTCGCTTCCGGTGAGTTCGGAGATTGCGCGGGTGCGCGGCCGCGACGGCTACGGCTTCCCGAAATGGGTCACCGAGCTCGAGGTCGACATCGACCCCACCCGGACCGTGGCCCGGGTGGCCGACGACGACGGGCGGACCGACCTGGCCCTGACCGTGCCCACCCCGCCGCAGCGCCGTTACGCCGACGGCGCCCGCGTGTCCTCGCTGACCTCCTACACCCGGATCGGCGGCGCATGGCACTCGACGCTGACCCAGGTCAACACCTTCTCCGCCGCCTCGGCCACCCTCCCGCGCGGTGCCGCGCCGACCCTGGGCCGGGGGAGGCTGTCCGACGACCTCCGATCGCTGGGCACCCTGCGACCGGTCCGGCTCGATGTCGTCACGGAGGGGCAGATCGCCCTGCACATGCCGGTGCCGATCTCGATGCCGGCGGCCTGATCCGGGCGCCGGCCCTATGGGCTCGTCCGGTGGACCCGGTGCGCGGGCAGGAGGGATACCGGGCCCGCGCCGGGCCCGTCGACCGGGGTCAGGTCCCGGCCGAGCACTCGTTCGCCGCAGTGCGCGCAGACCGGCTCGACGGTGGCGACCCGGCCGCAGGTGCGGTGCACGGTCTGCACGGGCGGGCCCGCCGGGGCCGCCCATTCGTCGCCCCACTGCCGCATGGCGGTCACCACCTGCCACAGCGAGCGGCCCTTGGCGGTCAGCCGGTAGTCGTAGCGCACGGGATTGTCCTGGTAGGGCTCGCGGGTCATGACGCCGTGCTCGACCAGCCCGTCCAGGCGCTGGGTGAGGACGTTGCGCGCGATGCCGAGGCGCTCGCGGAACTCGTCGAAGCGGGTCACGCCGAACAGCGCGTCGCGCACGATCAGCAGCGTCCACCATTCGCCGACCACCTCCAGGCACTGGGCCAGGGAGCAGTTCATGTCTTCGAAGCTGGTTCGGCGCATGCCGCCAGCCTACTGGGTTGCATGAAAGAACTCACCCGTCTACGGTGAGTTGCATGATGAAACTCACTGGGCGGCTGGGTGACGGCTTCGCCCTCGCCCCCGACGGCCCCGGGCGCTGGCGTGCCGGCATCGACGACTCGTGGCGCGGCTGGACCGGACCGCACGGCGGCGCGCTCGCCGGTGTCCTGATCGAGACGGCCCAGCGGGCGAGCACCCGCGACCACCCGGTCCGGTCCGCCGACATCCGCTTCCTCGGCAGGCCCGCCACCGGCGAATTCCTCCTGCGCGCCACCGAACTCCCGATCGGGCGCAGCACCACGGCGCTCGAGGTGGTCGCCGAACAGCGGGGCACGCCGGTCGCCGCCGCCACGGTGACCCTCGGCGCCGCGACGCCGACCGCGACGCCCGCCCATACCGACCGCCCCGCGCCCGTCGTGCCGCCCGCCGCCGACTGCGCCGAGTTCCGGCTCCCGCCCGAGATCGTCCCGGTGGGTGCGCATTTCGTCATCCGCCCGGCGGCCGGGCCGCTCCCGCTCAGCGGGGCGGACGAGGCGATGATGTGCGCGTGGATCGGTCTCGATCCGGACCTCCCGGTCGACGCGCCGACCCTCGCGGTGCTGGCCGACGCGTTGCCGCCCGGGATCTTCCCGCTGCTGCGCGCCCCGGTCCCCGTGCCGACGGTGACGCTGTCGCTGCAGCTGTACGCCGCCGCCCCCGTCGACGCGCCGGTGCTGGTCCGCGCCGCCACCCTCGCCTCCGGCGCCGGCTGGTCGGTCGACGACACCGACATCTGGGACCGTGACGGCGCCCTGCTCGCGACCGCCCGGCAGACCCGCCGTGTCCTCGGCTGACCGCGCGGCGCGGGCCGCCGATCCCCGCCTCGTGCTCGCGGTCGTGTCGACCGGTGTCCTGCTGTCCAGCCTCGACCTGTTCATCGTCAACGTCGCCATGCCCGCGATGGCGACCGACTTCGGCGCCGGGCTGACCGGCCTGTCGTGGGTGCTGAACCTCTACGCGATCGTCTTCGCCGCGCTGCTCGTCCCCGCGGGCAGGCTCGGCGACCGTCACGGCAACCGGGCCACGTTCCTGCTCGGGCTGGCGGTGTTCGTAGCCGGGTCGGCGCTGTGCGCGGTGGCCTGGAATGTCGCCGCGCTCATCGGTTTCCGGGTGGTGCAGGCCGTGGGGTGCGCGCTGCTCACCCCGTCCTCGCTCGCGCTGGTGCTGGCGGCGACGCCGCCCGAGCGCCGGGCGGGCGCGGTCCGGCTGTGGGTCGCCTTCGGCGGCCTCGGCGCCGCGCTCGGACCGGTGATCGGCGGGCTGCTCGTCGAACTCGACTGGCGCTGGGTCTTCCTGGTGAACGTGCCGATCGGGCTGGCCGCCCTCGCGGCGGGCGTGCGGGTGCTGCCGCGCCCGGCGCCCGACGCCGGACCGCTGCCCGACCTGCTCGGCGCGGCCGCGCTCATCGGCGCCGTCGGGGCGTTCATCCTGGCGCTGGTGCAGGGGCCGGAATGGGGCTGGGCCTCGCCCGGCGTGTCGGCCGCGTTCGCGGCGGCCCTCGCGCTCGGCGTCGTTTTCGCGGTCTCGACGGCGCGGCACCGCAGCCCCGTCCTCGATCCGGCGCTCCTGCGCGCGCGGAATTTCTCCGTAGCGAGCGCGAATTCGCTGGTCTTCCAGATCGCGTTCGCCGGGATGCTGCTCTCGGTGTCCCTCTGGGCGCAGCAGGTGTGGGGGTGGTCGGCGCTGCGGACCGGTCTGGCGATCGCGCCGGGGCCGCTGCTCGTGCCGTTCGTCGCCGTCGCGGCCGGGCGGCTCATCGGGCGCGTCGGCGCCGGGCCCGTGATCGCCGCGGGTGGCCTGGCCTTCGGCGGCGGGCTGCTGTGGTGGG